>WTJK01000026.1:34435-60840 GCA_011524855.1 Methanobacteriota archaeon | reverse complement strand
CGCGACCTCATCCGAAACGGCCCACTCGAGCCGCTGCTCTCCGACGAGATGCTGGAAGACATTCACTCGGTGGGCTTGAAGCACATTCACATGGATCACAAGGTGTTCGGCATGGTCACCTCGAACATTCGGTTCAGGGAACGGGAATTGCTGGCCCGCTACCTCCGTGCCATGTCGGAGCGTATCGGCCGTCCGGTGTCCGATAACAAGCCCATCATTGACGGTGTGCTGCTTGACGGTTCTCGTATCAACATCATTTTCTCCGACGACGTCTCCATGCTGGGGCCCTCGTTCACCATCCGTAAGTTCGCTGAAGAAACCATCTCGGTGGTTCAACTCATCAAGTGGGGCACGATGTCTGCCCAACAAGCAGCCTACATCTGGATCTGTTTGGAATACGGCATGTCCGTCCTGGTGTCGGGGGAAACGGCATCCGGAAAAACCACGACCTTGAATGCCATTTTGCCGTTCATCGATCACAACGTCAAGATCTACTCCGCTGAGGACACCCCTGAAGTCAAGGTTCGTCACAAGATTTGGCAGCGATTGGTGACCCGCGACGCCAAGAACGAAGACTCACGGGTCGAAATGTTCGACTTGCTCAAAGCAGCTTTGCGTAGCCGACCTCGTTACATCATCATCGGTGAAATTCGCGGTGTGGAAGGTGCCACGGCGTTCCAAGCCATGCAGACCGGTCACCCGGTCATTGCGACGTTCCACGCATCGTCCATCGTCAAGATGATTCAGCGTTTCACCGGTGACCCGATCAACGTCCCCATCCGTTTCTTCGACAACCTCAATTTCGCTATCTTCCAAGAAGTGGTCGAAGCACCGGGTGGCGGTATCGCCCGACGTATCACCGGAATTGACGAAGTCATCGGGTACAACAAGCACAGCGACGGTGTGCTGACCCGTGGTATGTTTGAATGGGATCCGGTGAAAGACAAGCACTACTTCCGAGGTATGTTCCAGTCCCACCTGCTGGAGAACAAGATCGCAGCCATGGCTGGGTTTGCCAACAAGCGTGACATCTACGACGAAATGCTTCGGCGCGCCGCTGCCATCCAGCGCATGGCCGACCGCGATTTGACCCATTACGACGACGTGTTTGACTTGCTCGGGCTGTACTATTCCAACGGTTGGGACCACTTCGACCGGGCCATTGACACCTGGGTCGGGGTCAACCACTCGTGAGGGGATGAGGCAAGATGGAGAGAATGCCAATTTGGCAAATCGCCCTCCGTCGCCTCGAAATGCCCCCGGCGAGGTTCGGGCTGCTCTACGTCCTTCCCGTTAGCGTTGTTACCTTCTTCATCGGCATCCTCGTTGTGTTTTTGACCGGTGGGTTGGCTGAAGGTGCCCTTTTTTCGGGCATTACCGGGGTTCTGTTCCCGTTGTTGCTGACCGCCATGGCCACCGTGGCAGCCGTTGGCTTCCCGCTGCTGGATGTTCAACGCTCAGCCACCATGATCGAAGCCGAGATGCACATGTTCATCACGCGCATGGGCATTTTGTCCATCGGTGAGGTGGGTGCCCAATCCATCTTTGACATCCTCAAGCAGATGCGTGATTACGGTGAACTGGCATCGGAAGTGAAGCGCATCGAGACGCTGGTCGACAAGTGGAACACGTCGTTGCCTGAGGCAGCTCGCATCGTCGCCCACCAAAGTCCGAGCCCGTTGTGGTCCGATTTTTTGGACCGCATGGCGTTTTCCATCGAAGCCGGTCAGCCCATCGACGAGTTCATGCGCTCCGAACAGGAGACCATCGCCGAGCAATACAACACCCTCTACGACACCCGGCTTGAGTCGGTGGACACGCTTCAGGAGATCTACGTCTCCTTGACCACCGCCGGGCTGTTTGGCTTGGTCATCGCAGGCATTCACCTCGTTCTGTTCGAGGTGGGGACGGCGAACGACACCCCCATCGAAATTGCTTCCCGCCTCCGGTTCCTTCTGTTGGCGTCCTTGATGTTCGTGTTCATCCAGATCGCTGCGGTGTTTGCGTTCCGGGCCACCATCCCCAACGACCTCACCTTCGCACGGGACGAGATGGACACGCCGTTCCGTATCCTGTTCAGGCGATCGTTCCTTCTGGCGTCGGGCATCAGCGCTGGCTTGCTGGTGGTCAGCTTGCTCACCCTGTTCGTGATTTGGGGGGTCATCACCAGCGAATGGGACAAGTGGGGTTTGCTCTACATCGCGGTGCCGTTCACGGCGTATTTGATCCCGTCCAGCCTGGTTCGACGTGAAGAGAGTCAGATTCAACGTCGGGACGAAACCTACCCGGATTTCATCCGTGCTCTCGGTGGTACTGCTCAGGCCCGTTCCGCCGAGCCTTCAGCGACCATCAAGGCCCTCCGTGGCATTGATTTCGGCCCTCTGGACAATTCCATCGACCGCTTGGAGAAGCGGCTGAGCACCCGCATTGATTCGGACCGGGCGTGGGACTACTTCACCGCAGACACCAACTCAGCCGTCATTTCACGCTACACGCGAATTTACATCGAGGGGTCACAATCCTCGGGCCAGCCAGCGGAAACCGCAGAGATGGTGTCAAGGTCCGTTGGAAACCTGCTTTCCTTGCGCAACCGCCGTGCCCTCTCGGCCAACACCATGTGGGGCGTGGCCATGGGCCTGCTGATTTCCAGCGTGGCGACGCTGAACGTGACGACGTCCATCGTCGTCCAACTCGGCGATGCCATTGCGGGCGTGGCGTCGGGCCTCGGTCAGTCCGACGTGAACGCCCTGTCGGATTTCGGCGGTGGGGTGGCCCTCCCCGTGATGGAAGATGCTTCTTCGGTGGAAGACAACATTCGCTACTTCAAGATCGTCGTGTCGCTCCTCATCCTCATGCAAGTGATGGCCGTCTCGTCCATTGCGACCCGCCTACGAGGTGGTACACGAACCAGCGCCGTGGGCCAAATGGTGTTGCTGACGTGGATTGCCGGTCTCGCTTCCCTCGCCAGCGCCATCGTTCTCGAAGGCGCACGGTCCGTGTTCAGCACCTGATGAAGGAAACTTCTTACTGCTGCGTTCCGAACACAGCCCATGCAACCTCCGTTGCCTCCCGCTCCGGCCGCGTCGCCCTACCAGCCACCTGTTCAGATGGTCGCCAAAGGGGCGATGTACGGGTTTCAGCGCTGGCTGATGTTCGGTTTGGGGCTGCTCGTGGTGTCCTCGCTGTTTGGACAGTTTCCGCTGGATGCTTCCGAGCCCGTGGCAGCAGACTACGACTTGGCGGATGAAACCGAAGCGGAGCAATTCGCCGATGACCTCGACGGTTATGCCACCCAGGTCGATCTTTTCGCAGCGTTGAGCGTCATCCTGCAAACCGGCTCGATCGCTTTGCTGGCCTATGCCTTTGCCAGAGAAGCACACGAGGAATCTTCCCACCACGTGGCGCTCCGCATCACGATGGTGCTCGCTTCGGTGATCCTTGTGACAAGCCTGGTCGGTCGTAACTTTTCGCTTCTTTGAACATCAACGCTTGGCCTCTTCACGGATGCGCTTCTTGGTCGCAGCCCACGAACAGATGGGGCAGGTGGTCAAGTCGTGGTACCTGGCCGGGCAGTATTCCCGTCCAAAGAAGATGATTTGCAAGTGCAGGTCGTTCCATTTTTCTTTGGGAAACACCGCTTTTAGGTCCCGTTCGGTCTTTTCCACGGTGGTGCCGTTGGAGAGCCCCCAACGTGCTGCCAGACGATGGATGTGGGTGTCAATGGGAAAGGCCGGTACGCCAAAGGCCTGAGCCATGACAACCCCGGCCGTTTTGTGGCCAACACCCGGCAGCGCTTCCAGATCTTCGAAGGATGCAGGGACCTCGCCACCGTGCCGCTCGACGAGGATCTCCGACAATCGACGGATGTTCTTCGCCTTGGTGGGCGCCAGCCCTACCTGGCGGATGTCGGCGAGGATGGTTTCGACGGGAAGGGTGGCCATCGTGGCGGCGTTGCTGGCCTTGGCGAACAGCGCAGGCGTGACTTCGTTGACCTTCAGGTCGGTGGTTTGCGCCGACATGAGGACGGCCACGAGCAGTTCAAACGGGTTGCTGTGGTCCAGTGGGACGGGGATTTCCGGATAGAGTTCCTCGAGCTGTTGTGCGATGATCACGGCTTTTTCGGCTCGCTTCATCGCCCTCACCCCTGAGGCTCGTAGTTGGCGCTGTACTCCTCACCGGTTTTCCAACCGAAGAAGAGACCCAAGAAAATGGACGTCAACGGGACGAGGTTGCACGCCACGACCTCAATCACAGGGGAGGCGCCGTCAGCAGGCTGGCCGGCGAGGATCCAGATGAGAAGGCCAAGAAACAGGCCAGGGAGGGCCATGGAAGCGCCCATGATGAACGTCCGCAAGGTGCGCATGGTGGGCTGAAGCCCCCGAGCGCCATGAAGGTGTGCTTCGTCAGGCCACCAGTCGAGCGGCCAGTTCATGCCCTGTGAGCGCATTGAGCGTATCGGCCGGTTCAATCCATCCCTTTCGTGCCGCCATCACGCCGTAGGCGATGTCGCTGAGGCCACGAATGGAGTGCGCATCAGGGTTGATGGCAACGGGGACCCCCAGGCCTTTGGCGTGCTTGCACAAGCGCCAATCCAGGTCGAGTCGGTAGGGGCTGGCGTTGAGCTCAATCGCCTTCAGACGTCCGGCTTCGTTGTGGTCGGCCATGTGTTCAAGCACGGCGAACAGGTCAACCTCGTAGCCTTCACGTCCCTGAAGGATGCGTCCGGTGGGGTGGCCGAGCACGGTGGTGGCGGGATGGTCAATGACCTTCAGCAACTCCTCCGTGTTTTCGACTTCGTCGCGTCCTCGCCACTTGGTCATGGCGTGAACGCTGGCGACGACGTAGTCCAGTTCAGCGAGCACATCGTCGGGGTGGTCGAGTCGACCGCCCGGGAGAATGTCGGATTCTACGCCGTGAAACAACCGGAAGTCCACGCCTTCATCGGCCCACTGTTGGTTGTAGGTGGCGATGGTGCGGCCCTGTGCGAGCAAGTCATCGGCGCTGGCCCCGTTGGCGATTTTCAGCGTGGGGGAGTGGTCGGCGATGCCCAGCCAGGACCACCCCATCTTTCGAGCGGTGTCGGCCATTTGCTCAAGGCTCGCTTCACCATCGGAGAGGGTGGTGTGGTTGTGCAGCGAACCCTTGACGTTGGCCACTTCAATGAGGTCTGGGAGTGCGTGGGCCGCCGCCGCATCGATTTCGCCCGTGTCCTCACGGAGTTCGGGTGGGACGTATGCCAAATCCAGGTGGGCGTAGATGTCCGCCTCCTCGCTGGCTTTGAGTGAGAACGCAGCCGCCGCCATGCCCTTGAGTTCACCTGCTTCGGCTTCGGGAATGAGGCCGAACTCATTGAGTTTCAACCCTCGGTCGATGGCCCGTTGACGCATCACGATGTTGTGCTCCTTGCTGCCGGTGAAGTACGCCAGCGTGAACGGTTCAACGTGCGGTGGGACAAGGCGAACTTGGGCATCGATGGTCCCACCCGCTTCCATTTGTTCGTAATCGTCACCACCGATGGCGTCGAGGACGTTCGGGTCGATGTGACCCACGGCGAAGGATTCGTCAAAGATGGTCGTGTCAAGAATCAAGCTGATCTTGGAATCGCCCGCCCCCTTCACGTCGGCAATGCCGTTGAGGTTGAGGATGGCGGCGGCCACGGCTTCATGGTTGGCATCGTCCACCGAAACGACCACGTCAAGGTCGCCGATGGTCTCCTTTCGCCGCCGTGCGCTCCCCGCCAACGTGGCCCGATGCACGCCGTCGATGGCGGCGATTTTTCGTTGGAACGCTTCACCGTAGCGCAAGCCAATGTCCAAGCGTCGGCGGGCTCGAAACCGTGAGAGGAGTTCAATGCCGTCCAAGATGCGTTGTTGTGATTTCTTGCCAAAGCCCTTCATGGGTGCAATGCGGTTGTCCGTGGCGGCTTCCTTGAGTTCTGCGACCGTTGTCACGCCCAGTTCTTCGGCCATCAATTTGATGCGCTTGGGCCCCAGTCCGGGGATGCCCAGCATCTCAATGAGGCCGGGAGGGGTGTTGTCGTGCAGGTCGTGCCAGTCCTGAGGCCATTGTCCTTCGGTCATGGCCTGGGTCAAGGCGCTCCCAAGGCCCTTTCCAATGCCTTTCATGTCAAAGATGGCTCCGCTGAGGACCAGTTCACCGAAATCTTCGGTGATGGACCCCAACATGCGTGATGCGTTCTGATAGGAGCGAACCCGGAACACGTTGGCGCCCTGAAGTTCAAGCAACACGGCCACCTGATGCAAGGCGTTGGCCACCTGGTTGCGGGAAAAATAGGGGGGCCCGTTGGGTCGTGGTTTCGGGAGGGTGAACGAGCCGCCGGCCATAGCAAAAACAAGGCCCGTCCCTTGACAAAGGTTCGCTCCAGCCCTCATGTTCAAATGGGCGACGCCGATGGATTTCCATGGTGGACCCGGCGGTCATCGAACAGTTGGCCGAAACCCTTTGCGGTGTTTCAGCGGTCCTGTTCACCTTCATCGCCACCTTCTCCCGGTCACCTCGAGCAGAGTTGATCGCACAAAATGTCATCTTTGCTACGCTGATGCTCGCTGCCGGTGTGCTCTGGTGGCTGTCCCTTTCGGGCGGTACAATGTGGGGGTCGAATTACCTCCCGCTGCCGTTGTCGGTGGTGTGCGTGGTGCTCGCCATCTCCGCTCGCATGAACATCAAGGGAGAGAACATCTCGTTTGGCGCCAACCCGCACAGCATCGGTCGCCGTGAAGAAGAGTAAGCCCCGGTCGGCATTGGAAGGGTCCACGACCTCGACGATGCGTGGGGGCGATGAGGTACACCTGCGGAATGCAGGATTCGAGGGTTCGGGTTGGTGGGGATGCGCAGTCTCAGACGATCTCGCCTTGAGGGCCCTCACCAGCGTCGCCTTCTTCGGCTTCCTTGGCCATTTTTTGGTCGATGAAGGTGCGCATGTAATCGGGCAATTCGCCGTTGACGAAGATCACGTCGTTCACGGCGTCGAGTTTCTTGAGCGAGTAGTAGATTTGCATGGCCGTCATGGGCGTTGAGGAACACCCGTTGCATCCTCCATCGAGCGAGAGCATGATGTTGCCGTCGCTCGTATCAAGCACGTTGACCACACCGTCGTGAGCGTCCAGCACTTCTTGCACGGGACCGATTTCCGCCAAGATTTCCTCGGCGCTGATGCTCATGACCCGCCCACGGGGCCACCCTCTTTCAACGATTGCACTTCCATGGGTGGCGGCCAGTGCATCAACACCGTTGAAAACCGTACGCTGTCCCGTTTTTACGGGGGAACGGCTTATGAATCCCTCTCAGGTGGCCGGGACATAGGTGATGATGATGATGGAAAACATTGCACTGATTTCAGCCGGTGCCGCCGTGGTCGGTTTGGTGATTGCGTTCGTGCTGTACCAGCAAGTGAACAAAGTGAAGATCGACAACGACGTGGTGGCTGACATCACTTCTGAAATCCGAAAAGGCGCTATGGCGTTCCTGTTCGCCGAGTACCGCGTGCTCGCCATCTTCTGTGTGGCTGTGGGCGCCCTCCTTTACGTCCTCAACGACCTCGAAACGGCCATCGCCTTCTTCCTCGGTGCCCTGGCCTCGGTCGGTGCTGGTTTCTCCGGCATGAACGCCGCCACAGCTGCCAACGGCCGCACCGCCATGGCCGCCAAGGCCGACGGTCAAGCGGGTGCCCTGGCCGTCTCCTACAACGGCGGCGCCGTGATGGGGTTGTCTGTGGGCGGTCTTGGCCTGCTCGGTATTTCCCTCGTTGCGTTCTGGCTCGGGGCCGGTGAAACGGACGCTGAGGGCGGCATGAACGTCATCAGCGCCGCCGCCGGGTTCGGTATGGGCGCCTCCTCCATCGCTCTCTTCGCTCGTGTCGGCGGTGGCATTTACACCAAGGCCGCTGACGTGGGCGCCGACCTTGTCGGCAAGGTCGAGGCTGGTATTCCCGAGGACGACCCCCGCAACCCCGGTGTCATCGCTGACAACGTGGGTGACAACGTGGGTGACGTGGCCGGCATGGGTGCGGACATCTTCGAATCTTTCGTGGGTTCCATCATCGCCGCCATGGTCATCGCCAACGAGTTCGACATCACCATCGCACCCGACTACGTGATGATGCCCATTCTCCTCGGCCTCATCGGCTACCTCGCCTCGGTGGCCGGTGTCTTCTCCATGAGCTTCCTGAAGAACGGCAGCGACCCTGCGGCAGCCCTTCGCAACACCACCTTCATCGGAGCCGGCTTGTTTTGGCTCGGTGGCTACGGCGCCATCCAGTTCGGCATCATCGACGTTGATTTCGCCGTCATGCACGCCGTGGTTCTTGGCAGCATCATCGGGATCCTCATCGGTCTGGTCACCGAATACTACACCGGTATCGAGCCCGTGTTTGGCATCAAGACCAAGGCCATTCCCCACATCGGTGAAATGTCCAAGACCGGTCCCGCCACCAACGCCATCGCCGGTCTTTCCGTCGGCATGATGTCCACGTTCATTCCCATCTTGCTCATTGCGCTCGGCATCCTCGGCGCTGACCAATTCGGCAGTTCCATCGATGGCGACGACGCCTTCGGTCTCTACTGCATCGCCATGGCCGCCATGGGCATGCTCGCTACGGTTGGTGTGACCATGACGGTGGACGCTTACGGTCCCGTCGCCGACAACGCCGGTGGCATCGCTGAGATGTCCGGACTGGGCGACGATGTCCGTGCCATCACCGACGAACTCGACTCCATCGGCAACACCACCGCTGCCGTCGGCAAGGGCTTCGCCATCGGTTCGGCCGCCCTGACGGCCCTCGCCCTCTTCGCGGCCTACACGACCGCTGTTGGCGGCGTGAACCTCGACCTGACGACCCCTCGTGTTGTCATCGGCCTCCTCATCGGTGGCGGTCTGCCCTTCGTCGTGGCCGCCATGACCATGACCTCGGTGGGCAAGGCTGCCGGTGCCATGGTGGTCGAGATCCGCCGTCAATTCAAGGAAATCCCCGGTCTTCTCGAGGGCAAGGAAGGCGTCAAGCCCGACTCGCAGACCTGCGTCGACATTTCCACCAAGGCCGCCATCCGTGAGATGGTCGGTCCCGGTGTGGTTGCCATTCTCGCCCCCATTCTCGTCGGTTTCGGCCTGGGCACCAGCGCCCTCGGTGGCATGCTGGCTGGTTCCCTTGTGACCGGTGTGCTGATGGCCCTATTCATGGCCAACGCTGGTGGTGCATGGGACAACGCCAAGAAAGCCATTGAGCAGGACCACATCCCCGGTGCCAAGAAGGGCGATGACGCTCACGACGCCGCTGTCATCGGTGACACCATCGGCGACCCGTTCAAGGACACCTCCGGTCCTTCGCTCAACATCCTGATCAAGCTCATGTCCATCGTGGCTGTGGTGCTTGCCGGTACCGGGCAACTCTCTCAGAACGGTTTGCTCTGAGCAGTATTTGTTCAGGACGCCGACCCAGGAACGGTCCTTCACTGAGCGTTAGCCTTTCAAGCACCCCCCGTGAGCACCAACCATGCACCGAGCCGTGTTCCTTGCGCTGCTCATGTGCAGCATGGGTTTGGCAGGGTGCCTTGACGGGCCGACGGTGAATTCCGACGGCTACGGAAACACGTCCGAAGGGGAACTGCAACTTCCCTCCTGGTCGGTGGGTGACCAGTGGTTGTACACCTTCATCACCCCGCAATTCGGGGAGGACAGCGCCCGCCTTGTGGTGGCCGAGACCGATGAGGATGAAGGCCTGTACCGACTCGGTATCTCCAGCGAACGGGAAGCGCAACGTCATGCGGTCATCAACCACAACCCGTTCCTCGGCCGTGTCACGCACGACGGTCTCTCGGTGTTCGAGGAAGGTGAGGCCCAACCGGTGTTCAACTTCCCGTGGAACAAAGGGGACGCCTGGTCTTTCACGCTCTTGGGCCAATCATGGTCGGCCTCAACCGTGGCGATCTACAACGGCGTCGTGGACGTCGTCGCCCGTTCAGACGACGGTCACAGCCTCATTTACGCCTTCAGCGGTCGAGCTGGTTTCATTGATTCCCTTGTCTGGACGGACGCAGAGGGTGTTGAGCAGCTTCGCATGGAACTGACACAAACCAAAACCGGCTACGAAGGGGATGTCCACTTCTACCGTGCACGTGACCTCCTTGACAGCGTCTACGAGAGCACGGACAACGACATCTACGATTCCTTCCTCGACAGCGGTCACCCTGACGGTTCGGCTTGGGATGTGTTGGTGTGGTACATCGACGTCAACATTGCCAACGGTGGCTCCGGGACCCTGGCCATGAACGATCACCAAAGCGCCTCGCCGCTCACGCGAGCCTGGGGCTCAGGTGCCACGGAACGGGGCGCCATTGGGACCATTCCGTCAAACGCTGGCGATTATGGCCTGACCGTCAATCTGCGAGGTGGCGATTCCCTCCTCCATTTCCGAGTGGCGGGTGCCATCACCACCACCTGGACGCTGTGAGGTGAGTTCGTGCCCACCCTCATCATGATGCACGGGATGACCGGTGACGCCAGCATGATGCGTCCATTTGCCGAGAAGGTGCTGCCCAAGGGTTGGACGCTTTTGGTCCCCGAAGCGAGGTTTCCACACCCGCACCGGGGGCGCACGTGGTGGCGATACGAAGACGAAAACGCCGATGTCACCCGCCGTCGCACACTGTCACGTCGAGAACTGATGGACGTCGACGCCAGTTTGTCGCAACTGGAGCAACTCATCGCTGAACAGGCGCCCCTCGGGCCACTGGTGGTGGGGGGTTTCTCGCAAGGCGGAGCGATGGCGCAGGAATTGCTCCACCTTCCCGTGGCCGACCGCATCGTTGGCGTGGTGTGCATGGGCACACGTTTGGTCCGCCCGATGGAACTGCGCATGCGGTTGACTGAATTGGAAACCAAACGCTTGTTCTGGATGCACGGGGAGCGAGACCTACGCGTTCCCATCGAGGACGGCTGGGCCATCGCTCACCTGTTTGAATCGGCGGGATGGGCCGTCGAACTGATTGAACATCCGAAAGGTCACATGATTCCTCTGGAGCACCACGAGGCGCTGCGTGAGTGGCTCACGACGTTTTCCTGAGGTAGCGGTTGGTTTCGTCAAACCCGCCGATGAACATGGTTTGGCCGCCTCGGATGTCAAAAACGACGGGTACCGTCCGATGGCCCGTTGCTTGCACGACGGGTGTCCGGTAATCGGGGTGCTCGTCAAAATTCAATTCGGTGAACGTGAGTCCTTTTCCTTTCAGGAGGCGCTTGAGTGCGCTGCAGTAGCCACAGAAGTTGCCGGTGTAGATCAGGAAATCCGTGCCGGCTTGTCCAGCATGGGCCACGATGAGTTCTTCGGACATGGACATTGCTCGCCGTCAGGTGATTTAACCCCGTGTGTCACCGAGCCATGCATCCAGCGTGAGGTCACCTCGGAAGGTCCCCTCCGGGTCAACGCACACGGCCACCCAACCGTCGAGGTCGGGCACGGTGCGCTCGTGGTGGCTCAGCAAGTCCTCGGAGGAAATCGATACCGCCCTTGCCACCGCTCGTGCATCGTCTGCATCAACGGGATGAATCAGCCGCACAAGCACGACCTCCCGTTCGCCCTTGGCGAGGCTCTTCACGAGCACCTCGGCAATGAGGCTCTCCATGCCGTGCTGGTCGGTCAGGGACACACCGTGGCTGGACCTCCATACGGGATGGCCCAAACGCTGGCCCTGCAGCCCTTCCATGTCGCCCACCAAGACCACACGCTTCACTTGAGGTGAGGTTCGCACGGCATCGACCAGGCGGTGAAGCGATTCAAGCGATGCATGAAGCCCTTCAAGCCCTCCTCCATCAGCGTGTTGGAGGTGGTGCACCACCGTGCTGGCCTCGTCGAGAGGGCTTACGGTTCGAACCCCAGGTGCTGAGATGATCGCTGCGGCAAGGGGCTCTGCGACGTTGTGAAGCAACACGGCAATGGATGGTTGGCTTCCCCCGTTCACACCCTTCCCTCCGGTTGCCCGGTTGACTGTCAATCCTAAAAGGGTCGGGAGAGAGCGGCCGACATGCCTCACCTCACCGTTATCGTCGCTTCGGACGGCAACAACGTTCAACTGGCCCAACACGTTGCCACCGAGGCTGGTGCCCTGGGGCTCACCTCCAGCACCATCCAACTCAACGCGTTTGACCTTCCGTTGTTCACGCTTCAACGGGATGCAGGTGATCCGCCTCTCGGCCTTCAGGACTTGAAATCGGCGTTGGGCGAAGGCGACGCATGGGTGGTGTTGGCTCCCGAGTACAACGGTTCCATGCCGCCCACGCTGAACAATGCCATTGCGTGGCTCAGCCGTGACGGGGATGATTTCCGAGCGTTGTTCCGCAACCGTCCGGTCGCGCTGGGCACCCACTCAGGAGGGGGCGGGCCCCACGTGGTGATGGCGATGCGAATGCAATTCGCCTACTTGGGTTGCAACGTCATCGGTCGCTCGCTCGTGGTCAACAAGCACAAGCCGGTCAACCCCGATTCCATTCGTGACGTGCTCGGCAGCCTGATGCTGGGGTTGGATGCATGAACCGGAGCTTGACGTCGATCGTGCCCACCCATGTGGTCCGTGAGGGTGGCGGATTCATGGTTCGCCGACCGGTGGCAATGGGGCGTCTGATGAGCCCGTTCTTGCTGCTTGATGAGATGGGTCCTGTGAATTACGGACCGGGTGAAGCCATCGGTGCACCTTCACATCCTCACCGAGGCTTCGAGACGGTCACGTACCTGCTTGACGGTGGCATGGTCCACGAGGATTCCGCCGGCAACAGCGGTGCGTTGAACCCCGGTGACGTGCAATGGATGACGGCGGGCCGGGGCGTGATTC
This sequence comes from Methanobacteriota archaeon, assembly GCA_011524855.1. GTDB lineage: Archaea > Thermoplasmatota > Poseidoniia > Poseidoniales > Poseidoniaceae > Poseidonia. The sequence continues at coordinate 48,001 of WTJK01000026.1, read as the reverse complement.
ATTCGGAACTGCCCCAAGACGCCATGTTGGAACACGGTGGACGCATGCACGGGTTCCAGATTTGGGTGAACCTTCCGGCCAAGCACAAAATGATGGCACCTCGTTACCAAGACATCCCTTCGGAAGACCTTCCTGTCGCCACTTCTGAGGACGGTGGCGTGTGGGCGAAGGTCATCGCAGGGCGTACCCTGGGCGTCACCAGTGTCATCGACACCGTGATTCCCATCACCCTCATTCACTTCAGGCTTCAACCAGGTGCGGTGCTTCACCATGCTTGCGAGGGCGAACACAACATGATGATTTACGCGTTCAAGGGCGCCATGGAAGTGGAGGGCCGCACGCTTCATGACGGCCAGCTCGGCCTCCTGTCAGCCGGTGAGAACCTGACCATCACCGCTGGCAAAGAAGGCGCAACATGCCTGTTGCTTGGCGGTCCCGCCTTGGATGAACCCATCGCTCGTTACGGACCGTTTGTGATGAACACGCGGGACGAAATCGTCCAAGCCATCCAAGATTACAACAACGGCACGCTGGCGTGAACCGAGCTCATTGGCTGCAGTGGGCCACGATTTCATCGTAGTTGGGCTCATCACCAAGGGAATCGCACACCCAAACGTAGCCCACGGTGCCGTCGGCTTCGACGACCACGACGGCTCGGTTGGCCACCGTGTACCCTTCAATGAGGAAGTTCTCGAACGCCAGACCGTAATCGTTGATCATCGTGCGGTGCACATCGCTCAGCAGAGGGAACGCGATGCTGTTCGCTTCGGCAAAGGCGCCGTTGGAAAACGGTGCGTCCACCGAGATGCCAAGGACGGAGGCGCCGATGTCGTTGAACGACGCCATGGCGTCTTGGAAGGAACAGAGTTCAGCGGTGCACACACCGGTGAACGCAGCAGGGTAGAACGCCAGCACCACGCGCTGACCGGCGAAGTCACTCAGGCTCACCGTGCTCTTGTCGGTGGCGGTCAAGGTAAAGGCGGGGGCGGTGTCTCCAACGGCAACCATGCATCAACGCCCATGACGATTGGATTTAACCTTGACTTTGCGTTGGGCTGGGCGGTCACGCCCGTTTAAATTTGGACGGCATGACGCTTGGTCATGGCCCGTTGGACACCTGACCGGATGCCCTCTCCTGAGGGTCTTCGCATCGTCATCACGGGCGCCAACGCGGGCATCGGATACGAGGCGGCTCGGCAGTGGTTGGAACGTGGCGCTGACGTGACGATGGCGTGTCGCAACCCCGCTAAAGCGGAGGCGGCCCTTGCCAGATTGAGAGCGTCAACACCGAACGGTTCAGTGGAGACCATGGCCTTGGACTTGGCCGACCTTGACAGCGTCCAAGCCTTCGCTGAGGTCTACCTGCAGCGACACGACCGTCTCGACCGTTTGGTGCTCAACGCCGGCATCATGGTCCCTCCATTGGGTCGAACCGTCCAGGGTTTCGAACAACAGTTCGGTGTGAATCACCTCGGTCATTTTGCCTTGACGTGCCTGCTCCACCCGTTGCTGAAGGCTACACCAGGGGCTCGGGTGGTGGGGGTGACGAGCGTGGCCGGTGACATGGGGAAAATGCACTGGGACGATGTCAATTGGAACGAACGTCGCTACAGCGCTTGGCCGGCGTATTGCCAAAGCAAGTTGGCGAACCAACTCTTCATCCGCGGATTGGCCTCACGTGTGAACTACGACACGACCTTGGCCCACCCGGGTTGGTCCCGAACCCACTTGCAGCGGCACTCCTTTGGAGCGAAAATGGGCAACCTGCTGTTCCGTCCGTTCAACATGAGCGCCACCAAAGGCGCTTGGCCCACGCTTCGTGCAGGGATGGAGCCCGACGTGGGACCCGCAGCGTACTTCGGTGCACGTGGTCTGACCCAACTGGCAGGTCCACCCAAGCCTCGTCGCCATGCTCGTCGGGCACGCAAGGACGAGGATGTTGAGCGGTTGTGGGCGCTGAGCGTCGAGTTGACCGGTTTGACGATCGAAGATTGATCCACCTCTCAACCAACCATCACGTAGCACGGCATTTTTTCCTTGGAGCGGCCGGTTTGATCCATCGCTAGCATGTCTCTATACGCATTGAGGGGCTCCCTAAAATGCCACGAAAAAAGGCAATTCCGGCCCAGAAGTTGCCACAAAAAGGCAGTTGCGTCCGAAAAATTAGCGGAAAAAGGCAGAGATGCTCGCGCCGGGATTCGAACCCGGGTCGACGGGATGAAAACCCGTAATGATGGACCTGACTACACCACGCGAGCGGTGATTCGCCCACCGTCGTCCGCTTCATAACCGTTGCCTTTGCCCGGGTTCACCCTGTGCCTGAGCGGTGCTTGGGCTCAAGCCGTGGGCGGTTGTGCCGCCCCGTCCAGTTGAGACCACCAGCGCCAAGCCAACCAAGCAAGTCCTCCCGTCGCCATCAGAAGGAGGGCGAGGAGGATTTCGTTGTCGAGCACCCAGACAATGGCCTCGAGGGCACGGTCGCCGTACAACCCGATGAGGACTGCCTCCGCACCAAATCGCAAGCCACGCCCTGCCAACCCAGCAAGGATGAATGCACGCTTCTCCATCTCGCCCATTCCTGCCATCCAGCCCAGCACTTTGTACGGTATCGGAGAGAACGCAGCGATGAAAATGCCCCACGTGCCGTACCGCTCGGTCAGCACGCCCAGTTTCTCGAGATGGCGTTCTTGGCCAAACCGTTTCATCAATGCGCTGCCCCAATGCTGCCCGAGCCAGTAGCCAACGACAGCGCCCAAGACCGAAGCGATCGTGACCACGGCCCAGAGGAGGAGGACCCGTGGCGTGTCGCCCATGGCATCGGCCAGCATGGGGATGTAGAGCAGATCGGGGGGTACCGGTTGAACGATGGCTTCGGTGAAGGACAGGACGAACAAACTCATCGGTCCAAACACGTCGAAGGCGTCCAAAACGGCCTCCTTCCACGCCATGGTCCGACGAGAGCGGTGGTTGTCATGAAGATGAGGGTTGTCGGTGTGTTCTTTTGGTGAACCCACATGGTCGGCCCATGGTCCGGGTGTTGGACACGGCAGCGTTGCTGATGTGGCCGCCTGAGAAATTGGCCGGTGGCGTTTGCGCTGCATCCCAACGCGATGAGCTTGAGCGAGTGGACACCTCGCGAGCAATGTTGGCAGAAACGGTTGACTTGACCTGGCAGGATGTCCCTTCCACGTGGCTGGCAGAGGCTCGAACCGTGGCCGCCGCTTCAGGGGATTTGCCCCGTTTGTCCGATGTGGACCTCGACGTGTTGGCGCTAGCATTGGGGCTCTCTGCCGTGCTGGTGACCGACGATTTCCGACTTCGCAACGCCTTTGCCTCCGTGGACGGGTCGGTGGAAGCAGCAGGGGTCAAGAAACGAACCAACGTGTGGTCGTGGGCCTTGCGCTGCACGGGTTGCGGAGCGACATCGCCGGTGAACGAAGACGCACACCGGTCAAAGCGAGATGCGGTGGGTGAATGCCGAACGTGCGGCTCTCCCCTCGTGCTGAAACGTTCACGTCGCTGATGGTTCATTCGTCGTCGTTGAGGCCTTCCAACGCCTCAACCTTCTTTTCGAGCTCCGCAATGTCAACACCGGTGGGGTCAAGGCCAACCGCTTTTGCTCGGTCGATGAGCACCTGGTCGGGCGTTTTTCCACCGGCTTCAAGATCGGTCACGGTTGAAGCCGCCGTCGCCAAGCGCGTGGTTTCGTTCAACCCCTTCTGGAATTCACCTTTTGAGCGGCCAAGCGCATTGGCGAGTTCTGGAAGTCGATTTGCACCGAAGAGGATGAAAAACAGCCCCAGCAAAATGGTCAATTCAAGCGGCCCGAGTCCTCCAACCATGCGTCGTCCTCGATGGTTGGTGGGTCCCCCCGTTGTTGAAGGCTTTCATGGATTGAGGGCTCCGACCGTCCATCACCCACCGCTCACAGGAGGGAGCAATGCGACCTCATCCCCGTCCACCAGGGTGCGTTCCGGGGAACAGCGTGTCCCGTTGACGGCCACGCTCAGTCCCATGTCGAGCCAGGCCACAAGGTCCAGTTGGTTGACCAAATCGTTGACGGTGCTTCCGATGGGCATGCGTTGGTTGGACGAGCGGCCGCCAAGGTTGGACGCCAGCGGCCCGAACGCAAGGACCTGAACGGTGAGCGAGGCGGTGTCGTCCATGAATTCCTCACGGTGCAGGGATTTATCAACGCACTTCCCTGTCCTGTTTCATGGGTCCAACGTTGGTGGCCAACGGCCTCTGGAAGGTTTACCCCACCGGTGAGGGTACCGTTGAAGCGGTCCGGGGCGTCTCGCTCTCCCTCAACCGGGGTGACATGGTGGCCATCATGGGTGCATCAGGGTGCGGAAAAACCACCCTGTTGAACATGCTCTCTGGCATCGATGAGCCGTCGGCCGGGTCCGTTGAGGTTCAAGGTCATGCGCTGTTTGGCGTCACGGACCGTCAACGAACCGCCTTGCGGGCTGAACACTTCGGTTTCATCTTCCAGGACTTCAACCTCCTGCCGGTGTTGTCCGCACGTGAAAACGTGGAACTCCCTTTGTTGCTGGGCGGTCTTGATCCCGGTGAGGCGAAGCAACGAGCACTCCAGGCGCTTGACCGCGTGGGGCTGGCCGACCGCGCTGAACATCGCCCGGCTGAGCTTTCAGGGGGTCAGCAACAGCGCGTCGCTGTGGCCCGGGCCATCGTCCATCGCCCGGCGGTCATCCTCTGCGACGAACCCACGGGCAACCTTGATTCAGGCACCTCGAAAGCCGTCATGCGTCTGTTGAAGACGTTGAATGAACACGAGCAAACCGCGTTCCTCATCGTCACGCACGACCCTCACATCGCTGAACAGTGCCAGCGCATCGTGACGATGCACGACGGGACCGTCGTCAGCGACACCGTCCGCCCCCACGAGGAGGAATGAACCTGCTTTTGGCCGGCGTTCTGCTCGGTTTGGCCTTGGTGGTGGCCTGTTCCATCGCCTTGTTCGTTTCGGGCCTGTGGCGCCAGGCGCGTGGTTGGCGGTCGCTGGTGTTGGTGTTCGGTCCAGCGGTGGACGGTGTGATCGTGTGGGCCTTGCTGTCGTTCATGGACATCAGCACCCTCCATGCCTTGGGGGGTGGTGTGCTGATGGGTGCCGTCTCGTACACCTACTTGCAACCGTTGCTCCTGCCTCAGCGTTTGGTGGTGTGGCGGCTGGCAAAGGAACACGTCCTCCGTCGTCCCCGCCAGGCTGCCCTGCTCATCGCCGGGTTGGTCGTAGCCTCCTCCATCATCACGTCCTCCATGGTGGTGGGTGATGCGCTTGACGCCACCGTCCAGCAGGAGGTCGAAGCCACCTGGGATGCCACCGATCTCGTGCTGAGCGGCTTTGATCAGCGCACGGGGTTACGTGTCACGTACAGCGAAGCCATGGCACACCGAATCTGGGAGGGTGTGCAATCCCATTCCGAACTCTCGAAACAGGTGATCGCACGCCAGCACGGCTGGGTTGACACCGTGAGCCTCACCCCGGACAACGGAACCGCTGAACCCACCGTGGCCTGGTTTGCTCGCAATGCCTCCATCGATGCCGTGGGTCCTTGGTCGCCGCTTGGTGATGATGCTTACCGTTTCGAGGACCTCCGCCTCGCCAACGATGGAGCGTCCGTGATGCAGGTGGCCTTGAACTCCGTCGCCAGCACATCGCTGGGTGTTGGTGTGGGCGACGCGCTGACCATGGGGTACCACCGCACCAGTGACAGCGGTGAGCGCGTGCGTGAAATCGTGACCGTGGAGGTGACCGCTGTGGTGGCGACCACCGGACAAGGAGCGCTTGGGGGGACCCGGTCACCGGCCGTTTTTTCCGATCTGAACACGGCTCATCGGTTGCTGGGCGAGGACGCCGGCATCAACCGCCTGTCGTTTGCGTTTGCCGACGGGCTCGACGAGGACCGTTACGACGACGTGATGAGGACCATGCTCGATGAAGTCAATCGGTCGGTGACCGCCATTGACGCCGGCTTGAACCTCACGTTGGACCGTCCCTCCTCATCCATCACCGTGACCAGCAGTCAGGGTCTTGGACGCCTTTCCGCTGACGACGTGCGAGCCCTTCGTGGCAACATGTCCGTGCTTGCTCCCGGCGGTATGGCCGTTGAAGTGCTTCAGGTCCCCCTGGTCGAGGTGACCGTGAACGGCGAGCCCCTGTTGTCTTTGGCGGACGGTTCGGTTTCGGAGCTTCACGCCACCAACTCCTCGGTGTGGCACGTGGGTCCGGCAGGGTTCGGCGTTGAAGTGCTGAACACATCGTCCACGTGGGCGTGGCAGGTTTCACCGGGCGGAAGGATGTTGGACGTTGCGTTCGATACCAGCGGAGAACAGGCTTTGGCCGTGCACAGCGACGGTTTGGTGCTTGCCGACACCGATCGTCTCGACGAGGAATCAGCAGCGACCGTTGAGTCCACCACTCACCGTGCAGTGGCTTGGTACGATGATGGATGGGTCACGGTTGTTGCCGATGAGGACGGTTGGAAAGTGGAGGTTCGGGAGCTCAATCTGACCGAACGAAGTGTCCACTCGCTGCCCGTCGACGTGCCGTCCACCGTCCTGCGTGTTGACCTGGTCACGAACGGGTCGTCGTTGCAACTGGGCATCGAAGGGCTGTTTGGGACCGAGTGGTACCGGTTGGCGTTGACTCCCTCCGGCCTTGTTGTGGATGCGGCCGATCCCCCGACCTCGCCTGAACCCCTTCCGGACCTCCCGTCTCCCTGCAACGGCGTTGCGAGTGTTGTGGCCGCCACGGGTGACCGGTGGTGCAGCGTGGAAGGTGGTCTTGCCTTGTTTGACCGTTTGACGAACGACACGGTGGGTATGCGCTTGCCGCTGCAGTCGGACGCCCCGGGTTTTGGCACCTTCCCACAAATGTTGCTGGCGTTTGGAACGAACGATTCATCCGCTGACGTCACCGCCAGCGAGGTTCGCGTGTCACCACGGCTTGAGGTGTTGAATCTGTCTTCTGAGGATGCCCTCCGTTTCACCGGTTTGGTCCCGTATGCTTACGGTGACGATACTTCCATCCCGCTTGAATCGGCGGGCACCTATGCTGCTTTACCCGGCTTTGAGGCGTTGAGCGAGCTCGAAGGGCTCGTGTTGGGCGTTGTCGCCTTGGAGGATGCAGAGGTGTTGGCGCTGGCGGATGACGACGAACGCTCGCTCGTCGTCCTTCGGTTGAGCAACGCATCAGCGGTGACACCTGAGGATGCGCTCTCACAATGGTCGGCTTGGTTCGATGAACAAAGCGGTGCAGACGACATGTCCCTTTCGCTGACTGCGGTCAAGCGCGACGCCGCCCTTCAGGCCGAGGCCTCTTCAGGCGTGCTTTCAGCGATGTTCTTGGTGTTTGGTTCCTTCACCATCGCAGCTGGCGTCTTGCTTTCGTTGACCATCATCATGCTTCTGGCGGACGTGCGTCGGAAGGAAACAGCGGTGGTCCGAGCGATCGGTTTGCAGCGCAGTGAAGCCAGGGCGTTGTTCGTTCAGGAGGGGCTCATGCTGGCACTGTTGGCGGGTGGGCTTGGCGCACTGCTTGGTCTCGGTTTAGCCTGGTTGATCGCGTCGGGCTTCGCCTCCATCTTCGCATCGGTGGGCGCGCAGAGTTTTGTCTTCGATTTCACACTGGATTCGGTGGTCGCCGGGTGGGTGTGGGGGTCACTGATTGCATGGGTCATGCTGATGGCCTCTGCTGCGTTCAACGCACAACTGAACATCGTCCAAGCCCTGCGGGGGGCACCGCTTCGTTTCGTACGAACGGTACCTTGGTGGCTCATGCTGTTGCAGGTGCTCGGACTGGGCGGTGGGGTGCTGTGTGCAGCCCTTCTGTTCGTGCTTGGGCTCAACAGCGGTGCCGCTTACGCGCTCTACATCGGGTCGGGGGCGTTGTTGTTGTTGGCCATCTTGCCGGTGTTGACCTGGATGCTCCCGACATGGCGTCACCGTCGGTCCACCTCCCTCCATCCTTCGGTGCGGCACGCGCCTCGCACCACCCTCGGGGCATTGGGGCTCGGATTCCTCGCATGGACCATGGTCCTCGCACCGCTCGACCCGATTCGTGCGCAGATGGAGCCCAACGAACTTGCGTTTATTGTCCTCGGCTTGACCCAAGTGGTGGCGGGTGTGATGGTCCTCACGAGCTTTGCTCCGTTGCTGATGCAACGTCTCAGCAAACAGCGTTGGTTCACGCGCCGAACCGGTCCAGTGGGAAGCGTGGCCTTGGCTCATCCCCTCGCCGCACCTTGGCGTTCAGCCGTTGTGATGGCGATGTTCTCCATCACGATGTTTTCTGTGGTGGTTCTCTCGGGGTACACCGCTCAATTTGACACCTATTCGACCGGGTTTGTTGAGGAGGCGGAAGGCGACTTTGAATTGATGATCGCTTCCAGTCGAGCACGCCCCATCGACATCAGCGATGACCCTGCTGCATGGGGTGTTGACCCCTCGCTCAGCGACCAAGTGGATGCCACCGGTCGGGTCGCTCGTGCCACGGCGTGGATGGAGGATGCTGATGGAGAACGCATGCCCTACATTCTTCGAGGTGTGGACGATGGCTTTACGCGTCACGGCGGCCTCCCGCTCCATGCCTGGGATGAGGTGTTGGGGGACACATCCGAGGAAGCCTGGATGGCCATTCAACGGTTCCCGGATGTGGTCTTCCTTGACGCATCCTTCGGCCTTGAAAATTCGGTCGAGGGCGGAGGTCTTGTGCCGCTTCAATTTTCAATTGGAGATTCAATTTTGCTAACTGATATTTCAAACCCAAAAAACAACCGTTCTGTGGTGGTCGGAGGCTTCCTCGCTCAGTCGTCTTACCTCTTTTCACCGGGAGTGTGGATGGCCGAAGATCCCGTCATCGACAGGTTTGGGGGCGAGGTGACTCGCATGTACGTGAGCCTCAGCGACGATGCTCGTCCAACCGACCGCTCGTTTTCAAGCATGGATGTCGCAGGCCAAGGAAAGTCGGTTGGGGTCCGTCAAGCCAGTCTGGAACTTGAAGCGGCGTTGGACAACACCCTCAGCAGCGAAGGGGTCGTGGTGGACACCGTGGTGGCCGAGGTGATGGTGGTTCAAGGCTTGGTGTTGGCCATCCTTGCCTTGTTTGAAGGCTACCTTGCGTTGGGATTGGTGGTCGGCGTGGCAGGCATCGGGGTCGTCACGGTTCGCAACGTCAGCGAGCGCACACGGGACGTCGGTATGCTGCGTGCGCTGGGCTTCCAGCGAGCGCATGTGGTTGGGGTCTTTCTGACAGAGATCACGTGGCTTGCGTGCGTCGGACTGCTCAACGGTTTGGTCATGGGGTACGCGTTCCATCGCATGTTGCACGAAGCGGTGTGGTCCGAGCAAGGTGCACCGTTCCTGTTCCCTTGGACCGAGGTGGTGACGCTGATGGCCGTATGCTGGGCCGTGGTCCTGATGGCGACGTTTGCTCCGGTTCGGCGGGCTGCGCGCGTGCCACCCTCGGCAGCCTTGCGTACGGTTTGAGATGAGCCACTTCGACCGAGGAAGGTCCCCAGCTGAAACGGGAGTTTTGCAATCAAACCACCACTTCGAGGCCCTTTTCGGTTGGCTTCAGGATGCTTGGTTTTCGACTTGACCTGGGAGGAGGCATCCTTGTTCAACATGAGAATTTTTCATTCTTCAATCGATTTGACCACCGAGCGTTCTTTGGGCAGGGAGGCGCCCAAACCACACCACAAAAGTTGCTCGGGCCTCAATCAACATCACAACAACACAAACGGATTGTCCCAATCCGGCGTAGAATGGGCGATTGCTCTCCATTTTCTGCGAAAAAACGTCAGAAATCGCTGAATTCGGGATAAATCACGGGGCCTATAGTATAAATACCACACACGACGTGGTGAGGGTCACCGAACCATCGGGGGTATTGACATGAAGAATATGACTGCACTGATTTTGACGGTGTTGATGATGACGAGTTACCTCGCTGTCGTTGACTTCGCAGAACTTGAAGAACCTGTGGCACCAACGCAAGAAACCAGCGCTCGGACGGGCGCTGACCCAAGCATTGTTGCCATCACCTCGCCGAAAGAAACCGTTTGCGACCTCAACGGATGTCGCAACGCCTTGGAGGTGGGTCAATCCACCACCTTCTCCGCCTACATCCAAAATGCAGGCGACGCTGCGGCTGACGACTTGACCTACACCGTCACCGTCCACTTGACGGACGACCAAGGTAACGTCGGCATGATCGCGCAAGACGGTAACGGCAACAACCTCGTTTGGGAGAACCTCGACGCCATGTGCGACGACGGCTCTGTGTGTGACTTTGATTCCACCGCAACCCCTCATCCTTTCCTCGCTGGCGCCTACCTGGGCGGCGGTAAGCTCACGCTGACGCAGAGCGGTGCTCCCATCGAATGGACGCCTGCCCTCGGACAATACATCGTGATGATTGAAGTGGACAGTTCCACCGACGCCGACATTGCCAACAACGTTGAGCAAGTGTACGTGGAAGTCAACAACTGGTACGACATCGACCTGGACCTTTCCTGGGACGGTTACGAACAAGACGCCATTCAAATTGCAGGTGAAACCGAAGGGTTCACCCTTGAAGTCACCGCCACCGGGTCCGACACGTTCGACCCCCGAGACGTGATGCTCCGGTTGCAAGTTTCCGGCGATGTTGACAGTGCGCAGATCACCATGGGTGGCCAAAACATGGACTTGGCTACCGGAACTGCAGGTGCCGGTATCAGCTTCTTCCCCGTCGGTGTTGAGACCCAAAACGTCCGCACCTTCGAAAACGAAACGGACCCCTCCGATTATGAAGAAGAGACCCGCTACATTCTCGCCTACGACAACACATGGTCCGTTTCAGGGACCGTGACTCCCGACGCAGAGAACGAGGACGCACGGGTGACCATCTCGGTCGAGCTGGTGAACTACACCTCCTACGGACAATTCGATGAGTGCGTCGAGGTCTTTGACAACAGCGACAACGGCACGGAAAACGTCACCACGTGGAACCACTTCTGTGAAGTGACCGCCAACAACGACGACCGCCCCGCTACGGACGAAGACGCCATCACCGGTTCAAAATCCAACTTCCACGACATTGCCATCACTCGCGTGGGTGTCTATCAGGGCTACAACGCTGACGGAACCGGTCTGCCCTCCTCGTTCGTTGAATCCGCCATCGGCGGTGACCTGAACGTGGGAATGTCACAAATTTACGCAGAGGTGACACACCGTGGAAACAACCCCATGACCAATTACGGATGGCACGTGATGTACACGGTGACCAAAGACGGTACTCAGGTCGCAACCGGCACGGTGAACAACTGCACCGGAGCCTTGGAAATTGATTACCTGTTCGCCCCACTCGGCAACGATGGCATCGGTGCATCGCTCACCAACGCCGTGTGCGTCCAAGTTGAACTGTCTCCGGGTGAATACCAATTCGACTTCGACCTCGTCATGGATGACCGCCGCAATCTCACGCCAGAGCCCACGCCTTGGATCGGTGCAACCGATGCCCGCTTGGCGAACAACGATGCTCGCATGGTTGCCGATGTGATCAACAACCTCCCCATCATCACCTCCTTTGAACTGGTGACGGAAGGCGACCTCGTCGTCGGCATGGAAGGCCTGCTTGAATTCAGCGTCAACGCCTTTGACGTGGACGACCCGTCCGGCGCCGGCCTGAACTTCACCTACTCGAGCCAACACGGCGAATTCGTCGGTTGCGGTGGCTTTGCTACCGCAGGCGGGACCCTCTGTTCGACCCCGCTCACGAGCCAGTTCGTTGGCGACCTTGCGGCCAGCGTGGCTGTGACGGACGCTCACGGCGGAGTGGTCAGCGAGTCCATGATCGTGGAAGTTTGGAACGCAGCTGTGGCCACCGCCACCACCGAAGCTGGCATTGAGATCTCCTACCCCCTCCAGTACCGTGGTATCGACCAGTTCACCATCACGACCTTCGAGGACATGGAAATCTCTGACGCTTACACCGGCGTTGTGCTCGAAAACTTCGCAGGCTCCTACGACGCTGTGGCCGTTATCGACTATGCGCCCAGCACGACCCGTTCCGCTGCTGACGTGCTGACCCAGTCGCTCTCCGTGACCGTGCCCAACACCCTTGGTGCCACCTCGATGTGGTACATCGGTGGCAACGGTCTCTGGACGTCCATGGACGCTACGGCTGATGAAGCCGGCCCCACGGCCTCGGAGTTCACGTTCACCTTCCCAGCGAACTCGGGCATGCTCCCTGCGGGCACCATCGTCCTGATGGGCGGTGAACTCGCTCAGGCTGCCATTCCCGATGCAGCGGTCAGCGGCTTCGCCGCTACGGCCCTCAAGTCGGGCGCCATCGGCGTGACCTGGGACATCACGGGAACGCTTCTGGCCTCCGACAACATCGTCGTGGCCATCTGTGAAGGCTCCGCGGATTGCGACATGCCGTTCAACACGACCGTGGCTGACGAGGACCGCGCCTTTACCTACGGTGGCGCCTCGACCACGCACGGCACCACGTACCACGTGGCTGTCGCCGTGTGCAACGAAGAGGGCTGTTCCGCTGAAGGCACGGGCAGCGTCGTGGCCGACAAGGCCGTCGACGGTGACGTGATGGCCACGAACCTCAACATCGTCCAAGACGGTGACAACTGGGTCGTGACCTGGGGCATTGAAGGCTCCACCGCTGACGTCGCCATGTGGCACGTTTGCTACCAGCGTGGCGATTCCTTCACCGCTGCCGAGATGCCAACGGAGTGCCCTGACAGTGTGACGGGTGCTGACGCCACCACCCTGACGATCGCCATGCCCACCGCTGCAGGTTCGTTCACCTACTACTTCACCGCAGTCCCCATGGACGCCCTCGGTAACATGGATGCTCAGGGTCAGATGAACAGCATCGACTACTTCCGTGCAACTGACAACGGCAACCAGGACGACAACAACGGGACCATCGGTGAAACCGGTGACTCTGCGTCCTCCAGCGTGCCGGGTTGGGCCTGGGGTGCCATCGGCGGCGTGGTCGTCGTGGCCTTCGTGGTCGGTGCCTTCATCCTGTCACGCGGTGACGGCGAAGGCGGCGATGACAAGGACTGGGATTACTGATCGCAGCCCTTGACCGTCCCACCACCTCATCGAGGTGTACAACACCGGGGTGGGCGTTACGGCGCCCACTCCGGCTTTTTCTTCATCCTTCTTCCACCTCCTTCCGGCTTGATGTTACTTTTTCAGAACGGCTGTTGGTCATGGCCCGGTAAACATCCAACCAAACTCCATCCTCTACGCGCATTCTTGGCCTTCGGTTCCATTCCGGTTTGACCTCTCCTGGTGTTGCCCGTTCGGTCGGGAATCGGTTTGTCACCTGCAACATGGATGCTGCCTCTCAGGTGCTCGGCCGATGGTTCATCCCTCGCCAGTATTCCTTGTGAAGATTCAATTTCATGGCAACATTTTGTGGTTGTACCATGGTGACGGTAGGGTCGCTCGAACCCCCATCCGACGGAGTTGATGTTCACTGCGATCATCATTTGCCAATTCGTTCGATGGTGTTCCATTGGTGTCAAG
>WTJK01000026.1:0-34335 GCA_011524855.1 Methanobacteriota archaeon | reverse complement strand
ATAAAAGGTGTTTTCTGAGCAGTTTTCAAACAAAGTTCCGATTGACTTTAGTAGGAATCCGATGGGCGCTCAAACATTTTGCACCCGAACTAATATAAGTGGTGTAAGGTGTGGAGTGCTCTGCATACAGTCCGTATGGGGTGAATGACCTATGTTGGGAAACAAGAACAAGAAACAGAAGACCGTCTTCGGCGGGATCGGAATTGCACTGCTGTTGTGCGCATTGATGGTGCTCATGCCAATGAGCGGCTACGTGGACAACACCAGTGCTGAAGTTGAGTTTGTGGAAGCAAGCGCAACGGAGGATGATTACTTCAGCCTCCCCGAGAAACTCGCTGAAGCAGATTACGAATACGACCCATCGCTTGAACTTCAAGGGATGCGAGATGAAACGACCAAGACCTTCCTCAATGAGGACGGCACCTTCACGCAGATCGTGGCCAGTGAACCCCTTCACTACACGACGGAAGACGGTGTTTGGTCGGACATCAACCTGAACATTCAGGCTCAACCCGAAGGCTGGGCCGTGACGGAGAACTCCTTCACGACGACCTTTGCTCCTGAGGCTGCTGGCGGTATCGCCCTTCAGGTCAACCAGTGGGTCGACCCGATCTTCTCGGGTATCAACCCCACCGTGGTCGGTCTCGTGGAAACCCACGACCAACCCGAGGTGCTGGACATGGCTCCAGCCCACGACGGTATCGAAGTCGGCGGCAACGTCATTCGCTACCCCCTCGCTGACGGTGTGGACCTCGACTACACGGTCGAATCCACCGGAGTCAAGCAGAACATGATCCTGCGCGAGGCCCCTGTGCTCCCCGAGCACATCAACTACTTCGGTCTGAGCGAGCAGATTCAGCTCCCTGTTGGCTACGCCCTCTACGCAGGCGAGCAGATGGTGGGTGCTGAGATTCTTGAAACGCAAGACCCTCTTCAAATCCGCAACGTGGAAACCGGCGAACTCCTCGCTGAGCTCCCCGCACCCATGGTCGTTGAGCCCAACGCCGAGGAACCCTACATCGGGACCTTCATCGTTCGTGCCAACGGACCCAATGTCCTCCTGCTGACCGTGGTTGACGCAGAATGGCTCCTTTCGGACGACCGTGTCTTCCCCCTGGCCATTGACCCCACGATCAACGTGAACTCGGCCACCGGCGGCTACTGTTACATCTACTCCACGGCTTGCTACACCGGAACCACCCGCTACCACTACCGGTACTACGGCTCCTACTACTACGTCCCCTGGCACAAGTACACGTTCACCTCGAGCAACGCCCTGCCCAGTGGCGCTACCATTGACAGCATCGACTGGCGCAAGTACATGTCCTACTCGTACGGCAGCTCCGCCGTAACGTTCAACGTCGTCGTGATGGAAGAGTGCGGTCTTGACGCACGCTACAACTACGGCATCACGCAGAACGCTTGCAACGGCAACGCCCTCGCTGCAAGCAAGATGGTGTACAACTACGGCGGTACCAACGCCCGCTCCATGATCTCCGCTATCGGCAACTCCCCAACGGCCGGTACCGTGAGTTCCTCGGGCACCGGTTGGAAGACCGTCTCGCTGTGCAGTTCTGCTTCCGCATGTAACGCCACCACAGGTGGTGTATCCCACATCACCGACGCTCAGGCCAACCTGGGCACGGTCGGTATCGGTGAGCACTACAACAGCAGCACCTACTACTACACCTACGCCTCGGCCTCGGGTTCCTCGAACTCCCACATCCGCATCACCTACTCCGGTGGTACGGACCCCGATGCACCGACGGCTGAGTTCACGGCCTACACCGGCCTCGACTCGTACATCGAAGGTGTCCGCACCATGTTCATTGAACTGACTGACTTGTCCGGCATCGACACCACGTCGTCCGGTGCACCCACCCTGCACTACTCGACGGACAACGGCAGCACCTGGAGTTCCACGACCTACGGTCTGGGCAGCAACAGCCAGTTCGACGCTGGTGAGTTGGTCTCGATCGGTACCTGCGGTACGACCGACACCACCTGCCGGTTCAAGGCCCGCACACCCGATTTGTCCGTTGGCGATGAATTCCAGTACTACTGGGAATACCAAGACCTGGCACCCACCACGCAGACGCCACCCGGTCCCAACACCGGCTACGAACCTGCACTGACGGGTACCCAGACCACGCCTACGCCCTACAGCTTCAACATCGTAGACTACAACAACGCGCCGACGAGCCACAAGAAGTTGACCACGCTCTCGACCGACGTGCACGCCAGCAGCTACTTCTCGCCTCAGGGCTTCCTCGACCGACAGATGACGTACTACTCCCACAGCGATGAGTACTTCTTCGAGTTCGACACCTCGGGCTGTGGCACCGGCTCGCAGCAGTGTTTCTACACGGGCACTTCCACCTTCTACGGAAACTGGATCGCCCGTTGGAACAACAACGTCCCCACCGGCAGCTACGGCATGAACTCCGGTTCCACCTCCGGCAACCAGGCACTGCGCAACGCCGACGGCGGGTTCCTGCAAATCGGCGCCCAGCACGGCCCAGGCATGAACCTGATCTTCTTCTACGACAGCGCCAACAACGAGTGGGGCTACGTGGGTGTGGGCACCGAAACCGGCATCGACACGGTGCTGACCGGCGGTTCCAACATGGACTCCTCCGTGTCCTACGGTTACACCCAGGCCTACAAGTTCAACATCCCCGGTGACATCACTGGCACCTTTGGGAAGTTCGACTTCAACGCCACCGGCAGCTCCACCACCGCTGACCGCATGTGCGTGACGACCAACGGCTGGTATTACTTCTACCGAGCTGGCACGTACGACCGTTGTACGTCGGCCTACTACATGATCTACGGTTCGACCTCGTCCTACCGATGGTCCGGCTTCGCTCTTGGCTCCGGCTACTACGGCCGCCAAGCCGCCACGGGCAGCATGACCTACAAGGTCGGCAACGTCGCACCAACCCCTGACACGTTCGCACCCGAGTTCGGACACAGCCCGCTGGGCGACTCGCACTCGAGCACCCGTGTCGTGTCCGTGAACATCATGGATGCTGGCGACCCAGCATCCGGTCTGAACACGACGCAAACGCCCGGCGTTGGTCCAACCATGTACTACCGAGTGACGCCTGACGGCGGCACCGCTGGTTCTTGGACGTCCTCGTTGATGGACGCTCAGGGCGTTTCGGACCCCGACGACTGTCAACTCGCCGAGTGTACGTGGACGGCTGACATCGAAGACCTCGAAGTCAACGACACCGTTGAGTACTACTTCACGGCCAAGGACATGTCCACCGAGAGCACCGGTACCAACGGTAACACGTCTTCGACGTTCAACTTCACCCGTGGCGACCCCAACAAGGTGTTCGTGGTGGAGTGGCGCGACCGCTCCTACTACTACACCTACGGTCCCAAGTGTACCGTTCAGGCCATGTTCTACGACGTGACCAACGAGATCGAATACAAGTACGACTCGAACTGCCGCACGGTCTACAGTTCCTGGTCGATCGGCTACATGGATCAGACCCGTTCCAACGGTGCGAGCATCAAGTACTCGTCCGCTACGAACTTCAACTCCAACCCCGGTCACCAACCAACGACGACCAACTTCCGCATCCAAACCGACGGCAGCTCGCACTCGTACGAGGCGTTTGACCTCGGTCTGACGGAAGTGGCCAATGCGCAAACGGCACTGTCCGGCACCTCCAACGGCCGCCCGTACATGTACTACTGCTGGTACTACTTCTCGTCCTACCGCAACCAGTGCAACGCCAACATCGATCTGCCTGCAGACTTCGAGTTTGAGTACTTCGGCACGACCTACGACGGTGACGACAGCAACGACCGTGTGCAAATCGGCCGTCAAGGCTACATGTACTTCATCGACAACGGCAACACGAACACCGAGCGCGGCCTCTGGACCTGGCACAACCCCGAGTTGCCCTACAGCAGCAGCAGTTACGCTCGCCCTGGACTGATCGCTCCGTTCTGGTCGAACTACAACAACTACTACTGCTTCGTCACGGGCAACACGGACTGTTCCACCTACTACCGCATCATGCCTTACGACGGCAAGGGTACGGACGTCACGGCTGACATCACGGCTGACCCGAACTGGGACCTGACCGACAGCCCAATCCGCATCAACCCGACCAACGACTACCTCGTCGTCTCCTCGGACTTGACCATTCAGCCCGGTGTCCAAATCGAGATTGCACCCGGTAAGGGTATCTCGTTTGACGGTGCATGTACCGAGTTCACCGCCATCGGTGAAGAAGCGAACCCGATCAACTTCACCGGCATGAACGGTGGAGAATGGCTCGGTATTGCGTTCACTGACGACTGTGCAACGGCTGGCGGTACGGATGACCGACACCAGTTCAGCTTCGTGAACTTCAACAACACCTCCGATGCAGTGATCCGCTCGGGTTCCCGCCACAACGGCCAAGGCCCCTCCTGCGGTTCCTCCACGGCGAACTGTAACACGGGCAACTACACCATGTCCGATGTGACCTTCACGAACGTTGGCTCCGTGTTCACCCACGGCAGCGGCCAAGGCACCGTGTTGACCATGACCGACTTCACCATCAGTGGTGTCGCCGAGTCCTGTTTCAACCTGCCAGAGGACAGCGTGGTGACCTTGATGGAAGGTACGATGACGAACTGTAACACCGACGGTGGCCTCACCGACGGTGCTGTCGTCAGCGTCCTCAGCTCCAACGGCGGCGGTATGCTGCACATGGAGAACATCACGGCCAGCAACGCCTACCAGAACTTCGTGCGCATCGACCTTGAGGACCTCCACATGTCGAACGTGTCCCTGACCAACACCGGCACGGGCTACACAAAGCACGCCATCGACCACACCCCATGGCGAAACGGTGCCCAGTCCGGTTCCTCGGCTTACCTGTCGAACGTGGACGTCCCCACCTACGGTGACGGCTCGTACATCGACGCCATGGAATCCGTGATCCTCATGGACGTGGACTTGGGCGACAACGACCTCGAGTTCCGTCCTGGTGGCACCTCGCAAACCGGGAACGGTGCTTCGAGCTCCGACGCCATCCTCGACGGCGTGACCTCCGGCGACATCACCATGGCTCGCATGCACCCCGGGACCTTCACCGACATCACGGCCGGTGACGTGACCATGACGGGCAACGCCATCACCTCGGAAACGCTGGACATGGCTGACTTCGACATCGGCTCCTTCAGCGTGACGGGCTGCGGCTGGACCATGATCCTTGACGCCCCGTCTCTGGACGCGTTCAAGTCCTCGGCCTCGTGTTCGACGTCGAAGAACACCGTGACCATTGACAGCGGTGTCTTCAGCCACGGTTCCTTGACCACGGACGTCATCGATGCCCGCAACTCCCGCATCACGGTGGGACAGTCGACGATTTCCTCGTCGACCGCTGGCGTCACCACGGAGGTCGGTAAGGCCCGCTCCGGTTCGGACATCGTCCTCGTGGACGTCTCGCTCAACGGCGACGACTGTTCCGATGAGAGCGGCGCCACCGGTGACTGTGCCGTGGACGTCGCTTCGACGGCCATGGTCTACTACGGTGGCTTGGCTTCCGTCCGCACCTACCGCTTGTCCAGCGGTGTTGCCGTTTGGAAGGCCGACCACGTGGTCACGACCACCCTGCTTGACAGCAGCATGAACGAAATGTTCCAAGTCGGTTCCCACATCACCAACGCCAGCGGCAACGCTACCGTTTGGGTTGTGGTTGCTGACAGCGACGCCACGACCTACGAAGACCACGTGATTCGTGCCTTCGGTACGGCCGGCCAGAACGAGACCTACCCCAACGATTACAGCGACGTTTCGTTGGCCAGCTCCTGGTACAACGACACGTTCACGTGGGGCGACCACCTCGACCTGTTGCTCGAACCCGCACCGATTGTGTTTGACGATCCTTCGCTGGATTGTTACACGCTGGTGAACGACCCTGCTTGGACCAACCTGTCGGGCAACTGGAACGCTGGAACCAACACGTTCACCTTTGACGACACGTCCATCACCGTTTCAGCCGACTTGACGCTGGACGGCTGCGGTATTGAACTGCAGGGCGGCTCGCTGAAGGTTCAGAGCACGGCCACGAGCTCCCCTGTGATCACCCTCGCTGCAGGCACAGGCTCCTTCGCTGGTTCCTCCGGTTTCATCACGGCCAACGACGAGGGTACCTCCGGTAACCCCGCTTCGATCCGCGCTGTGTCGTCCACCTACGGCCTCCACCTGGACATCCAAGACGGTACGCTGACCTTGGACAGTGCTACCCTGCGTGACGTTGCTCAAGACGCCACCATGGACGCCGCACTCTACATCGGCGACGGTGCTGAACTTGTGATGTCGAACGGTGCCACCATCTACGGTGCGTCGGCTTCCTCCGACGACATGGCTACGGTCAAGGTGAACGGCGGCGATGCTACCATCACCGACTCGAGCATCATCAACAACGGTGCTTCTGGTACGGCATTGTGGCTTGAAAACACCGGGGCCTCCGCTGACGGTATCACTGTGCGCAACGCCGCTGTGGGTATCAAGTCGTACAACGCTGCACCTCAAATCGACGGGTTCACCTCCAACGGCAACACCGTCGGTTTGTCGAGCTACGGCGGTATGTCCTTGCCCACCATCTACCGAAGCAGCGCCCTCTCCGGACAGGCTGCCGGCTGGACCACCTACGAGTTCGACCTGTCGAACTACATCGGTGAAGGCGACTACTTGCAACTTGGTGCCAACTCGATTTACGGTGGCGGTAACGCTCACCCCTCGTACAACTACGCATCGAGCAAGTACTACTTCATCACCGACCGCTACAACGTGGAGATCACCGACAGCGATGGCAACTCATGGAACGTGACGAGCGACGACCAAATCGGTTACTACCCCTACGGCGAAACCAACAGTAATGGGGATCACTCGTCCAGTGACCCCGCTGAAGGCGTGGGCCCCGTTGGCACCTACCAAGGTGGCGACGGTGGTGCGCCTTCGTGGCACTGCAACTACTACTCGATCAACTACGGTCCCAACTACTTCCGTGACGGGTACTACTACTACCTCTACCGCTTCTGGCTCGGTCAGACCTCCGGGTACAGCTCCTACGAGCGACCCGATGAGTTTGGCTTTGGCTGGGAGTCCATCGATGGTGTGACCCCAACTGGCAGTTCCGCTTACCCGTACCGCTACTGGGGTTACTACTCCCCATCGTTCTACTTCAACGGCGTGTACTCCCCGCCTGAGGGTAGCAACGGTCAGCCATCCAGCGGCCAAGGTCAGCCCGGTAACATCGGTAACCCGCCCAGCTACGCTACCGGCGGATACCCGAACAACTACGGTGTCTGTTTGGACTATGCCTACACCTACTACATGAGCAGCGGCCAAGGTGCTCGAATGACCATGCCAATCGTGGACATTTCGGCCAGCAACATTTCGAAGGTTTCCCTTTGGGTTGACGTGCTGCACCGAGGCAACGACAACTACCAGGACCGCTATGACTTCGTGGCACGTGTTGGTAACGACCCATCGGATCTCGGCGACTACCTCCGTGAGTCGGGTACGCCCAAGTTCACCAACGGTACCATCACCGGTGCCGACTACGGTATCGAGGTCGGCGGTGCTTTCGCCGCTGGCGAGTACGAGGACATCACCGTGACGGACCCAACCTACGCTGGGCTCCACGTGAACGGTCAGGCTGCTTCATCGGTCAACCGCCTCAACGTCACCGACGGTGACTACGGTGTGTTGGTCGGCAGCACGGCCTCCGGTTCGGTTCACATGACCAACCTTGACCTTGACAACCAGGCCTTGGCCGGTGTGTACTACCTCACCGACCTGTCCGGTGACCTGTCCGGTGACGTCAACGGCTCATCCGGTGCTGCGTTCAAGTACGGCACCAACACCGACTCCGACGTTGAACTGTCAGACATGACCATCTCGAACAACGCTGTTGGAATTGAAGCTGGCGGCGAGGGTGACTTTACCCTGACCGATGTGACCATGTCCAACACGCAGGATGTTTCGATCACCGGTTCCTCGGTGATGGACTTCATCGAAGGGACGGTGGACACGTCGCTTGTCAGCGTGACCAGCACGGGTCTGTTCAACCGCCAACGCCAAGTTGACATCACGGTTCAAGCCAACGTTTCGGGCAACGCAACCTCCGTGGCCGACACCACGGTCGTCCTGAAGGACGGCGACGGTGTTGTGCAGGGACAAGCCGATACCGACACCAGCGGTGTGGCAGAGGACATCACCTTCACCACGCAAACCGTTGACTCGTCCGGTGTGAACACCATGTCCACGACGGGCTACACAGCTGTGACCGTGTCGATGATCGGCACCTACTCCTACGTAGGTCCGTCCAACAACAACGGTGACTTCCGCTACGACTTCCTGGACCTGACCTTGACGGACTCCTCTGGACAGTCTTCGGACATGTACCTTGAGGACACCTTCACGGCTCGCCTGTGCTACAGGTGGAGCTCGTCCAGTTACATCTACGAGCAACCCTGTACAGGTCTCTCGACGAGTGGCTCCCGGACGTTCAGCAACGGCATGACCGAGTACGGTTACTACTACGCCTTCGATGGCACCGACCTCGAAGACGAAACCGTGATGATGGACGCACCGTTCCTTTACGTCGACAACGGCAACCAGTACTGGAACGGCAGCACCTGGATCGTGACGGCTTCGTACGATTACTACGCTACCAACCGCATGTACCCCCGCTCGACATCCGATGTCAACACCTACTTCAGCGACGCAGAAGTGACCGTCTTGGCCACCTCCGACAACGGCAACCCACAAGGGTTCACGCTGGGCTACCTGTACTACTCCATGAACCTCATGATGAACAACACCAGCATCTCTGGGTTGGCCACCATCTACGGGTCGATGGGCTACGGTTGGTACAACAGCTACGAGTTGGACTGGTTCGATATCACGAACAGTTCCTTCACGCACTTCCGCGGATACCGTGAAGGTACCAGCCTCAACTACGAGGACTCGTGTATCTCAATGGTTGGTGGCAACGGTACCTCGATCAAGGACAACACGTTCGACAACTGTATGATCGGTGTTCTGATGGACCTGTCCCCCTACTCCTACTCGCACTCGTCGAGTGAGTACGGTGCCGACAACCTGGTCATCAGTGGAAACACCTTCCAGAACGGCGGTGAAGTGGCCGATATCTACGGTGACCCAAGTAACTACGTGGACGACCTTGTCGTCGAGAACAACGTGATGAACCCCACGTTGGGCGGTTCCGGTATTGCCATCCAAAGCGGCAACGCCAAGGGCGTGACGATCGCCAACAACACGATCAACAACGCTGCTGACGGTGTGTACCTCCGTGATGTGACCGACTTCTCCATTGAGAACAACGACATCAGCGGTGTGTCCGACCCCTCCGAGACCGGTATCCTGGTTTACGGTGGCAGCGGTGATGTCGTCGGCAACGACTTGACGGACGCTGACGGTGGTATCTACCTCCTTGAGATGGAAGCACCGCCCTCTCCAACGTCCGCTCTCTGTGAGATTGGTCAAAACGACTACCGAAGTTACGACTCCTGTACGTGGACGCTCGCCTCCGGCAAGGAAGCCATCTTCAACCTCGGCACTGACAGCTGGGGCTACGAGATCAGCATCGAGGTCACCAAGCCTGACGGCACCACCGACACGTGGGGTACCTACAGCTTCTCGAGCAACACGCAGTACAACCCGTTGAAGACCTACACCGACGCAGGCAACTACACCTTGGAAGTCCGTGACTCGTGGGGCGACGGTGGCGCTACCATCACCGTCCTGGAGTCCTCCACCGGATCCAGTGGTTACTCCGGCCCAAGCATCAGCGACAACACGATTGCTCTGAGCACCGGACGTGTCTCGCCCAACGCTCAGGGTCTTGCCATGATTGACTGTGACGGTGTGGCCATCCAATCGATGAACAACACCATCACGCTGTCGGACAACGCCATCGTGATCGAGGACTGTGACGCCAACGACCAAGGCTCCACCTTGACGGGTAGCGGCGACAGCTCCACCAACGGTATCCTCGCTGACGACACGAACAGTGCGCTTGTTCTGAACGGCACGACCGTGAGCGGCTTCGCCACGGGTGTGTTCAAGGAAGGCGGTACCCTCTCGATGATCGGCGACGCCAACCTGACGGGCAGCGACTACGCAGTGTACGCTGACGACGTGATGGTCTACGCCATCGACGCTAGCGTGGACGGCGGTGCCACCGGTACCGGTCTCCATGTGGTCAACAGCGATGACGTCTGGGTCTACCCCATGGACGCCTCGGGTCTGATTGGTATGTACGTCGAAAACTCGCCGTTCCGCTGGGACGGTGGTGAGACCGATGCCACCACGGCCTTGTCCGTTGTGGACGCCATGGGCAGCGTTGAGAACATGACCTGGTCGGCTGCTACCACGCAGATTGACGCAGGCTCTGGTGCTCACGTGACCTCCATCGGTAACACGCTCGACGTGACCAAGATCAACGTGCACACCTCTGCCATCATCGACGAGGCCAACCTCATGTCGGTTGACACCACCCACTTGGGTGCTGCTCCAACCTCCGAGGTCGCCTTGATGCTCATGTCCACGGACAGCGAGCGTGCATCGTACGTGTCGACCAGCTTCCAGCCGGAAGTGATGTCCGTTGACGGTTCGAACGATGACTGGGTTGGCGGCAACGCCCTCAACCCATCCGGCTACGCCATGCCCGGTAACATGAGCGGTGACGGTACGGATGACTTCCTCGTGACCTACATCGAAGGCGACGGTATGTACTTCGGTCTGACCGACACCGACCTGTCGATGTCCGACGTGCTGATCTACCTCAGCGTCGACGGCGGCGGCAGCGATGTTGGCTACAACGGATTGGGCGGCGCCCACAACCTGCCGTTCAACGCCAACTACGTCCTCTGGGCTGACAGCGAATCGTCCTACGACCTCTACAGCTACGGCTTCCTCGGCTGGGGCCAATCCAGCCTGAGCACGGCCAACGTCGATGTGGACTTCTCCAACACCGACCTCGCTGAGTTGTACGTCCCATGGAGCCGCCTTGGCGGTATGCCTGAGATGGTTGACATCGTCGCCATCGTGCAGGCTGAATCCACGGCCGACATCTCCGTCGTGCACCCCACGCAGACGCTGGACGCTGGCAACACCTTGCAGAACTTGACCAAGTTCGTCACCGTGGAACTGACCCACGACGACCTCGCTGACGGTGAGCTCGACGACGAAGTGCTGGTCTACCGTTCCTACAAGGGTTCGACCACGCCATCGGCTGCAAAGGAATACAACTTGATGGTGAAGACCGATGCCGATTGCGCCATGGACTGGGCTGTTGTGGAAGACATCTCGATGTCCACCAACGTGGTCTTTGACGACGCTTACACGGCCGGCTCCGGTGAAACCACCGACGTGCGATCCACGATCGACATTGAGCGGGCTTGCCCCGTCATCGACACGGAAGGAACCGACCCGACCACTGACGGTCTGGTTGACTTCACCCGTGACGAAGACTCCGGCGCACTCACCTTCAGCCTGACCAACCTGGCTGACGACGTGCAGGACGAAGAAGCCGATCTCACCTGGACCGTGACCGAGGGGACCCTCGTGGCTCACGACAACGTCCTCGTGGACTGGGCTCAGAACGGACAAGACGTGACCATCACGCCGCTCACCGACCAGTTCGGTACGGTTGTGTTCGCCTTTGAGGTGACCGACAGCAACGGCTTGGTGGACGACCACAACATCACGTTCACGGTCGAGAACGTCAACGACGCTCCTGTCATCTGCAACGTCGAGCGCTCGGACTGCATGCCGGTCCTCTCGGAAGACGACACCTACAACAACATCTTGCCAGAAGGCTTCGGTACCCACACCAAGTTCCTGGGCGATGTGTCCAACACGACCCGTTCGTACATCCGTGACATGGCCAACGAGCAAGCCCCAACCCGACAAGTGTACAACTGGTCGGCCATGGCTTACAACCACAACACCACGGACGCCTGTTCCGCCTTCTCGGTCGCCATCGACAACAACGAATTGACGATCACTGAGAACACGAACAACGAACTGGGTGGCCTGTGCGACATCGTGCTCGGCCTGTCCGACAACGGCAACGAGAACACGGCAGCTGACACCTTTACGGTTGAATTCTCCGTGTCCCCGGTCAACGACGCTCCAGTCATCAAGAACTGGAACCGCACCACGGAAACGGTGATGGTGGCCAACAACGGTTCCATCCCCGCTCTGCCATGGTCGGTCTCGCTGATGGAAGACGACACCAACCTCAACAACCTGACGTACAACCTCTCGGCCATCAAGGCCGATGTTGACCACGAGCTGGACGACTTGACCTGGACCGTTGAATCCACCGATCAGTGTGTGTACACGAACTACTTCACCACGAACATCGTCGGTGACAACCTCGTGTTCACCCTCATCGAGGACGCTACGACCAACGCCAACGACTGGGAGATTGACTACCTCAACAACAACGGTATCCACCAGATTGGACCGTCCGGTTCCGAGTACTGTCAGATCCGCTTGGTCCTCCGTGACACCGCCAGTGCCCCATCGTACGTGCCCAACTACGACACCACCTTGATGCCCATCGCTGACTACCAGCAAGGTGTGGCCACCAAGGAAATCGGTGTCCGTGTCGAGAACGTTCGTGAGCAGGTGCCCGACTACGCCTTCAACGACGTGAGCGGGTTCTCCTTCAACGGCGTGACCAACGTCATGTCCGGCACCTACGTGCCCGTGACCGTGTCCGTGAACGGCGGCGGCGATGAAGGTCCCTACCGATACGACCACATGTTGGCTGTGACCTTCCACACGGACGGTCACACCGACGTCGAGCAGACCCGGTACTACACGGTGCCCGCCTACGGCGAGTCCGTCGACATCACTGAAGACGTGTACGTCACCCGTGACACCACGCATGTGTGGGTCGAGATGGACGTGTTGACCTGTTTGGACAACCCCTGCGACCTGACCGTCACCGCTGCCGACCGCTTCCAGGCTGATGAGCCCGCATCCCACTATGCGATCATCAACAACGTGCAGAGCACGGACGCCTGGTCCAAGCCCGGCCAGTACGGTAAGGACGCTACGAGCACCTCGCAGCGCCGACCGCTCCTTGAGGACAGCAACTGGTGTAACAACATCATGACCTCCCTCGAGACCGCCGACGTCTGTAACCACGCCAACATGCCAGCAAGCAACTTCTTGTCGACCGACCAGAACCTGCCGGCTGTCGTGGACACCATCGGTGCCAGCTCTGTGCCTTCGTTCGCACCCAGCATCGTGGCTGTGGCCCTCTCGGGTCTCTTCGTGAGCGCCCTCACCCTGTCCGGCCGCCGTGCCGATGACGAGGAAGAGGTCACCGCCATGGCGGACGATGACGCTGCAGTCAGCCCTGTGATCGCCACCATCCTGATGGTTGCCATCACCGTGGTGCTGTCCGGTGTCATCTACGTGTGGGCTTCCAGCCTCGCTGAGACCGACGTGAAGGGCGTGCCTCGTGTCACCTTTGACATTGAGGACGTGGACGGGTACAATGCTGAGACGGGTCACTGGTTGATCACGGTGCAGCAGGCCCAGACCGAGCTCGCTACGCAGGCCGTTGTGGTCAAGGTGCTGTACACCAACGCCACCGGTTCCCTCGTGACGCACACCGTCAACCTGGCCGACAGCGGCGGCGTGTACGGGTTCAGCCCGTTCAACAGCGACGCTTTCGTGACCTTCGTGGACTCCGTGAACGTGGAACAAATCTCCGAGGATGAACGCCGATCCATCTCGACGTTCAACACCGGTGACTCGCTCTACGTGCGCACCCACGCTCCTGACGGTACGCCGCTCGAGGACGCAACGATCACCCTGAGCTACGCTCCGCCCAACGGCGACGGTGCACTTCTGCGCACCTGGAGTGATCTGAGCTACGACCGACGTGCTTGAAGCCTGAACGGGTTGAAGGACAGCAGCCGGCTACGCCGGTCCCCTCTGGGGGGACCCCTCGGGGTCCCCCCGTTGGGGTGCTGAGCAGAGACACCCAGTGATGGACGTGAGTCAATGAGTGAACTGCCTGAAGTCGTGGTCTTTGATTGCGATGGTGTGCTTGTGGACGCCGTGAGTTCATGGCGAACCATTCACGATGCTTTTGGAACGGAGAACGGCCACAATCTGGCTCGCTTCATTCGAGGCGAGATCAGTGACGTGGAGTTCATGCGGTCGGACATCCAGATGTGGAAAGCGGTCCAGGACCCGATTCACCAGGATGACATCTTCCGGACGTATTCCGGTGTGAAGCTGATGCCAGGTGCACGGGAACTCGTCAGCGAGTTGCTCGATGCAGGTGTCTATGTTGCCATCGTGAGTGCCGGCGTCGATGTCTTTGTGTCCTCCATTGCCAGCATGCTGAACGTGGACGATTGGATTGCGAACGGGTTTGTCTTTGACGATGCGGGATACCTGACCGACGAAGGTGTGTGCCGACTGCACGCCACCGGTAAGGGAGCGATCATCGATCGGCTCTTGAGCATGCAGGGCTTTTCTGCCCAAGGATGCGTCTCGGTGGGTGATTCCGAAATGGACCTCTCCATGCAGGTGGAGGGTTCACGGTTCATCGGCTTCAACCCCTCACGTGAGAGCTCCCAGTCAGCGTTTGCCGAGGCGGGTGTTCCCGTGGTGGTGGAGAAGGATCTCCGCTTGCTCCGACCCCTCCTCGGTCTACCAACCTCAACCGAAATGGGCTGACATCCACCATGGGTCTGGGGCGAAAGAACCGCCTCCCCCCGATGGTGTTGCGTGCCGGTGCCGTGATTTGGTCGGCATCCTTGCAACCATGCGATAGTCGTTGTCGGGTAACAACGTGTTGGCAGCCTTGTGTTACGCGTGGGGGTGTACCTGGCTTGACACCACCGAGTCCATCCCGCCCCTTCCCCTTTGCATGGTCGAATCAAGCGAAGGGAATGGAAACAGAGCGGTGGCTCTTGAGGTTGATGACGGTCAGCATGCACGGTTTGGGCTGGAAGCCCAGCATGCGCTGATACGACGTCTGATCCTGCCACGTGCTTGAGCACACGAGGGTGGTTCCTCTGAAGTCAACGCATTCGTGACCGTGGACGTGGCCGGTCACAAAGATATCCGGTACCTCCCTGATGACCAGCCCGTCTTCGGGTTCCGGCGATAACGGTGTTTTCCCGCCCCATTGGGGGGCAAGATGTCGCCGACGGAGCATTTCTCGCATGGCTTCCACGGGGTCGGCGTAGGTGACGGTTCGCAGGCCCGCTACGAAGTCGTCGATGGATTTCCCGTGGTAGGACAGCAACCTCACACCGTGGAGCGAGAAATCACACGGGTTACCAACAAACGTGGTGGTGTTGTAGTCGTGTTGGATGTCCTTTTCAAAGGTGGGTTGGGGCTCAGCGGGCCGAACCGCATCGTGGTTGCCGGGGAGCATCAGGCATTCAACCCAGTCAGGAAGCAATTCCAACAGGCGTGCGAATTCGGTGTACTGCGCAAACAAATCTGGAATGGCGAGCTCTTTTTCTTGGTCGGGGTAAATCCCCACGCCGTCCACACAATCCCCTGACAAAATGAGGTATTTGATGGTCTTCGCCAAGGGGTCGGTGTGGAACCAGCGAACCATTTTGTGCCATTGTGCCTCGAGGAAGGTTTTGGATCCGACGTGGATGTCGGACAGGAACGCCACGCTAACGCCTTGGTCAGCAGCGACCTTGGTGTGCTTGGATTCCAAAGGGAAATGGAGGTCGTCCACGTAGAAGATGTCCCCCGTCTGGCTGAACGTTCCTGAAACACCCAGCACGTCATCTGGCATCAACCCCGCTTCGATGATGGCTTCTTGAGCACGGTCCCGGTCGTCCCCGGAACGCTTGGTCAGCAGGCAGGTCATCTCTCCGGTTTCGTCCTCCAACCCCCACATCAAGTGACCGTTCTTCGTGTAGCGAGGTTCATTGACCAAGCCAATGGCCACCGCTTTGTTCTCGTAGCCCTGGTATCGCGAGGATTCTGCGACCAACCGGGCGATTTCCTGGTGCTTACGAGGGAGTCTCGAGTTCTGGATGATCAGTTTCCGAATTTTTTCGAGTCGGTCGGTGAAACATGCGGTAATGTCGGACATTTTCCCTTCGGTGATCGAATTGCCTGTGATGTCAAAGTGAACGGTGATGTCACTTGATGCATCGCTGGCGTGCATCGAAAAATCGGCGACGTTCCAGTCAGGGAGGTTGTTTCGCAAGAGGACGTCCACAGGTTCCGGTTCGTTCATGGGTGCCACGGTCCGTCCCAAATCGGTGGGTGGCAACGTTTCGACCGTCTGAACAGGAGGTTGGTGCGACGGTGCAGGCTGGGCAGGGGCGTGTCCATTGGCGTGGGACAGCAACACATCGAGTCGTTCCTGTGTGAGCATACCGCCCGTGATGTTCAGTTCAACGGCTCCGTTGAGGACGCTCATGGGGTCGTCCAAGGCCAGCAGGCGGTCGTGAATGGAGCGGGGTGCCAGCAAACGCAATTGCCGCAAACGGGCAGCAATTGCTGGCCATTGCTCACCCATGCTCTTGACCCCCCCACGACGATTGAAAAGGTATGGGCCGCTTCGAATGGTGAATTGCTCGGTCATTCTTCGCCTTCGGACCAGGCGATGTCCTCGCTCAATCCAAGGTCTTCCTCAGGCGTGCTGTCCTCCCACGCCTCGTCCTGCCACGGTGCCCGTTCATGCGCAGCCATTTCCCTGGCCTCGATTTCAGCTTCCAAGGCTTGCTTCCGCGCTTCTTCTTCGATGAACATGCGATGAGCCTCTTCGGCTTCTTCACGGGTTCGAACCATGGCATCGTCCCAACTGCGCATGGCCGACAGCAAGGCAAAGTGGACGAATCCGTTCTTGTTTTCTTCGCGGTTCCCTCCGATTTGGGTGCGCACGGAGGTCGCCCACGTGGCCGATGCGATGCCGACATACACGATGCCGACGTCCTTGGTTGTGCTGTCGTTGCCGGGTCCGGCAATGCCCGTGATGGCGATGGCCAAATCGGCACCAGAGCGCTGAAGTGCACCCTGGGCCATCTGAATGGCAACACGAGCTGAAACGGCTCCTTTCTTCTCCAGCGCTTCTTCGCTGACCCCGAGTTCCCGGACTTTGGCTTCGTTGGCGTAGGTCACCCAGGATTGCTTGAACCACGTGGATGCTCCGGCGATGTCCGTGAGGGTGCTGGCGAGCAAGCCTCCGGTGCACGATTCGGCCACCGTGATGGTGTAGTTTCCTTTTTTCAGGCGACGAACCAACTTGGCAGCAGCGGACTGGACCGCTTCATCCATGCTCTCGGGCTGTGGGCAACGACTTATGATTCCTGTTGTCGGCGGTTGGTTGAAAAACCGGAGGTGTCAGCGGTGATTGGGCCTGTGGTCTAGCGGCTATGACACCTCCCTTACACGGAGTTGATCGAGGGTTCGAGTCCCTCCAGGCCCACCAGCAACGCTACCACAAGCAAGCGTGAAGATCCACGTTGTCATCGGCGATGACTTTGGAAATGCCAGAGGCGATGCGCAAGGCTTCAGCGTCGGCTGAACCGTCCACCACCAACAAGTGAACCGCTCGTGACCACAGGCCCCACTCGGGGGTGCTCCCTCGGTGGTCCACCGCCACAAGCACGTCCTCCAATTCAGAAAACATCAGGGCCGCTGTGGCATGTGGCAGGTCGTCGGCGGTCATCAGCAACCAACGCTGCCCCGACATGACCTCTCTTGGACGGTCTCCCAGCGCTGAAAAGTGAACGGTTTGCACATCATCACCTCGCGTACCGGAGCAGCGCCACGGCTCCGCCCAAACCTGTCAACTGTTCACCTGCATCGTGATGGAGCGAACACTGGACCACTGCACCGCCGAAGGCCAGCAAGGTGGCGACGGCCTTCTCCCATGCACCGTCGGTGCTGCTCCTCAGGACTTCTGCTGCGATCAGCAAGGTTTCCACGGCCCCTTCCTCAATGGCCGCCATGATGGACGACATGCCGTAGGCCACTGCCCCTCCGGTTGAAATTCGCCGCCACGCTTCGTCCAACAACGCCGTTTCCTTGACCATGTGGTGCTGCGCCAGCAACTCTCCAGCCAACCCTTCGCTCAAGACTTGGTTGGCAGCCCCCCGGCCTCCCATGCCGGTGGCCACGGACAGCATGGTTCGTTGATGGCCGGCTTCACGCAGGTCGCGAAGCATGCGGTCTTTTGCTTGGCCCGGACCGCACAGGACCAAGGGCATGTCCGGGGGCAATTGTTCGTTGAGACCATGGACGGTGGTGTTTCTGAACGCCGCAGCAACCCCTTCGGATTGACGGATGTCCCCGCGTTTGCCACCGCCCCTCATCGTCCAGGTGGCGCTTTCCCTTAGTCCTCGGCCGGTCACGAAGTACAGGATCATCTCATCGTGCTCCACCACCAACAGGGCCACTTGGCCTTGAGCAGCTTCTGCCTCGCTCTCGTTCAGCAAGTCCTGGTCGACTTGTGGCAGGGATGGATGTGCTGTCACCACCACTTCGTCGCGCAGATCGACGATGTGCGTGTGGTGCAGGCCCACATCAAAGGCAGCTTCCTCAATCACTCCGTGCACCCTGAGGGTTTCGCTGAAGGCTTGGTGTTCGGTGCGGTCGACCTTTAACCGAATCCACATTTTCTTTCGTTCAGCCTGTTTGGCACGACCGCCGACTTCTCCTGCGGTGGTTTGGTCCCGCCGCTCACCGAGCATCGCCAATCCGGTCCCGGGTCGCACGACGTTGGCGAGCACCCACAAGTCGTCCACGGTTTCGACCCGCAGTCGCCATTCAGAGGGGCTGCGGTTGATGATGCGCATGCGGTCACCCAAACATGCCGATGAGGTTCCCGTTTTCATCCATGTCCATGTCCAAGGCTGCCGGCCGCTTGGGCAGGCCGGGCATCGTCATCATGTCGCCAAGGATGGCCACGATGAAGCCCGCACCGGCGTTGAGCCTGAATTCCCGAACGGGGACCTCGAAACCCGTGGGGGCGCCGAGCTGGCCGGGGTCGTGGGAAAAGGAGTACTGGGTTTTCGCCATGCACACGGGCAAATGGCCGTAACCCCATGACCGGATCTGGTCAAGTTGTCGCCGGGCTTTGGCACTGACGTCCACGCCGTCCGCTTTGTACAACCGCGTGGCGATCTGGGTGGCTTTGTCCAGGACGTCTGCGTCCTGGTCGAACAGGGGGACGAACGGGCGACCGTCGGCCACGTGGCGCTGGACCGCTTTGACCACCGCTTTGGCGAGATCACTGCCACCCGGTCCTCCCTTGCCGTGCACCTCTGTCAAACACACGGCGGCTGCTCCGCTGGCATGAGCGGCGTTGGTGATGGCCTCCAATTCGGCCTCCGTGTCGGATGAAAACCGGTTAATGGACACAACAACCGGTACGCCAAAACCGGCCATGTTGCGGATGTGACGGTCAAGGTTGGTGGTGGCTCCAGCCGTGACGGCCGCCACGTTTTCGGCTTCAAGCGTCGCTTTGTCGGGACGGATCCCACCGCGGTCACCAAAGGCGCCGCCGTGGAGCTTCATCGAGCGCACCGTGACGTTCATGACAACGCAATCGGGTGCTTTTCCGGATGTGGCGGCCTTGATGTGCATGAATTTCTCCGCTCCCATGTCCGAGCCGAAGCCCGCCTCGGTCACCACGTAATCCGCGCTCGCCAGGGCCATTCGGTCGGCGATGATGCTTGAATTGCCGTGTGCGATGTTGGCAAAGGGTCCACCGTGGATGAACGCAGGGTTGCCCTCAAGGGTCTGTGTGATGTTGGGCAAGAAGGCTTGGCGAAGCACCAGCGCCATGGCACCCGCACCACCGATGTCGTCGGCTTTGACCGGATGGCCGTCCGTGGAGGTGCCCACCACGATGTTGCCGAGTCGGCTTCGAAGGTCGGCGTAATCGCGTGCCAACACCAGGATTGCCATCACCTCGCTGGCCGCCGTGATGTCGAACCGGTCCTCTCGGACCCATCCGTTGGCAGGACCGCCTTTGCCCACCGTGATGTTGCGAAGCGCCCGGTCGTTCATGTCCACGACACGCGGCCAGCTGATGCGGGTGGGGTCCAACTTGCAGGCGTTGCCATGCTTGAGGTGGTTGTCAATAAGCGCCGAGAGCAGGTTGTGTGCCGAGGTTACGGCGTGCAGGTCGCCGGTCAAATGGAGATTGATGTTTTCCATTGGCAGCACCTGAGCGAAGCCGCCTCCCGCTGCACCGCCTTTGATGCCGAAGACCGGTCCCATGGAAGGCTCCCGCACCACGCAGGTGGCCGATTGGCCAATGTGGCACAAGGCTTGCGTCAAACCGATGGTCGTGACCGTTTTCCCTTCTCCAAACGGGGTGGGGTTGACCGAGGTGACCAGAATCAAGTTGCCCTGAGGTTGATTGAACCGTGTCTTGAGGGCGTCCCAGGTGATTTTGGCGACACCCTGGCCCATGGGCGTCAGCTCGTGTGCAGAGATACCAAGCTTCCAAGCCACGGCTTCAATCGCTTCCATCGTGGCTTCACGTGCGATTTCAAGGTCGGTCTTCATGGTGGCGAGTGCCTTGATTTGGGCCTATGAACCCCACGGTAAACCTTCCTCGCAGGGCGGCAGTTTCGCGGTCATCGAACGGAGCGGGGCTTCAGTCATCGTTGACCTTGCCGAGGTAGTCGGGAAGGTCAACGCCCGCCATCTTGGCCACGTCATGGACCGGCGGCAGGCTTTGAATCAACGAGGAGATGAAGTTGGAGGTTGAACCACCTTCGCCACCGTTGCCGGAGTCCCACACCGTGATCTTGTCGATCTTGAGGTTGGCGATGGCCTCGGTCTGGCGAGCGACCAGTTCCTCGATCTTCTCCACCATCAGCAGGGTGGCAGCGGCCTTGGCATCGCCACCGGCGCTTTGGACCAACTTGGCGTACCCTTCTGCCTTGGCTTCCAAGACTGCACGCTGTCCCTCTGCTTCGGCGTTGTAGGCGGCGAGCGTAGCGTCGGCTTGACCTTGGGCGATGCGGCGTTGGCGTTCTGCTTCAGCCTCGGCAGCGATTTCGATTTGCTGTTTTGACACCTCTTCTCGAGCGATTTCCTCTGCTCGCAGACGCTGGCCTTCAAATTCGTACTGGGCCTTCTCGATCTCCACCTGAGCCTTGCGCTTGGCGACTTCCGAACGCTTGAGGGCCTCGGCTTCTTTCTCGGCCAAGTCAGCGTTGAAGCTGGCGATGTCAGCACGTGAGAGGTTTTCGCCCTCGACGGCCTTGGATTCCTGTTGCTGGACGTAGACACGGCGGTCGGCTTCCGCTTCCTTCTGCCCTTTGTCCGATTCGGCTCGGTTCTTGGCCACCTGAATCTCACGGGTTCGGTCGGCTTCTGCCTGACCAACAGCACCGTCACGGGTGGCGTTGGCACGGTCGACATCGGCCTTGGCGATGGCTTCGGCTGCGGCTTTTGCACCGAT
The DNA here is from genome assembly GCA_011524855.1 of Methanobacteriota archaeon. Lineage (GTDB taxonomy): Archaea > Thermoplasmatota > Poseidoniia > Poseidoniales > Poseidoniaceae > Poseidonia. The sequence goes on along the minus strand of WTJK01000026.1, from coordinate 12,853 downwards.
CGACTTGATGTAGTCGGCTTCGTCGGTGATGTCCGTGATGTTCACGTTGATGAGGTAGAGGCCGATCTTGTGGAGTTCGGTGTCAACGTTGTTGACCACTTGGCTCAAGAAGGCCTCACGGTCGCCGTTGATCTCCTCAATCGTCAGGGAGGCAACCGTCAAACGGAGTTGACCAAAGATGATTTCCTTGGCCATGTCCTCAATGGCTGGCTGGTCGAGGTTGAGCAAACGCACGGCGGCGTTTTGCATGATGGAAGGCTTGGTGTCAATACCGATGGTAAACGTGGAGGGGACATTGATGCGGATGTTTTGCTGCGAAAGTGCGTGCTCAAGGTTGATGTTGATGGTCATCGGTTTAAGATCCAAAAAGGCATAATTTTGGACGAGGGGCCAGACGATCTTCCCACCACCGTGGTAACACTTTGCCGCTCCCGCACCTTGCGTGTTCCCGTAGACGACCAAAATCTGGTTGGCTGGGGCCAGCTTGTATCGGCTGGTGGCGATGTACACCGTGGCAAGGACGACGAACACAAAGAGTGCAATCCCAATCAAGACAAGGGTTTCCCCAATGGAGGCCATGTGGGAACGTAAGGCCTGCTCCCTTAAGAGATTTCATACGGAAATCGGTTACTCCTCTTCCTGCTGGTCGATCGCATCCGCCACCTTGAGGGGCTTCACGACCAGAATTTCGGCGATGGTGCCGGTGACGACGACGAACTTGCCGGTGGCGATTTGCATGCCCTCGTCCTCGGCGACGGCCTCGCAGGTGCGCAGGGCGTCTTGGAACTCGACCTGAACCTCACCGGATTGGCCGGGGCGGATGGTGCGGTAAACGGTGCCCTTGGCTCCGAGCGCTTCGCTGTGAATCACGGTGCCGTCGGTTTCGAGGCTGGCGATGGCTTGGAAGACCTTGCCCACCATCCACATGGAAGAAATGCCGGCAACGGTGCCAACAAAGATGGCAGGCAGGGAGCCGTAGTCGCTTTGCGACACGGCCAGGCCGAAAATGCCGAACATCATGATGAAGCTCAGCAAGCCTTGGATGGTGAGCATGTGAAACACGCCCTCAGCGTCCATTTCGAGGTTGATGTCGAGGAAGGGGATGGCGTCAACAAACCCGTCCGCAACGCCACCGACAAGCACGAGGGCGAAGTAAATCGTGAACAACACGGTGCCAACCACGGCCATGCCGGCGAAAAACAGGTCAATGCCCGAGATTTCGCCCAAACCGAAATACTCCAAAATCGATGAAAATCCAAACATGGCTTCACGTCCTCAACCGGTTCGTTGTTTTCGTCGCACATCAACGTTCTGTTGCTTTTTGAGGGGCCGGATGTAAATCACGTAATAATGGCCGTAGACGATGGGACCCAGCGAGGCACCGACCACCAGCGCCACACCCCAATCCGGCAGCCCGAGAGCGACAGCGATCAAAAACACCACCAGCAAGGCGATGAGGATGAACGCCTTCTCAAACAGCATCATGAAGATGTTGTCTCGATCGCCGTTGACCTTGTCCTTGATGAGGATCAGGTCGAGCAAACCGGGCATGCGGGTTCACCGTCAAAGGGCGCCGAGTAAGATCTCGAAGACGACCACGATGAAGGCGTACAGCCCACCGATGAACAGGAGCGGGGGTTGGTTCTCGGCTTCGAGTTGCTTTTTCATTTCACGCGGTCCAGAGGTGAGTTGGCCAAACGAGGCTTCGTAGGCCTTCTCGTTTTTGTTGGACTGGTAAATCAAGAACACAAGGGTGGAAATGATGACGGCCCATGAGGCGCCGAAGACGGTGCCGAGTGCGTCTTGAAATTCGACCCACATCTTGAACGTCAAGTAGACACCGAGCAACCCCGTCATTGCGCCGACCGAATTGGCCATGCTTCCACCATCGTCGGCTCCCTCTTCAATGTTCGGCCGGACCGCCGCTTCTTTCATGAGCAGAACCGGCTTGTGCAGGTCATGACCCCGCTCCGTTATGCCGTAGCGGGCCAACCGATTGCCCACTCCCTCTCTCCCCTCCTGATGCACTTGGTGGCGGCGCACGTTGGACGACAGCACTCGTTCCCTCTTCCGACGGTCGACCTGGTGGAGGCAGCGACCATCTCCGATGCACTGGCTTGGGGCTACGCCGGTGCGGTTCCCAACCCACCAACATGGATCCACACCAGCGGGCCCTTCGGCAAATTTCGCACTTCGACGCTCATCAAGCGGGCCGTTGAGGCCGCTTCCGAATTGGACACCGACGGCCGGCTGAACCCCGTCCACCCCCCCATGTCGGTTGCCAGGCCGGACTCGCGTTTGCCAACTCGTCAGTTCAACGAAGAGGTGTGGTTGAATTTGACCGCCCCGCTCAAGCACCAACTCCGCTCCACCGCCGTGACCTCCATGGACGGTTCAGAAGCCATCAGCAGTGTGAACGCCTTGCGTTGGGACGGCAAAGGGTGGTGGAGCGCTGGATTGGACGGTCAAGGGCTGCTCGATGCGTTGGTCCATCTCGGCTTCCACCCTGAAACGCATGTGCTTGGCATTGTTGGTGGTGGGGGTGCCGCCCGTTCCACGGCAGCGGCCTGGACGGCAGCAGGCGGCCGTTGGGTGCCGCAGGAGAGCCGCCGACCCTTGCTGGAGGGCCCTTGGGACGAAGGTCGCACCACCGATTCTCCGAGCATCACCGCGGTGTTTGATGGCGGAGTTGACCTTCCCGAAGGGCCGTTGATCATGGCGCAGTATGCCGACATGGCGGGCACCGTGGATGAACGCATTGACGCGCTGCTGCAGGCACCCTACGACGGGCGGTGGATGCTCGTCGCTCAACACTTGGCGTGCTGGCGCTTGTTGTGGGCACCCGAATTGTCCGATGCCTTACCGTCGCTCGGGGCCTTGTTGCATCAGTTGGTGGTGGCCGAGAACGTCCTCTCGACCTACGCATGAGGGCGAAGGCTCTTTTGCAGAAGCAGGTGAAGGAATTTCATGGACGGCCGACGCCTCCTGGTGCACGTCGCGGTCGTCGTGGTGCTGCTCATGAGCCTCCCAGCGAGCGCCGTCTTGCCTGAAAGCACGGACTATGAGCCACCGCACGACGGGGTGGACTTCCCGGTCGGCTGGCAGGATTTCCGGCTTGATGGGCCGTTTTCCGAAGAGGTTCGGATGGTTTACCCTGCCATGGAAGCGGGCGAGGGTGCCGACATGGCGGGCAACGGTCCCTTCCCTTGGGTCCTGTTCTTTGGCGATTCTGGCGAAGCGATTGACGGTTACATGCTGCTCAGTGAACGGCTTGCACAGCGAGGCTTCATTCTCATCGTGACGACGCCGTTCCAAGATGAAACCAACCTCGAGCAGGTTCGTGAGCGGGTCACGGACGTGGTCGATGTGATGCTTCAACAAAACCAAACCAACCCGCACGTGATGGGGACGGCAGGCAACATCGACCTGCCGCATTGGGGTTTGGCTGGTCACGGCAAGGGTGCAACGGCGGCCTATCTGTCGTACCCGTATTGGAACCAAACCGTCCATGCCTCCACGGTTCACCCACCCCGTGCCCTGTTCGGCTTGGGCATGGATTTGAGCGACCTTGACGAGGACTTCTCATGGGACTCCTATCGGTTGGATGCTCAAACGATTCAACCCAACACCGGTTTGTTTCTGACGGGGACGGTGGATGAAGTGGCGCCCTCGCAAGCCACCATGGAGCGTGTTCAGGCCCACGGTGGCATCGGGTGGCAGTGGATGCATGTCCTCGGGGCGGATCACTTCCAGTTCCAAGATTCGACATCGTTTTTCGAAAACGAGGACCCCACCCTGAGCCAAACCGCCCAATTGGATTTGACGGAAGATCACGTGATTCCCTACCTCAACACCGTGTTGCACGGCGACCACGGGGCCTTCCGGGCCGCCTTCAACCGAGCAGAGGGCCCCCGCCAGGTGAGCGATCCCAACGCCTACATCGATGAGGACCTCCGAAACAGTGATTTCTTGCGAACCGGGAACCTCTCCTCCTCTCACAACCTTTCCGTGGCGCTTGACGGGCTTCAGACCCTCAACCTCTCGGTGCCTTGGACGCTTCGTGACGGCACAACGCCGGACGACCTGTCGCCTTCATGGGACGTCACCGTTCGGTGCGGCTGGACCGACGAGGCTTGGCCGGCCAACGGCAGCCTCAACGCCTCGGGTCTGGCCGTTTGCACCTACCCCATGGGCGACGTGGCTCCCGGCGTCCACGAGGCTTGGCTCGAGATCAGCGTGGAAGGTGCCCCGTCCACCGTCGTAACCACGGTGGAACGCACCAACACCCCCATGCAACTCGTCAGTCCCGTACCCACCGTGTTTGTGCCGCAACGCGGCAGTGCGGTGTTCAACGTCTCGGAGGTGGCCAGCGACCCCGACGGGCAAGCGGTTCGTGTCGTTGGAGCGAACTTGAACGGGCCCAACGCTACCCATTTCGCAGTAGAGGTCTCGGGCGACGGTTTGTCCATGACGGTGACCCATCCTTTTGACGAGGAATGGTTGGGCGAATGTCAACTCGCACTTCATTTGGCGAGCGATGGGGGTGTGGTCGACGAGGCCAACACCAGCCTTCGTGTGCTGATGACCGAGGTGGATGACCGGGTGCGCAGCATCGAGGTGGTGCCCATTCAGGAGTTCCTCGAAGACGGCGAACCTCGTGCGCTTGATCTTGCCCTTCACGTGGAGGACCCCGAAGGTGAGCCGCTTCAATTGACCATCAACGACGAGTCCTTCGGCGAGGTAGGACCGGTTCGGTTCTCCCTGTCGGGTACGCTCTTGACCATCACTCCGTTGCCCAACCAACACGGTTCGGTGGTGCTTCGCGTGATGGTCACGGACGGTACGACCGACCCGTTGGAAGTCACGGTGCCCTTGGTGGTGAACCCCGTCAACGACCCCGTGGTGCTCAACCAAAGCATGTGGGACGGATTGAGCGTCAACGAAGACTCGGTGCTCGAGGTTCACCTTGCTGCGTGGGCTTACGACGTGGACGGCGATGCCCTTGCGTGGACGGTGGAACATGACCACCCCGAACTGGCAGCCACGGTGGTGAACGGCACGCTGCGGCTTGAACCTGAACCTGATTGGAACGGTGTGCTCACCAACGTGTGGGTCAACGTCAGCGATGGTGCAACGACGCAAGGCCACCCCCTGAACGTCACGGTGGCTCCCGTGGGTGATGCGCCCGTGGCGTCCATTGCGTCTTTCCAGGTCCTCGAAGGGTCCAACACCGCCACCATGCAGTGGCGGGTGGTGGATGCTGACGGCCACATCAACACAAGCGGCACGGTGTTGGTGGGTGGCGCCGATGTCGCTGCCAACCATTCCTGCCTTGCAGACGGACCGAACGCCGCTCAATGCGTGAGTTTGTTGGCCGTGCCATCCGGGCTGACCGGCAGTGTGCCCGTCGAACTTCGTTTGTGGGACGAGGAATTGATGCGCACCAGCGTTGTCAATTTCGTTTTCGATGCAGGTGGCAACACCTCCCTCACGACCGACGACGGTTCAGCGGCCGAAGCAGGGTTGCCAACAACGTGGGTGGTTGGCGGCTTGGCGCTGTTGGCGGTGGGTGCCTTGGTCTTGTTCTTGACGGGCCGTTCACCACCCGAGCCCCCGACACCTACCCGGGCGCGTGAAGAGGAAGCTGCGCCCCGCATGGGCTTGTTGGAGCGTGCGCAGCAACAGCGTTGAGTCAACAGGGGTCAGCACGCCCGTTCATTGGGCAACCGGCGCTGATGTCGTCCACTCGGCGTTCGGTTTGTGCCAATCTCGCAGCTGGTCGGTTTCGAGCCGAAGTTGAATGCGCTGTCCTTCTTCAAGGACGGTGTCCATGAAAGCAAAGTCCACCACGAGTTCGTTGGAACGGAACGTGTCGTCGAACAAGACATCGGACGCAATCAACTGCTCGTCCTCGAGGAGCTCGTAAATCACCCGCAGGTGGCACTCTTGGAGGGGGTTGCGCAGCGCACAGGATTCGCTGCTGCCGTCGTGCTCAACGCGCACGAAGCCCTGGAGATCCGCTTCACCGCTGTGGTCGGTGAGTTGAACGATGCTGTCCTTGGCGGTTGGTGCGCACACGCACTCCATGTTGTCCACTTCCACTTCGGAATGCAAGTCCACTTCAACCATCACCGTTCGCACCTCAACCGACGACCCGAGGGTGTGGGTGGCGGTGACTTCGTACTGTCCGGGACGCTCAAAGGCATGAACGGCGGAAGAGCCGGTGGCCGTGGTGCCGTCGCTGAAGTCCCAGACCACGAGGCCTTCCACACCGGTTGCGGAGAAGACGAATTCGTGGAGGATTTCCTCGACTTGCTGTTCCTCGTTGTTGTCACCTTCGTCGACTTCGACCATCACGTAACGGTTGGTGCCGTTTGATTGGTCAACGGCCGCTTCAAAACCGTCGCTGGATGAACGGCTGACGAGGTCGGTGCTCAGTACGGCGTAACCGGAAACAGCTCCCAGCGCAAAGACGGCGACAACGATGCCGAGCAAGGTCCACCTGTCCATGAAGGTGCAAGCGCAACTTCGTTCATAAGTGGGTGTTTGAGACGCAAGCAGCCTTGGTCACAGGGGGATGTTGCCGTGCTTCTTTGGGGGGGACCATTCGCGCTTGGTGCGGAGAATGTTGAGGGCACGGATGAGCCGTTGACGGCTCTCCTGTGGTTCAATTACGTCGTCCAGCCACCCGTTTCGGGCCGCCACGTAGGGGTCGCCAAATTTGGCTTTGTATTCGTCGACCAGTCGCTGGCGCACGGTTTCCTTTTCCTCGTCGGGTGCGGCACCGATCTCTCGTCGGTGGATGATGTTCACCGCACCTTCTGCCCCCATGACAGCCAACTCGGCCGTTGGCCAGGCCACGTTGTAATCGCTTTGCAGGTGCTTGCAGGACATGGCGAGGTAGGCACCACCGTAGGCCTTGCGGGTCACCAGCGTCAGTTTGGGGACGGTGGCCTCTGCGTAGGCAAACAGGAGTTTGGCGCCGTGACGGATGATGCCGCCCCATTCTTGCACGACACCGGGCAAAAATCCGGGTACATCTTCGAACGTGACCAACGGGATGTTGAACGCGTCGCAGGTTCGAATGAACCGTGCTGCTTTGATGGAGGCGTCGATGTCCAGACATCCAGCCAAGACCTTGGGTTGGTTGCCGATGACACCGATGGACTGGCCGTTCAGCCGAGCAAAACCGATGATGATGTTCTCAGCGTAGGAGGGAAACAACTCCATGAAATCGCCGTCGTCCACCACATCGGCCACCACCTGCACCATGTCGTAGGGCTTGTTGGGGTTGTCCGGCACGAGCTCTTGGAGGGTGTCGTTGACCCGACCGGTGGGGTCGGCGGTGGGTACGTGCGGCGGGTCCGCCATGTTGTGGTCGGGCAGGAAGGACAGGATGGTTGCGGCCAATTCACAGGCTTCCTCCTCGTCGTCAGCAATGAGCGAGGCGATGCCCGAGCGAGAGGCGTGGAGGTTGGCACCCCCGAGCCCGGCAGCGTCCACTTCACCAAGCATGACTTCAGGCGTCTCGAGCGGAGAGGACATGAACAGTTGACCGTGCTCTTCACCGAGGATGGTGAAATCCGAAAGGGAAGCTGCGAGCGCAGACGCCCCCACCACAGGGCCGAGGACCACGCTGATGAGTGGAATGCGACCACTGCACTGCACCAGTCGGTCCAGCATTTCGCCCGTGCCGGCGAGCGCGTTGACACCGTCTTGGGCGCGTTGGCCACCTCCGTCCCACATGCCGATGAGCGGTGCTTTGGCACGCTCGGCCATCTCCACGACTTTGGCGATCTTCATGGCGTGCATTTCGCCCATGCTGCCGCCGTGAACGCTGAAATCTTGGGCGAAGCAGTAGACGCGTCGTCCCTCGATGGTGCCTTGGCCGGTGACCACCCCGTCTCCCAGGGTCTGGTGCATGAACATCTCATGGTCAACCGTGCGGTGGGTCACGAAGGTGTCCAATTCCAAAAAGGAGCCTTCGTCGAGAAGGTTGTTGATGCGGTCCCTCGCTGTCCCACGTCCACTGGCTCGAATGGATTCTTGGCGCTTCAGGCCGCCGCCGAGCCTGGCGGCTTCCCGCTTTCCACGCAAATCTTCCATGCGATGGTCCACGTTGCCTTCCACGTCTTGTCCACTCCGCCTCGGTTTTTGATTCAAACGCTCAACGACGCAGGTTTTCACGGTGTTCTCCACACAGGTTCTTTTCCATCGCTTCGGCCACGTCCATGGCTTGTGACAGCACCCAATGCAACTTCACACTGATGGCTTCCGGTGTGGCGTTCATGCCGTGACCAAGCACGCCCAGCGAACGTTGTTGCCGCCCCTTTGCGTAGACGTTCATGTCCACAGGGCCGTGGATGCACTGGTTGACCACCACCACGGGCAGTTGACGGTTCATGCATCGTGTCAGGGTTCGCCAAAGCACGGTGTTTTCCGGTGCATCGCCCATGGCGTCTTCGATGGGGAGATGACCCAAACCGGTTCCGTGGATCACCAAGCCTTGCACGCCGCTGGCGATGACGGCTTCCACGTGTTCTCCGTGCAGCCAGGGACCTGCAACGAAGTGACCGATGCGCTGGCCGGGCTCGAAACCGTGAACCTTGGTGGCGACGGGGCGCGGGTTGGCGGCGCCTTGCACCGCCTCATAGTCCGGTGAAAGACGGTGTTCGGGGCCTCCGGGTGACAACGCAACGGTGGCCAACGGTTCGGCATTGACCGGTTGAAACGCATCCCGTCGTGAGGAATGCAGTTTGCGAACACCCAAGCCGGAATGAACCGAGAGCGTGCCGTCGCTTTGCCCTTCGTGCATGACGACGACGGCGTTGTCACCGGCGTGTCCCGTTGGCGTCGGGCCCCATGCCGCCCAATGGACGGCAGCGAGCAAGTTCTCAGTGGCGTCGGTGGAGCCGCGGTCGCTCGAACGTTGGGACCCGACCAACACGATCGGACCTGGCAAGCGGTCACCTTGGCCACCGAAGATGAAGTTCAACGCAGCCGAGGTGTAGTGCAACGTGTCCGTGCCGTGGGCGATGACCACGCCGCGGCAGCCGTCTTCGAAGGCCGCTGCCACCGCCTCGGCCATGAGGTTCCAGTGTTGGGGCCGGATGTCGTCGCTGAACATGTTGCCCACCTTGACCGCATCCAAGGCTGCGAGTTGCGCCAGTTCGGGGATGGAGGCGATGAGTTCCTCGGGTTCAGAACGGGCCACAACGGCTCCACTGGCGTAGTCGACTTTGGAGGCGATGGTGCCCCCTGTGTGGACGATACGGACCCGAGGCAAGCCTGCGTCGGGCGTCGCCGTTTCTCCACTCGCCGTTGTGGTGGGTTCAACCCGGCCGTGGTCCTCTACGGACACCACATCTTCGTGTCGAACGCTGACGTTGTACCCGTTGTCGAGTTTGAGGGTCAGGTGACGCGGTGCTGCGGGGGGAAGCACACGGCCCTCATGACGGGTCTCGCCTTGGTGGGTGTTCACCAAAACCGTGGCACGATGGCCAATTTCGGGAAGGTCTTCCATGCCGTGTGGGTACGGCACGCACTCCATGAAGGGTTCGGCTCACTGCGACAGGTCCTTGACCTTCTCCACCAAATCCATGCGGCGCAAACGCCAGACGCCGATGGGCGTCATGGCCACGGCGATCAGCAGCACGCCGCCCATCAAGGTGAACGCCACGCTGGGGACGAGCACGATGGGGAAGTAGAATTCCCAGGACGAGAACGAGGCCGCCAACCCCAACGCGCCACCGTAGGCGAAGGCAACACCGACCAAGCCACCCACGGTTCCGATGATGAGGCTCTCAAACAGGAGCATGCCGCCCAAACTCTTGGTGGACGCACCGAGCACCCGCAGTGTGGCGAGTTCGAAATCGCGTTCGGAGATGTTCATGATCATCGTGTTGAACATGACCACGACCGTGAACATGAGGCCCACGGCCATCATCACCTGGAGGAATTGCGTCTGCTGTTCCAGCAGGGTTTCAATGCCGTTGAGGAGGTCTTGACGTTCCACCACGCCGACCGTTAACTCACCCAACGATTGGTCCACGCTCACGCCGTTCGGGCCGCTGAGGTACACCGACGTGGCGTTGGCGCCGGTCAATTCCGCCAGATCCGCCCGGTCGAAGTACATCGTCCGGGCAAATTCACCACGGGTGGCACCGACCGGCTCAACCGTGACCGTTTGGCCGTTGACGGTAATGTCCCGTTGCTCACCGAGGCTCCACTCCAGCATGGAAAGTGAGCCCTCGTCCATCATGACCTCCAACACCGAACCATCGGCCGAGAGCGCCGTGCCGTCCACGATGTTCACGGGTCGCATGCTTTCGCCGTTGTATCCGTTCATGCCAACGACCGTGAAAGCCCGCATGACGCCGTCGGGGCCTTCCACAGCCCCCGATGCCATTTCGATGAGGCGCTCATGCAGTAAGTCTCGGTCATCCGCCCATTCAATCACCTCCACATCGCCGCCCGGCATGACGTAGGCTTGAGCGTCCCAGGTTTGGTCGTCCCGTAGACCACCGACGATGGTGTCTTCCAACCCCACGGTCATCATCTGGATGGAACCGAACAACATCAGCGAAATGCCAACGGCAAGGAACGTCATGCTGAGGCGGATGGGTTTGCGGAACGTGGAGCGGATGGACAAGCCAAGTTGTGTGGGCATCCACGTTGTGAGCCGTTTGAGGGTAGAACTCCCGACCCGGACGTTGTGTTGGCCGCTCATCACGATGAGCGGGTCCAACCGACTGGACTTCCAAGCGGGGAAGGCGCCCGAGACAAACACGACGGTCATGGTGGTGGCGATGATGGTAGCGTACATGCTGGCGTCCAACCGTCGCTCAACGATGGGCAATCCAACGAAGGATTCGTAGAAATCCAGCATGAAGTGCATGCCGCTTGGGCCAGCCAGCGCACCCAGCGTGCAGCCCACTGCACCAATGGCAATGGGCGCCAACAAGTACCCCGTCATCAGGCTGCGACGTGGGACGCCCAGCGTACGCAACACGGCGATTTCCCTGGCTTGGCTTTGGACCAGTCGCTGGAGGCTGAGAACGATGGTGATGGAGGCGATGACGGCGATCATCACGGTGAACGGGGTGCTGGTTCGTTTGGCCCCCTCAAGGTCTTGGCGCAGGAATTCGACGGAAGGGTGTTGGCCTCGATCCCTCACCCGTGCGTCCAGTTCGGTGGCTTCGAGGGCCTCCTCGGTGGCCTCGTGGACGCCTCGCATGCCGGCGCCCTCGTCTGCTTCGGTGTCCGGGAGGTCAAAGGAAGGGGTCCCTTCCACATCGAGCAGAATGGTGTTGGCACTCCCGTCGGCCACGCCGTGCATGCGCGCCAGTCCTTCGTCCGAGAGGTATCCCACCACGAAATCACCTTCGTTGGGCGGAAAAATGGCGCCCTCCGGCATCATCAACACATGCAGCGGATGGAAGGCGAAGCCAACGACGGTGAACGTAAACGACCCGTTGCCCGACGTGAGGTTTACGTCGTCGCCAAGGTCGAGGTCGAGCACTTCGGCGACGTGTTGGTCGATGACAACCTCACGGTCGTTGGTCGCCCACCGACCTTCGGTTTCCCCTTCGGGCATCCACAAGCGGTCGGCGTTGGCCGATACGGGCATGCCGTGCCATACTGCGGTCAACAAGTGGTCCCCCGTGGCGTTGCTGTGGAACATGATCCCGGGCACCACCATGCGACCTTCGCACGAGTCCAACGCAGCCCCTTGGGCCGTGCTGGTGTCCCAATTCGATTCGAGTTGGGTGCAGAACGCCGCCACCTCACCGGCGGACCACACGGCGGTGCTGTTGTCGATCCACAAATCGGCCAGGTTTCCGCCCGAATCCGTGTCGGATTGGAGTTGGTCGTACATCGTCTCCAGGTTGGCAGCATAACCGGTGAAGGTGATGCCGGCGAACACCCCCATGAACACCATGAGCACCACGGAAATCAATCGCAATTTGGTCTTCCACAGGGACCGAGCCAAGCGTTTGTTGAGGAGGGCTGACATGGAACGGCCTCATTCGACGGTGGCGGGGGTTTGCTGCTCGTCGGACACGATTTGTCCACTGTCAATGCGAATGACGCGGGTGGCAAATTTCACCAATCCCTCGTCGTGAGTCACGAACACGGCCGTGATGTTCTCCTGCTCGCAAGCGTGGACCAACGCCTTCATCACCATGTCTGAGGTCTCGGAGTCGAGGTTGCCCGTCAGCTCGTCTCCCAACAGCAACCGAGGTCGCTTGGCGATGCTGCGGGCAATGGCCACCCGCTGTTGCTGACCGCCGCTGATTTCACCTGGAAATCGGTTGGCTTCAGCGCTCAAACCGACGAGGTCCAGCAGGGCCTTGGCCCGTTTGGGGTCCTTTTGACCGGCCAATTCCTGAATGAGCAGGATGTTTTCCATCACCGTCAAGTCCTGAAGGAGGTTGAAGAATTGAAAGACGTAACCGATGTTCTCCCGGCGGAAGCGCGTCATGGCTTCCGAATCGTTGCGAGGTACGGCCTCGCCGTCGAAGATGTAGGTGCCGTTGGTGGGGCTGTCGAGTGCCGAGAGGCAATTCAACAACGTGGTCTTTCCCGAACCCGAGGGGCCGAGCAGGACCACCCGTTCGCCTTGCTCAATTTCGATGTTGATGCCGTCAAGCGCCTTGACGTCACCGGCGGGTGTGCTGTAGTACCGTTGAACACTGGACATGCTGAGCAGGGTCATGAGGTCACCTCAGGGACGGGTCGTGCTCCGCGTTTACCTCTTGGCTTTGCCGGTGGGTTCCCCAGCTGACGCGTGACCAGATGGTGCCGGGAGCGGGGCTCGAACCCGCGACCTTCGGATGTCTCAGACACCACA
>WTJK01000029.1 GCA_011524855.1 Methanobacteriota archaeon | reverse complement strand
CGGTTGCCTTGGGTGGAGTTGCCGGCTTGGCTCGGGCAGGCGTCCGGTTGCGTGCCGGCAGCGTTGTCACCGAAGCCATCACCGTCGGTGTCGAGCCACTGGGTGATGTCGTCGGGGTGCGAATCGCCGACGTTCGCCCAACCGTCGCGGTCGGTGTCCAAGCAGCCGTACGTGTTGTTCTGCCACGAATCACCGTGCTGGTTGACACAACCATCGGGCAAGTTGCCGGAGGGGTTGTCCCCGTAGCCGTCACCGTCGGTGTCGTTCCATTGGGTGGCCTCGGACACGAAGGCGTCGGCGCCGTCGGCCACGGTGAAGTTCGCATCGGGGTCAGAGTACCCGTCCCCGTCTTGGTCGGGGCACCCGAGTCGATCGGCGGTGGAGGTGCCCGCAAAGTTGGGACAAGCGTCTTGCGAGGCGTCGTCGTACCCGTCCCCGTCGAGGTCGCCCCACCGGGTGGGGTCGTTCGGGAAGGCGTCAGCGCCCTGTGCGACGGTCCACGAGCTGTCGGCGTCCGAATACCCGTCGCCGTCGGTGTCGGTGCAGCCTTGACGGTCCACGGTGGAGTTGCCGCTGGTGAGCGGGCAATCGTCGCCGTTGGTTCCGCTGGGGTTGTCACCAAACCCATCGCCGTCGGCGTCCACCCACTGGGTGGCGTCGTTGGGCGCCATGTCCGCCCCGTTGACCACCGTCCATGTGGCGTCGGGGTCCGAAGAGCCGTCCCCGTCGCTGTCGGTGCAACCGTACCGGTCGCGGTCGGACGTGCCGGCGGTCGAAGGGCACGCATCGGGTTCGTGACCCGTGGCGTTGTCGCCGTAGCCGTCGCCGTCGCTGTCGACCCACTGGGAAGGCTCGTTGTCAAAGGCGTCGTCGAGGTTGGCGTACCCGTCCCCGTCGTTGTCGAGGCAGCCCAAGCGGCTCATCTGCGTGGAATTGCCGTTCTCGTTCGGACAAGCGTCCGGGTTGGTGCCGGTGGCGTTGTCGCCGTAGCCGTCGCCATCGGCGTCCGCCCACTGCGTGTTGTCCGTTGGGAAGGCGTCTGCCCCCTGAGCCACCGTCCAGCCGCTGTCGGGGTTCGAGTAACCGTCGCCGTCGGTGTCAGCGCACCCGTACCGGTCAACGGTGGAGGTGCCCAGGACGGAAGGACATCCGTCGCCGGTGGTGGCGGGGGGCGGGTTGTCGCCGTAGCCGTCGTTGTCGGTGTCGTTCCACTGCGTGGCATCCGTGACGAACGCATCCGCTCCGGAGGCCACGGTCCACACGCCGTCGGGGTCGGAGTACCCGTCGCCGTCTTGGTCGGCACAGCCCGCCCGGTCTTCGCTGGAATTGCCGGCCACGGCCTGGCACGCATCGGCGCCGTTGGCCGTGGTCCACGTCATGTCGGGGTCGGAGTGGCCATCGCCGTCCGTGTCGGTGCAACCGAACCGGTCAAGGGTTGAGTTGCCAGAGGTGGCAGTGCAAGCATCGGGCTGGTAGCCGGCGCTGTTGTCGCCGTAGCCATCGTAGTCCGCATCGGCCCACTGCGTGGCCACGGAGGGGAAGGCGTCGGCGCCGTCAGCCGCCGTCCAGCCGCTGTCGGGGTTGGAGTAGCCGTCGCCGTCGGTGTCGGGGCAGCCAAGACGGTCAACGGTCGATGTACCCGCCGTCGCGTTGCAATCGTCGTCGTCGTCGTCCACGCCGTCGAGGTCGGTGTCGGTCGTGAGGTTGGCGATCGTGTGGTCGCCGGTCACGGCGAAGGCGAAGAATTGGGGTCCGGTGGGGACGTTGGTGCCCACAACGTGGACTTCCCAAGTGCCCTGAGCGGGGGAGGTGAGCGTGGTGCCGAGGAGGTTGTCGCGGTTGTTGGTGGTGTTCGTCCAGGTGCCGCTGGGGTCCTTCACGGCCAAGTTGAGGTTGTTCACGAGGTTCACCGAGGCCGAGGGCGTCGAGGCGGGGTCCGTCCATGACAGGGCGATGCTGATGTCGTCCGAGCCTGCACCCACCGAGAACGACCAACCGAGGTCGTCACCGGTGTTGACCGAGTGGCCTTGAATGTAGGAGGTGTCAATGGCCTGGGTCATGTTGACGCGCCCCCAACCTTCGTGGTTGTTGGGTGCATCCTCTCCGGCTCCGTTGGTGGCCGAGCCGTACTGGCCGGCCATGTCGTGAGCGCTGGCGGTGAAGATGGCCTTGATCAGTGCGGAGGTGGGGGCGGTTTCACCCTCGTTCTCCATCAGATGTTCAAGCAGCAAGGCCGTTGCACCCGCTGTGATGGGCGTCGCCATGCTGGTGCCTTGCATGTAGCGGTAACTGCTGTTGTGCACCCACGGAGTGCTTGGTGCACCCGTGGCGGAGGATTTGGTGGACAAAATGAAGGTCCCGGGTGCGGAAATGTCGGGCTTGATGCGGTTGTCATCGGTGGGGCCCCGGGACGAAAACGCTGCCATGCCCTCGGGGTCGTCGGCCAGTCCGTCGTTGGCGATGGGGTTGACCCAGCCGTTCGAGGAGCCCCAAATGTAGGTGTAGTTGCTGCGGTTGTTTTCAGAGGCGCCGACGGTCAGCACGTTCTTGGCGGAAGCAGGGGCGCCGAGCGAATCCAAATCGACTTCACCGTCGTTGTTGGCGTCGGTGCCTTCGTTGGCCCCGGCGAACAGGATGACGAGTTCGTCGTAGGTGCGGGCGCTGGCGTCGGCTTGAGCAGAGCGGGTGGTGTACGCACCGTTCTCAGGAGCGCCCCAGGAGTTGGTGTGAACCCGGCTCCCGTTGTCCCATGCGTCGGTGAACATGTCGTCGAGGTCGGGCGTGATCCCGATCAGCCGCTCTTCGCTCCCATCCGTCACGGCGATGGCTTGGAACAACAGGTGGGCCTCGGGGGCCACACCAACAATGTCGCCGTTGCTGTTGGTCCCGTCGCCCAGCACCGAACCGGCGACGTGGGTGCCGTGACCGTCGGTGTCCTCGGCGTCATCACCGCAAGGGTAACTGAGGCCGTAATAGGTGCACGAGCCGCTCGAGGGCTGGAAGGCGACGATGCCGGTGATGTGGTCGCGGAAATCGGGGTGCATGTTCGAGTTGTTGACGCCGTTGTCAAGGCCGGTGTCGGCCACGGTCACGATGATGCCGCTGCCGTCCAATCCGGTCCAGCTGCTGTCCACCGAGGACATGTAACTGGTTTCGTACAGGTGGTCGGCTTCGATGACCTCGCGAGCTCGGCTGTTCATGGTCTGGAAGATCGGGGTGGCCTCGACCCACTCCACTTCGTTTTGCGACGCCAACCAGGCGAGGCCGGTCGGTTCGATGAGGAAGGAGGCGAAGCGCCCGTCGTGGTGGTCCAACGCCACGTCGCTGCGGCGGTCGAGGTCTTCAGGCAGTTCCGTGCCAGCGAGCATCACGTCCACCAGGGCCATTTCGGTGTTCACCATGGCTTGCGGCGTAGCCAGGCCGAGCAGCCCTTCTGCCAAGCTGGTTCGCACCTTGTCCGTCGCGTCCATCACCCCGATGCCGAGCACGTCGAGCTGGGCCAAGCGTTCGGGAGTTTGCCCGGAAAGGTCACAGTGGAAGCCGGTCGGGGGCAGGAAGGAGTGGCAGTTGATGCCGGCCTTGGCGAGGTCGTTGACCCATTCGCTGGGCACCGGGTAGGTGTGGCTGAGGATGTGGAAGCCGTTCAGGCTGGATTCACCGGTGAACTGCTCCCAGTCGCCCGGAGCCACCAGGGTAAGGTCACGGTAGAGCAACTGGCTGATGTCCGATCCTGCATCGCTGGGCAACCACCCGTGGGCTGCATCCGCCGTGGGGACAATTCCCAAGTCGCGCAACGCATCGAGACCGGCGTTGGTCTCGGTGTTCAGAGCTTGGTCGTTGTCAGCAGCGGCTGCGGCGAGCGGCAGCATCACCTGGGTCACCATCAAGGCCATCATGAACAACGAGGCACGTGTTTGGCGGGTCAGCATGTATTTTCCATGACGCCCTACCTCATCAAAGATTGCATCCAAGGCCTCAGTTGCGAGCGGGGGCGAGGGTTCAATTAGCCGGAGACGGGGCCAGCCAACCATGACCCGTGCACATGCTGCAGCAGCGGCCGCCCAAGCTGACGCCATGGGACCCGAAGGCGACGACGAAGCCTCGGCACCGTTGGGCCGGCAAATATGGCGTGTGCTCCCTTATGCAAAGCGTTACCCGGGACGGGTGTTCACCGGTATCTTCGCCAACGCAGCGGCTCGTTTCTTTGACCTGATGCCCTTCGTCGCCATCGGTCTCGCCGTGGATTACTTCACCACGGACACGTTGTCCGGTCCGCAACTCCTTCAGGACGTCATCACGGGCATTCACAGCAACCCCGCCGTCGGCTACGGCTTGCTCGTCTTCCTCGGTTTCCTGTGTCTGGCCGTGTTCCAAGGCATTTCTGAATACGCTTGGCAGACCCTTGGCTACAACATCCAACACGACCTGCGCATGGACGCCACGCGCTCGCTCATCGCCATGGAGGCTTCCTACTACGACTTGCGCCAGACCGGGCAAATCATGTCGGTTCTGTCCAGCGACGTCAATCAGCTGGAAGACGTGGTCTCGGATTCATCCACGTCGATCATCCGGATCGTCATCACCTTCGCCACGGCGTTTGTGATCCTTGTCTTGATGTCGTGGAAACTGGCAGCCGTGTTGTTCACGCCCATCCTGTTCATCGTCCCGGCCGTGTACTGGTTTTCCACCCGTGTGCAGCGCCGTTACCGCAAGCAGCGGGAATCGACCGGTGACATCCACGCCGTGTTGGAGAACCTCATCTCCGGCATCGCCGTGGTTCAAGCCTACAACGCTCAAGGCTGGGAGGCCGACCGTGTGGCTCGAGAATCGGGCTCCTACCGTGACCAGGCGATGGGCGCCAGCAAAGACCGCAACCGCTTCGTGCCGATGATTTACGCCATCGCCGGTGTGGCCTTTGGTCTGCTGGTCGTGGCTGGCGGGTACCTCGCCAAAAACGACGAGATCACCACCGGTCAACTCGTGACCTTCCTCCTCATCAGCACCCGCATGACGATGCCGATGTTCATCTTCGGCATCCTCGTCAATCAGTTGCAGCGCGGTGAAGCCGCCGCTCGCCGCGTGTTTGCAGCGGTCGACCTCGAGCCCACCATCGTGGACACCGAGGACGCCGTGCCCCTCGAAGGCGGCATCCAATCGGTCGAATTCAACGACGTGTACTTCACGTACCCCAACACGAGCATCAAAGTGCTCAACGGCATTTCCTTCAAGGTCACCGGCGGGGAATTCCTCGGGATCATGGGGCACACCGGTGCCGGCAAAACCACCATTCTCAAACTCCTCATGCGCTACTACACGCCCGACAGCGGTGAGGTGCTCATCAACGGGCAGCCGATCAACCACTTTACCCTCCATTCACTGCGCAACGCCATCGGTTTCGTCAGCCAGGAACCCTTCCTGTTCTACGGCAGCGTACGCGACAACGTCATCTACAACCAGACCGCCAACGAAGACGACCTCAAGGCTGCCTTGGAACTCGCAGGTGCCTGGGATTTCGTCCAGGAATTGGAAGAAGGCCTCGACACGATGGTCGGCGATCGCGGCGCCAAACTCAGCGGCGGTCAGCGGGCTCGCATTTCACTGGCCCGAGCCCTGCTGAAGGCACCCAGCCTGCTCATCCTCGACGAAGCCAGCAGCGCCCTCGACGCAGAAACCGAGCGCCGCATCCAGAAGAACCTCATCTCTTCGGGCGAAGGGCGCGCCACCATCGCCGTGGCCCACCGCCTCAGCACCATCCGCAACGCCAACGAGATCCTCTCCATGGTGGACGGCGCCGTGGTGGAACGTGGCCTACACGACGACTTGATCGCCTCCGGAGGCGTCTATGCAAGTCAGTGGACCATCCAAACCGGTGACATGGCCGG
>WTJK01000028.1 GCA_011524855.1 Methanobacteriota archaeon | reverse complement strand
GGGGGACGGCGGGAGCAGGTGGCGGCAGGTTGGGCAGTACCTTCGGTACCGGGGCACCCACAGGTGGCAAGCCTGCCGGAGGCATCCCAGCGGGGGGTAGACCTGCAGGTGGAAGCGCCCGAGGCGGCATACCGCTGGGTGGCAGCCCAGCAGGCGGTGTTGCAGGCGTGCTGGGAAGGTCCATCGATTGCATGATGGCTGCTGCGATCTCTTCGTCGCTGACCTCAGCACTGGCGATGTCGTTGATGGCGCTGCTGATGTCCAACGCTTCCTCACGGCGCTCACCCAGATGATCGGGGCGAGCGTGCGTGTCGGGTGCCACCAGGTCGAGGCCGTCGTCCGTCAGTTCACCGGTTCGCTTCATGCGACGTGCGCCGACGAGCAACCCCAGGAGAAGGACGGCCACCACCGCTGCGCTGGCTGCAGGCGGCAGAACGGCGAACAAACCCCCGCCACCCGTTGCCGATTCAACCGAAGCCGGTTGTTCAACAGCGGCCACCGTCATGCCGTTGGCCGAGAGGTTCAGGTGCAGGGTGGCCAAGCCACGAGCAGTTTCCCCGTTCGGGCGCAAGGTGAGGGTGACTTCTTGGGATGCTCCCACGGCGAGGCCATCCACATCGGTCACCGAGAGTTCAACGTCCCAATCGGTGCGTTCCTCACCTGAAGCGTCCACCAGGACAGCGGTCAAGGCCGTGTTGCTGAGGGGAAGGTTCCCATCGTTGCGAATCGAGAGGGTCTGAACCGCCCCGTCCGCCCTGCTCACGGATTGGAAGGTGTTGGTCACATCACCAACCACGGTCATGTTGGCAAACATGGAGGGCTCCACACGAACACTGGCCGTTGAACTGGTTTCAACGAAGCGCCCTTCACTTGTTCCGTTCACAACAACGAGGACGTCGAAGTCTTGTGCGCCCGCTGGCGTTTGGGGGGGTGGCACCAGACCGAGTCGAACCGAGCGAACTTCACGAGGTTCGAGGTAGGTCGACGGGTTGGCGAACCCAACGGTCCAGCCGTCGGGAAGAAGCCCGTGGGTCCAGGTCAAGCCCAGCGGCACGTTGCCGGTGTTTCGAACCGTGAATTCACCGTACGAGAACATGTCGGAGACGTTGACGGCGATTTCGTTGCCGACCGGAGCAGAGAGCTCAACCCCCAACTCCTCCCGCACGATGAGGGTCGTGACGTTTTGAATGAAATTTTGGAGGCTCCGCTCCGTTCGGATCGTGTACGAGTTGAAGTCGTTCTCTTCAGCGGTTAACGGCACAGCGAACAAAAACTCAACCCGAGCCGTTTGGCCGGGGTTCAACGTCAGGCTCACTCGACGGTTGTCAACCTCGTCTCCAAACATGACCTGCATGGCCCACTGAGGGTTGTCCGGCAAGGCCGAGACCTCAAGGTCGACGGCGATGTTGCCCGTGTTCTGGACCGTGAGGTTCAGGTGGACCCGTTGTCCAGAGTCCACGGAAAGCGGTGCAGCCGTTTGCGATGGGCCGAGCGGACCGTCATCGTCGCTGAGATCCACCGTGAACGACTCCTGCGGCATCACGGTGACGGTCACGGTCTCGGTGAAGTTCATGCTCGGGTCCGTGGAGGAGGTGACGTAACAGGTCACGTCATCGGTGTCACCGGCCGCCGGTTGGCCGTCTGCCACCAAGGGCACGATGATGCGGATGGACATGGGGAGGTATTCGAGCAAGTTCAACGGTTCAAATTCCAGCCTCGACGAGTTGGAACTCCCCAACATCAACTGCCAGCGATTTTCTGATTCACATTCGACGCTGTATTGTGCAGGGGCGTTGCCCGTGTTGCGAACGGAGATGGAAAAGAACGTGGATGCACCGGGTTGGGCTTGAAGGCCGGAGGTCCCAGCTGCGACGACTTGAACCTGATCGATTTGAGGAACATCGACGAAAATCCGTTGCGTGTGAGCCACGGTTGGTTGGAACTCGTAGCGAGCGGTGACCTCAACCACATACCGACCTGCACGAACAAACCGCGGGTTTTCGGCAGAGGTCTCAAAGTCAGCATCCAAGTCTTCCAGTCGAAGGTTGAATGTTTTGTTGGCGTCCTCTGAACCCTGCTCGGTGAGCACGAAATTCGGGGATTCTGAGAAGGTGCGACTCCAGAGGTCTTCGCTGGGGAGGAAGAAGTTGTCGCGTCCGGGAACGGGCACCTGCACGGTGGTGGTGGAAACAACCACGGATTGATTCCCTGTTCCCTCATGAAGGATGGTCAACGGGATGTCAATCCCCGAATCGTTGGCAACGTCCAACGTCAACACCGCGTTGTCCGCTCGCTCTTCAGGTGTTTCTGGCACGCTGCCGTCGTCGTTGTTGACCACCACGCGAACCCCGAGCGCTTTGACTTCAACATCCTGTTCCCAGACGTTGTTGTCCACGCCGCTCGTACCGTCGTTGAGCTCACTGACCGTGTTGGTCGTATCGATGGACAAGCGCAGGCGATGCGTCCCTGTGGTGGTGAATTGATGGAAAATCGAATACGAGTCAAGCTCACCCGAAGCCAAACCGTTCCGAGTCGCCGTGGACAGGGTTTCCCCCGTTGTGAGGTCCTCGAGCAGCACCTCAAACGCTGACGTGCTGGCGGTCCCCTGGTTCATCCACGCCAGACGAATGGAGATGAGATCGTTCCTCAGCGGCTCGGTGGATGACGTCAAGATGCTCCCGTTAAACACCACCAAATCAGCCTGCGGGGTTGGCGTAGCAACAGCGGCCACGACCAAGCCAAAGCGCTGGGTGGTCCCTTGCCTGTGGTCCACCCGCACCGTCCAGCCTTCAAGCGAATCGGGGAGGCTTCCCGCATCAAGCCGGATGCGTTCAACGTTGTTGACCGTGTCCGATGAACCACCGGAAGTGGAATGGCCGTTGGCGAACACGTTGCCGAGATACACCTCCCCGTTGGGGCCTTGCAGCGTCAAGTCGAGGTCGTTCACGAGGCGGGGTTGGTTCTGCGGTGTGTTGGCGCTCCCGGCTTCATCGGTCCATGCCAGCGTGATGTCCACACCGTGGGTCGGGTTGAGGTCGAACGAATAGAGGAGGGCGTAACCGGGGTTCAGCGCAGAGGTGTCGTCCACAAACGTGTCCAACGGTGTTGCGCCGTTCATGGGCATGACCGTTCGCTCAAGGTCCACTTGGCCCCACCCCTCGAGTGCATTGGGGATGTCGGGTGCCCCCATGTCCTCGGCGCCGTTGATGACGACGGCCTTTACCAGCGCACTGCTGGGAGAGTTCACGCCGACTTGCTCTCGGATGAATTCACGGGTCAACGCCGTGACACCCGAGGCCACAGCGGTGGCTTGCGACGTCCCGGACAGGGACATGTAGTACGCATTCCCACCGGCATGGACACCGGTCAGGCAATCGGGTCCAGCAGGGAAGCGTGCTTCTTCGGCCAAGCCTGAACACACACCCACGCCGGGGGCAACCACATCGGGCTTGATGCGACCGTCAAGCGCCGGTCCTTGGGAGGAGAAATTGGCCACCTGCCCGGGAGAGGTGGTCCCCCCCACACCCGTGGTGGACGCGCCCACAGCAAGGACGTTCTTGGCCGTCCCTGGTGAGGTCACTTGGGAAGCACCTTGTGCGCCCCGGTCACCCACGGAAAAGACGGGCGTCAAATCGGAGCGGTCCCGGACAAACACGTCAACAGAGCGTGCATCAGCGGTGTACTGACCGTAGTTTCCGTTGAGCCCCCACGCATTGACGGCGATGCGGGCAGTTTTTTGTTCGGCATCTCGAAGCATGTCATAGATGGATCCGATGCGGCCGAAGACGCCCGTAGGGTCGTGCTCGAGGGCATACATCACGATGTTCGCTGCAGGTGCAACGCCACGAGCATCAGGGTTACCCGTGCCGTTCCCTGCCACCGTGATGGCGACGTGCGTGCCGTGACCGGAGTTTGTGTCAGCGGGTGATGGATCCAATCCAAACTGGGTGAGGGTTCCTGCCACACGCCCGGTCAAATCCGGGTGGTTTTGATCCAGCCCCGTATCGGTGATGGCGATCATCTCGCCCGAACCGTCCAACGTAAACGACGCATTCGAGGTGACATCGGCCACCCCTGCGATGGACCAAGCCACGGCGTTGTGAGGGGACATGGGCGCCGAAGGTTCGGTCCACATGATGCGTCCATCGTGAGCCACGTTTTGCACCAAAGCGGCGATGCGATGGGAAGAGGAGGTCGCACGGCAGAGCCATGCGTCGCACCATGCATCGTCGGCACCGAAGCGCACCAAATCTGTGGCGAGGGCTTCGTACCCACCGGTGCTCAAGTCGGGCGTGGGAACCAGCGTCAGGGCAGCACCCAGTTTTGCATCCTCCAAGAGACCTGGATGAACGCGCCAACCAGGTGATTGATGCCCCACCCAGCGAACACGGTCGTCAGCGTTCAACTGCTGCATGGTGTTCATTGGGGGCTCGGGCAATCGAACCAGCCATGCTTCGTCGTGAAGCACGTCGAGCACCGACAAGCCGTACGTTTTGGCCAGTTCTTCCATCAACAGGCCGTCGGCGCGGTGGAGCTGGACCATCGCAAGGCCGGTTTGTTGTGCATCGCCGAGACGACCAAATCCGGAGGGGACGAAGGGTTCGTCACCAAGAAGGGGGTCGAACGAGCCGGCAGCGAGGTGAATGTAGCCGGTGGATGACGCCCATTCTCCCGTTTCAAGCACCGGCTGGGGCAGCACATGCCAACGTGCTGATGCTTGTTGGAGCCGCTCATCCTCCGTTGGAACAGCAGCGTGGACAGGGAGCTGTTCTTCCGAAGCGGTCGAATCGTTTTCCCCCGCCGAAACCGAAGCGGTCAACGGCAAGGAAACCATCAGCCAAAAGACGAGCCAGAGGCCAGCCTGTGAACGCATGCCCTGTGGAACCGGGGCCCACTTTTCAATACACCTCATCGGTGCGTGAAGCCCGGCCTTTTCACAAGCCGTTGTAGGCGGAAATGGCGGCATCCGTTTTGGTGACGCTCACCATCCAGTCCTCCTCGGTGCCCATCAGTGCCCGAATGGCGTCAACGTTCTCCGGGATGACATCCGATTCTTGGTGAATCGCCTGGAAGTAGTACAGGGTGTTGCCGTCAAGTTTGACACCGTCCTCCCAGACAAAAATTTCATGCAAATCGCCCCACTTTCGGCCGATGTCACGAGCGTACTCCATCACTTCGGCGGTGGTGGTGATGCCGGTTTCTCCGCCGTTCATGATGATGATACGAGGTTGCTCGCGCCACATCGCCAGGACCGATTCGGTGGTCAAGCCGTGCCCTTCGGGCAAAAATGCCACGATGGAGTGGCAATGCATGAGCGTGGTGGGCACAGCAACGGCCATGGAGTTGATCTGAATCTCCGGCTTCACCGTCATGACGTCAGGCCCGTGATGCGAGGGCACCTTGAGCACGGGCTTGATGGCGTTGATGGGGCCTTTGGCTGAATCACCAGGATCGGCTGCGCGGCGAATCATGGTGCATTCGACCTTCAGTGAACCGCAGTGGTCGTACAGCGGAACCAGGGTTCGTGACAACCCGGTGGTGTTGCAGGACACCACGCGAGTGCCAGCGGCACCCATGTTTTCAGCATGGTTCGCGGACGAGGTGTAGGACATCCCCGCCATGGCGTGCTTTTCACCGCCCTGGAAGATGTACTTCACCCCTGCCTTGACGTAGATGTCTTTGTTGGCGGCCCCAACTTTGCCGGGTGAGCAGTCGACCACCACGTCCGCCACGGCCAACAAGTCGCTCAAACCACCGTGGCACTCGTATCCAGCCTCTGCGAAGGCCTCAATTCGAGCTGGTTCGTCGAACGTACAGTACAGGGGGTAGCCCTTTCGCACGGCAAGGTCACAACCAAATGACGGGCGAGTTTTGGTAACACCAACAATCACCATGTCGTCTTGCGCATCCACTGCGTCAGCGACGCGTTTTCCGATGGTTCCGTACCCATTGATGGCGACGTTGATGGTCATGATGGTCCCTGCTCCCGCCTCTGACCGACCGCCCATAAGGGTTCTTGAGGAGGGTGGAGAGGGTGGCAAGGTCATGCTCCCCCTTGGTGCTTGAACGGATGGATATTTGTGCGAGGAACCGAACGACATGCCATGGCCGGCAACGCCAATGAGGTCCAGCGGTCGCTGAACATCAACGCCAAACTCGGACCCCGACTGGAAGCGGCAGCCCAACAGAACGCCATTCTCCGAATCGGATGGACCAATGCCGGCGACCCTGTTCCCAAGAACGGTGAATTGGGGCTGTGCCCCGGGCTTCCTCAGGGGGCTCGAATTCGTGCGTTGGGTGTGTTGGGATCGTGGGTGGCGGCCTTCGGTCAAGGCGGGTCGTTCACCCTCCAAGGTGACGCAGGAGGGTTCCTTGGCGCCGGCAACAACGGCACCAGCATTCGATGCGAGCAACTTGCTGGCGACCATGTTGGATTTCGTATGGTCAGTGGCGACATCACCGTTCTCGAGGGCGTAGGGCACGACGCTGGCGCCATGATGCAAGGCGGTCGGCTGGTTGTCCGAGGGCCGGCCGGTGCTCGCGTTGGCGGTGGAATGAGCGACGGGCTCATCGTGATTCACGGCGATGTTGGACCCGACCCTGGCGCAGGCATGACCGGCGGTGTCATCGTCGTCAATGGCCGGTGTCCAAGTCCACCTCCGGGGGTGGTCTTGCGACCCTTGGAGGCAAAGGAAGTGAAGAAGATCAACAACGACATCGGCGATGAAACCATGCACGTGCCGAGGGATGCTGTTTGCCTGTGTGCAGCGCCCCATGCCGGCAAGGTGGAGGGGATGGGCAGCATGGTGTCTGCAGGTGATCTTTCCTCTGTGGGTCTCACCTCCCACGACCAAACGGCCTTGCCGCCCTACGCAACGGTGGACACCGTGGCACTTGTCGGCCAAGACGACGAGGTGAACGCCCTTGCTTTGCCCATGCCCATGATTCCCCATCTCCCACCCGGCCTCGAACATTCACCCACTGAGCCGAGCGAAGCAGCCACCGGTGTGATCGACCGCCACCCGATGCTGGTTCATGCCTCGCCAAGGAACGTCGACATGCTGGTGGTGGACAGAGACAACCTGTCGACCCTTGCAACCGAGCTCCCATCATCTGGCGGCATGGCCATCGACCTCGACCACCTCCCTGCACTGACACCAGAACAACTGGATGGGTTGTTGGTGGCCATGAAATCCCTGGCACCTGAACGCACCCCTACCGCCCTTATCCAGGGCATCGGCAGGATCCAAGCACTTCACCGATTGGCCGTCCACCACGGCATTCATCTCGCCCTTGCTCGCATCGAGGACGGCAGCGGCGTGAGTGAGGCTGCTGCGTTGCCGCTGATCGGGCGGTCCTCCAAAGAACACTTGACGGGCTCAACCACCCAGTGCGGTGCACTGCTTGGGTTTGCTGCCACAGGCCACGACATTGCCGTGTTGTTGGCATCGGGGGTGAGCGTCGTGGCCAGTGAAGTCCCCGTAGCGGACGTGGACGACATGGCACTGTGGTTGTCCGGTACACAATCGGATTTGTCGGATGAATTGCGACGCATCGGTCTTGCAAGCGTCGATCTGCTGAAGCGGCATCACCTGAGGGCCCTTGACACCGAAACTGCGGCCGTCAGCGGTCTGCGCTTGGCAGGGTATGGCCGACCCTTGCCCCACTGGTTTGCGAGGTAGGTGACATCATGCCGACGATTTCCGTTCCACAAAGCCTGCTTGCTGAGTTGATGGCCAACCACGGTTACGAACACGACATCGCTGACCTTGAGCAACGGTTGCCCCTGATGGGAACCGACATTGATGCGTGCACAGAAGCGCAATTGGACATCGAAATCTTCCCCGACCGGCCCGACCTCCTCAGCGGAGAAACGTTGGCCTTTGCCATGCGCCCCTTCCTGCACGGAGCGGCGAGTGCACCCGACTTCCCTTCTACCCCCAGCGGCCTCACTTTCACCGTGGACCAAGCGCTGATCGATGTGCGCCCTGTGATGTTCGCAGCCGTGGTGCGAGGTGTCACCTTGCCTTCCAGCGAAGAGGGCCGAGAGGCCTTCATCAAGGCCCTCATGGATCATCAGGAGAAGCTTCATTTCGCCCTCGGCCGGGGGCGGAAACGGGCTTCCATCGGGGTTCACGATTTGGCGAACCTCAATCCGCCCTTTCGCGCCCGAGCCGTGCCCAGGTCCACATCTTTTGTTCCACTGGGTGAAACCGAGGCCATGACCATCGATGAAATTCTCGAGCACCACCCCAAAGGACAAGATTACGCCCACCTGCTGGACGGCATGGACCTCGTGCCGTTGATCGAAGACAACAACGGCGACGTCTTGTCCTTCCCACCCATCATCAACGGGGCGCACACCACCGTCACACACGCCACAGAGGACTTTTTCATCGATGTGACGGGTTGGGACCCGCGTGCCTGTGAGGCTGCGTTGATGCTGGTGTGTTTGCAACTGCAAGAGCGCGGGGGCACGGTCGAGTCCGTGGACATCACCACCTGTGAGGGAGCCAAGGTGTCCATGCCACGAGCGGAAGCCATGCGTCATCGCATACCTGAAGGCCTGGTTGAACACCTTCTCGGCCGAGCCCTCGACGACGCTGAACTGGAGCGAGCCCTGTCGCGAATGGGTGGACGATTGGCAGGACGGGAACCTGCCGGTGTTGACGCTCCTGAGCATCGGAGCTCCATGGCGCAGGCAGCACAGGGAGAATCATGGCTGCTGGTGGACATGCCACGCTGGCGGTTTGACATGCTTCATCCGGTGGACGTGATCGAGGACATCGCCATCGGCCATGGTTACGAAGACCTTGGGGCCGATTGGCCCAAAGCCCAATTGACCGCTGTTGCACGGCCTGACCACCACCTTCGTCGCCGTCTCCGAGAAACCCTTCAGGGCATGGGTTTTCTCCAAATCCAATCCCTGACCCTTTCCAACATGGAAGATCAATTTGAGCGCATGCGGTGGACCCCTCGACATGCGGTCACGCAGTTGACAAACCCTATCACCGTTGATCACACCGTGCTGCGCCAACATCTCCTACCGGGTTTGGTTCGACTGCTGGCTGCCAACAAGCATCACGATCTTCCTCAGCGCGTTTACGAACTGGGGACGGTGGTCAGGGACCATCGAAATTGCAACCGTTTGGCGATGTTGTCTGCCGAGCGCTCCGGTGGTTTTTCAGCTGTTCGTGGACGCATCCAAGCCTTTTGTCGCGACATGGGCATCACGGAATGGACCGTTGAGCCCATGGCCGAAGGTGACGGCCCTTGGCTTGCTGGCCGGGGTGCGAAGCTCCTCGTTTCCGGCGCCTGGGTGGGCTGCTTTGGTGAACTTGACCCACATGTGTCTGCCGAATTTGACCTGAACGTCCCCCTGAACGGAGCCGAATTGGACGTGGATGCCCTGTTGAGCGTCATCCAAGACCCGGTGTGATGGCTGCATGTGCGGTAGGTTTGCGCTCGCACGACCGCTGGATTCAGCGCTGAACGACCTCGTGGATGTTGACGGATCGACCCTTCAACCTGTGGAAGCGTCGTGGAACATCGCGCCTCAACAGCAGGTGACGGTGCTTCGCGCACACCCCACGCAGGCCAACGAACTTGTCTTTGATCGGATGACGTGGGGGTTTCGACCCGAATGGTCCCGTTCCTCAAAGCGTGAGCCCATCAACGCACGCTTCGAGACGGTGGCCGAGAAACCGATGTTTCGCGAAGCCTACGCCACCCGTCGATGCTTGGTGCCAATGGACGGATGGTACGAGTGGATGACGACACCACAAGGCCAGCAACCTTGGTACCACCAACGGCTTGACAAGGACCTCCTTTGGGCTGCAGGCATCCATGCGGCCTGGGAAAACAAGGGCGAGGTGCACACCTCCTTTGCCATGCTCACCACCGCAGCCAACGGTGATTGTAAGCACGTCCACCATCGGATGCCGGTGCTGGTTGATGCAAGCCAAGCGTCGGCTTGGGTGCACGACCAAACGTGGGAGGGTTGGCCGGAAAGCGGTGTGCTGGGTGCACACGCCGTCGGACGCGAAGTCAACCGAACAGCCGTCGACCATGCCGGGTTGACGCGCCCTTTGCCAACGCTGTTTTGATCAGGCGTAGGGGGTGTACGTCCCGTCCTCGTTTTTCGTGTAGGCCGTCGGTTCAAACGAACCGTCGGACAAACGCCTGTAGTGGTAACCGTCGGAATGGTGGACCCATGTGGCGTCGACTGCGTCCTCATGGGAGGGTTGCGCGGTTGATTCGCTGGTCGTCGACGCCGTTTCGTCCCTCAAAGCGTCACCTCCGGAGACAATGCCATCGTAACGTTCGGTTTGATCGCTCGCAGCATGAACCGTCGCGGATCCGTCGCCGAAAAGGGCGAGGGCGTCGGTGTAAGCGGTGGCATCAACGGACACCGATGTCTCGCGTCGGTTGGGGTCCTCGCCTTTTTTGTACACCACAGGGGCGGGCGGTGCTTCGTCAACCTGGTCCGGTTCACTGCTCCGTTTGAACGGCCAAAAAGGCGGCATGGTGCCTCGTGGTTGTTGGTCTTCATGAAGCCTGCGATGTCGAAAAATCAAGGCATCGTGGCCTTCATAGGGCGAGTGCTGCTGACCGCTTCATGCGATGGTTTGCCGTGGCGTGCATGCTTGTGCTCACCACGTTCAGTCCGGTCATGGTGGCCGCAGCTGCTCCCGTCGCTACGGAAAGCATGGAAGCGGTGGTTGAGGCCAACGTGGTGGTCCACAGAGCTGAATCCATCGAGGCCTACATTACCGTGCACAACACGGCTGATGTTGACCAGTCCATCGAAGTCGCCCTTGCATCCAACCACACGGGGCTGACGTTCACCGGCTTGCCGACCGAACATGAATTGGCGGCCAATCATCTGAGGCAAATCACCTTCACCATCAACGCCTCCTCCGATGCGCCGTTCACAACCCACGACCTCCTGCTTCAGCTTACGGGCACGGTGGACCCCTCCACGCCGCTTGAAGTGGTGATGCAAGTGAAGGTCGCACCGTATTCCAACTTGAGCTTTGGTGCGGAAGGCACCTCACAATTCACGGTGGATGAACGGGTCCGGACCACGGTAGCGGTCAACATGACCAACGGTGCCGACATCCTTGACAACGTCACGTTTTCGTTGTACAGCGCCTCGGGATGGAACTGGGGGTGGAACATGGATGTCAACGCTCAAGGACACGCCTACCTGAACCTCTCCAGTGGAGAATTGGGCTACATCTACCTGTGGGTGGACGTCCCCGCCGTGGTTGATGGTGCGCCGCTGGAGGGAACAGGACCACGGTGGACCGTCTCCGCCGTATCGGGCATCGACAACGAGGCACACATCTGGAATTTTGACCTCCTGATGAACCAAAAACGGAACATGAGCATTGATGGGGTTGAGGAGCAACTCTCGCTTGCCCCCGGTGAGGATGGCCGCGCTTCCGTGACGGTCAGGAACACGGGCAACACCCCCGGCACCGTGAACCTCACCTTGCTCGCCGTGGATGCCAACGGTCAACCGATCTCCGGGATGAGTTCAGCCGACCGGTTCAACCGGAGCGGATGGACCGTTGCCCTGTTTGGTGGCTTGGAGCATGTGGTGCTCGCTCCCAACGAGTCAAGAACGGTTGAGGTTGGTATCCAAGCACCGAACGAACTGAGCGGCGATTTCCATGTTCAGTTCATTGGGTTTTCATCCGGCGCACCGTCCTTGGCTCGCACGGCGATGATTTCCGCCACCATCAACCGTGTCTCCAACGCCTCGCTGCTCACCGATGCGATGGGCTGCACGGCGTTAAACGCACAATCGATGTGCAACGTGACAACCTCCGTGACGAACACCGGCAACGCCTACGACACGCTGACGCTCCGAGTGTTGGGGGTCACCGACGGCTTCAACATCACCGTGAACGGCACGGACCAGGCGTTCTTTTTGCCCGGACAAACCAAATCGCTGGGAACCCTTCACGTTGAAGCACGAAGCGATCTGTTGGCGTTCACCGAAGGTACACTGAGCCTGGAAGTGATCAACGACCAAGGCCACACCGTCAGCCAAACCAACGTATCACTTCGCATCGCACCGTTGATTCGGTGGAACCTGACCGTGGTTGAGGAACGCGTTGATGCGCGAGGTCAACTTTCCATCGCCCTTGAAGTGCGAAACGACGGCAACGCTGCAGACGGGCTGCTCGTTCAGCTCCAGAGCAGCCATCTCATCGAGATGGGGCTCATTCCGCCTGCTGACGCCGTCTGGGAGGAAGGCGTCGCAAACCCGCGCTCCATTGAACTCGACGCCATCCCGTTGGGTTCCACCTTCACGTTGCGGGCGTGGGCGGACTTACCGCAAGATCAGCCAACCAACGGCACGGTTTACCTCAACACCACCTTGAGATCGCGCTATACCCCTGAAGATGCTTTTGTCCACACGTCAACGGGTGATTACCTTGGAACGCCTTGGCAATCGTCCGAAGAAAGCGAAGAGGGGTTCAATGTGGGTCAGGCCTTCGCTCTCTCGGTGGCTTACCTGAAGGCTTGGAGCGGGGTGTTGTTGGCCCTCGCGTTCTCCGTCGGCATGGTTGCCGCCGCCGTACGGGCTCGGAAACGTCGAAACGAGGAACAATCCACGTTACCGTATCAAAAGGTCAACGAGTCGGCTGATGATTGGATGGCGAAATTCAACGCCGCACCGGCAAGCGAGGCTCCCCCCTCAGCGCCGATGCCTGAAGCTCAACCCATGGCGGCTGAGGCCTTCGAGCAGGCGTTCCGACGCCAGCACGGTCACACCGCACCCTCGCAAGCACCCGTGAACACCGCTCTGGTTTCTGCGGCCCAGCTGGTCCTTGAGAAGCGAACCGATGAGCGTGAACTGAAGCGGGCCGATGATTTGCTGAGTTCACTGAACAGGGGCGAAACAGCCTCACCCATGATGGACCTCCCTCCGCCCACGCCCGCATCCCCATCGTCCCCCGCACCTGCTCCCTCCACGCCGCCATCGCCAACGGTCACCGCCGCACCCCATCCAACTCCCGTGGTGGACGACGACCTTGATTTCTGAGGTAAACAACATGCGAGGAGGGGTCGACGAAGCCGGTCGTGGACCCGTTTTGGGACCGTTGGTCATCGCTGCTTGCGCCGTACCCGTTGCGGATGTCCCGTTGCTCGTGGAAGCAGGGGTGCGAGATTCGAAGTTGTTGAGTGCGGCCAAGCGGGCCTCACTCGCTGACTGGTTTCTTTCACAACAACGGGAACGAGCATGGCGAGCATGCACGGTGGTGATGGACGCAGCAGAGATCGATGTTGCCCTCGCACACGACGGTTTGAACTGGCTTGAGGTACGGGGGTTCGCCCGGGCCATCGAAGGGTTGGGCGTGACCAAGGACATCCACGTCGTTGCCGATGCATGCGACGTCAACACCGAGCGTTTCACCCAACGCATCACGGAACGTTTGGACGGATGGCCCTGGCCAAATGCGAAGATGAACAGCGAACACAAAGCAGACACCAACCACCCCGTGGTGGCCATGGCCAGCGTCCTTGCCAAACGCCGTCGCGACCAAGCCATGGCAACGATGGCCGAACGTGTTGGTTTCCCCGTCGGCTCCGGCTACCCCAGTGACCCGACAACGGTGGCCGCCTTGGATGGGTTGATTGGCCCTGACGGCATCGACGACGACGTGCGCTGGTCATGGGCAACCGTTCAGCGTCACTGGGCGCAACGCTACCCTGGGTCACCTCCGCTTCGAGGTCAACCGCACCGTATCCAACGGACCTTGTTCGATACGAACGAGCCACGCCCTTGATGAGGGGCGGACCGGACGCTCGTTTCATGACCGAAGGCTGGCAACCGGACGAGGCGACCGTGCGGTTCATCCATCACCTCGCCCTCCAGAACGCACTGCAGTACGAAGGGAAAGCGGCGGTAGGATCTGTGATCAGCCGGATCATGGGGTCTCGCGCCGATCTTCGGCAACAGGGCAAAGCCGTGGCAGGTCTGGTGGCGCAACACGTGGCACAAGCCAATGCGATGGCGATGAACGAAGGCCTGGAGGCCATCCGTGACCTCCTCGCCGCTGAAGCTCCAGAAATGCTCGAGGTCAAAGCGAAGCAAACCAAGCGAGAAGGCCTCCCCCCGTTGAACGGTGCCGAAGATGGAAAGGTGGTGCTGAGGTTCGCACCCAACCCCAACGGGCCGCTCTCGTTTGGTCACGCCCGAGGCTTGGTCATCAACGCTGCTTACCGGGCCATGTACAACGGGACCCTGATCTTGCGGTTCGATGACACCGACACCAAAGTCAAACCACCGATGTTGAGAGCCTACGAACAAATTGAGGAGGAAGCCACGTGGTTGATGGGACGAGCACCTGAGCGCATCGTCATCGCCTCTGAGCGCATGGAGGCGTACCACGAACACGCCGTTCGCTTGCTGAGCGAAGGACACGGCTATGTCTGCACGTGCCCTGCAGAAGTGTTCAAGACCCACCGCGTGGGTCAAACCGACTGCCCCTGCCGAGACAACAGTGTTGATGTCAACCTTGACGGATGGCGTCGCATGAACGACGGATCGTACCAGCCAGGAGACGCTGTGGTTCGGGTTCGAACCGACATGACGCTGAAAAATCCAGCACTCCGAGACTGGCCAGCCCTTCGCATTCAGGACACAACCGCTCACCCCCACCCCCGTCCGAACGTGGGGTCCAAGTACAGGGTTTGGCCGCTTCTGGATTTCCAAAGTGCCGTTGAAGACCATCTCCAAGGCGTGACTCACATCATTCGAGGCAAGGACTTGATGGATTCCACTCGCAAGCAAACCCTTCTGTACGAACATTTCGGGTGGACCTACCCCGAAACGCTGTATTGGGGTCGAGTCAAAGTCCACGAATGGGGCGGGTTCTCCACCTCCGCCATGCGTGTCGACATCGAGGAGGGGCGCTTCAGCGGCTGGGACGACCCACGGTTGCCAACCCTCGCAGGTCTTTCAGCACGTGGCATCTCATCCGAGGCACTGCGAGGGTTCTGGACCGAATTGGGCATCACGCAGAAGGACATCGCAGTTCCGTTGTCCACGCTCTATGCGCACAACACCAAGTCCATCGACGATGGAGCACCGAGGCTGTCGTTCATTCGCCATCCTGTTGGCGTGCAACTCAACGGGCATGAGCCACATCAGGAGGTCCATGTCCCCGTCCATCCAAACCACGACAGCATGGGACACCGGGTTTGGAGCCTCACCAGCGATGGTGTTTGGATGGAACCCGACGACATCCGCAAAGGTTCGGTTCGACTGAAGGAATTCGCAGATGTTGTCGTCAGCGACGGTGTGGCATCGGTGGAAGGGCTCGACCGGTCGGAC
This sequence comes from Methanobacteriota archaeon, assembly GCA_011524855.1. Classification (GTDB taxonomy): domain Archaea; phylum Thermoplasmatota; class Poseidoniia; order Poseidoniales; family Poseidoniaceae; genus Poseidonia. The sequence continues at coordinate 6,882 of WTJK01000028.1, read as the reverse complement.
CGCAGGCCCATCGTTCACTGGTTACCAGAGCACGCCGCCACACCCGCCACGTTGGTTGAAACATCAGCAGGACAGGTGATGACCACGGAAGGTGTGGTCGAAACCCACACGCATCCGACAGGCACCATCGTGCAACTCGAGCGGATTGGATACGCCAAAATCATGGAGGATGGTTCGTTCATGCTCTGCCATGAAACGACCGCAGATTCCGATTGAGGAAGAGTCATAGGCACCGGGGCCATGTGGTTGCATGGGCAAGCAGGTCAAGGATTTGAAGTTGGACGATGAACATTTGACCATCGGCATGGACGATTCGCTTCAGGAAGCTGCTCGTCGACTGTTGACCATCAGCGGGGGCATCCTGATCGTGCTCGACGATGATGAGAAAGTGAAGGGTGTGCTCGGCCAGCGCCAACTCGTGCAGGCCTTGGCCGATGGCATCAACGCCGCTGACACCGCCTGCCATGCACACATGGAGATGGATTTCCTCCAAGTGAACCTTGAAGACTCGTTGAGCGAAGTGCTGGCCGATGTCCGAAAGCGAAGCCCCCAGGCCGTGGTTGCAGTCGACGACGATGAGGTCTTTTCAGGGTATTTCTCACCCGGCGATTATCAGGAAGCCCTGGCGATGGTGAAGAACCTCAAAGGTCTTGGTTTGTGAGGCGGACCAAAGGACATCAGCCTTCGATTTTGATCACGCGAGCACATCCGCCACAGTTCAGACGGAACGGACGCTCGTCGCTGTCAACAACGTTCGGCGTGCTGCATTTTGGACAAGCCACCGTCGGCCAAACACGGGCAGGGGCTGCCATCCTTGGGCTCCCGATGGCCGTGACCCACCACACCAGCGCCACCGCCACGACGGCGCCACCGACGAAGTTCGGTGGGAACCCAAAGACGAACACCGCACCGACCACCGGCATGAGCACCATCTCAAGGTACAGGTAGGTGCGCCGACGGTTTCGCGAGAGGCGCAACCCGATCAGCATGGCTGCTGCACATCCAAGCAAAGTCAGAACGGCCAGCGGCAGGGGAGCGAACGTGAGGGCAGATGTCGGGATGGTGCTGAACGTGAATTTGTCATCTTGGGAGAGCCCTTCACCGCGCACCGTCACCACGTCCCCCCAAGGCGTTCGTGCCACGGAGAGCGCAAGGTCGTCGTTGTTCACATCGCTGAGCGTGAGGCCGGTCAGCATGGAAGACGCGTATTCAACATCGAGGTTGATTGATGACCAAATGGGGGCGGGTTGCACCACGATGAAATTGGAGAGGACGGTCAGTTTTGCACCGTCCTCAACGCTTTGCGTCGTGAAGAACACCACCGTCACCGGGTGGTTCACCACGTTGCTTTCGCCCATGAGATCCAGCTTGATTTGAAGCTGGTCGAAATCCCGGAATTCACCCAACAGCTCGTCGCTGTCCAGTCCCAGTCCGTTGGTCAGGAAGAGTTGGCCTAAGTTGACCATTTGACGCTCAAACTCCGCCACCTCAACGCTTTCCAAACTGCGGCTAACCCGTTCATCATCCGAAACACCGCCGGCGCTGAACGCTTCAAGCGTTGGTGAGAGGGGGGTCACATCATCGCCAAGGTGGTCCAGACCCCACCGGAACCAGAAGGCCACCTCATCGCTCATGGTGATCGAGGTCGTCGTTTTGAGAATCAAATCGTTGTTCGCCCCGGACTCCAGTTCGGCCCGTACGGACACATCCAATCGGCTCCCACTGCCATCGGTTCGTAGCGGTTCATCCGGAGGATAGTACGTGCCCGTGCCCCCGCCGGTGTCAAACGTCTCGATTTCGTATGTCCCCGATCCTGTCAAGGCGCTTTGTCCGGGCTGAAACACCAATTCCACTTGGACGTTGATGGTTTCAACGCCACCGGCAGCTCCATCCCATGTCCAGGTGACACGAACCGTGTCATCAGCGGCGGTTTCAATGGGATCTCCAGTCACTTCTCGTCCGTTGACCAAGAGGCTGATGGAGTCCGAAAGCGAAAGCGTGGACAGTCCCCACGGTGAATCCAAACGAACCGCCAAGTAGACGTCATCTCCCTCAACCTCGGGTTCAATCATCCAAATGTCCAGCAGCGGGATGGTGGCTGTGAGGGCCGAATCCTCGTCTTCGGTACCCCAAAGCAACTCGAAGGAGGCATCGGAACCGGGAACCTGGAAAGCGATGGCTTGCGCCGTTAGGGTAAGTTCGATGTTCGAATTACCGCTTGAAGTAAACGCCTCCACATCGATATCGAAGGTCAGGGTACCGACACCCTGAGCCAGGAAGGAGCCCGAAGGTTCCGTGCTGGCGGTGAAGGATTTTGACCCGATGTCCACGGTTGCTGTCGCGTTGATTTGAACGCCGGCAGCGTTTGAAATCTCGTAATTGATGGCGAATTGCCAGGTGCCTCCTGGCACCTCGCCCGCCCAAAGGTCGGGCATCAACCACGTGCCAAGCGTTTCTTGGCCTGTGACCGAGGATTCCACCACCACGCGCTGGACGTCGTCACCCAACTCAGCGGAAAACGGTGTCAGTGAGGCGCTGCTGTCGCTTCCAACAAGGTAGAGGTCCACTTCCCCCGGAGCACAACAGACGAGGGATTCCTCCGTGGATTGTGCACGAGCATCCCCGATGAGCAGGGGGGAGCAAACGGTGACCGCCATCATCAAGGCGACTGCGATGCCTCGTAGCATGGTGTTCAAACCTCGCAGTTGGATTCAGCACATAACTTCCACGGATTCGTGGCCGTCGTTGACCTCAAAGGGCCTTCTCAAGAAGGTCACCAAGTTCCTTCTCGAACAGGGTAACGAGGGCGTTGCCGACCTCCCCCTGGATGTCATCGGGGAGCAGACGCAGACCCAATCGTGTGGCAGCCCTCGTCGCCTTGAGTTCTGCATAGATTGAACGGGCTTTGGAATGGAAATAGTACGCCACGGCTTCCTTGATCTCCGCCTTCAATTCCGGGTCGCTGTCCACTTTGGCACGAACGTGGGCTTTGAGTTCGTCCTTCACCAGCTCACGGAAGGCCTCGATGACCAAGTCTTCGGTCGACAACAAGTCTTGCAGTTGCGATTGGATGCTTCCGGTCAACAATCGCTCAATCGCCATGAAAACCCCAACCCACTGTGGGATTTCAATCCGTCGTTGCCCCTGGCCACAGAGAGCCAGTCCCCAACCAGCCGTCCAACACCTTGCTGCAGTGAGGCTTGACATCGGCCGCTTGGGCTGGCCACGCATCCATATGGTGCTGAAGTTGGCTCACCAAATCAACCGGGTCGTCGCCCACCACCATCCGGAACCAGACCAACGATTCCAATCGAGGCGTCGACAAGGTCGATACGGTCAGGGCCGGCAGCACCAATTCACTCAAGGCTTGGCGCCGGTCATCCACCGCCATGGTTGGCCACGCCTTCGACAGTTTTGCCACGCGTCGGTCCGACACGTTGGGAATGAGCCCTGCCTTGGGTTCTTCCACTTCGGGCAGCGGCACCAACCTCAACGACCCTTCTTCGTGCAGTTGGTGCATCAAGACGTTGTGAAACACGTCCATCGAGGTGTCCAGAGCACTGCCCAACCACATCCCCAAGGAGGCTGTGGGGCGAACAGAACGAACACGCCGACCGTTGGGTGCCAACAATGCCGCAATGGCTGCCGCTTGAGCCACCACGTCCAATGAGCCGCGCAGCGTTTTGTTGCTGGCACCGGTCACCATGCTGGTCGCCAGCGGGGTGATGCGAGTCCAAGGCAGCTGTTCGAGTTCGGTCAATGCCCACGTTGCCTCTTCGGTCATGAGGCCCACCGTGCAACCTTGCTTGGCCATCGGCACCGTAGGTGGTTCATCGCGAGGCCGGTGCGCCTTGGAAGGGAAAAACCGTCGGCTGTACGGTAAGCCAGCGTCAAGGCAAGCCGCCTCAAGTTGGGCCATCGCCAGAACCCCCGTTAGCGAAGCGGGGGCGTTGAGGTGAACCAAGGGTGCATTGCTGATGGTTTCTGCCACTTCACGCATGCGCTGGGCGATGCTTGAAAACAACGGAAGGGACAGCAGGTCGCGCATGTTCAGCACCCCGAGGAGGGAGCGACACCTCAAGAAGGTGAGCGTTTGGTTGGGTTCACTCAACCATCAAGCGGAGTTCGTCTCGCTTGTACCGCCAATCCGATGGCAAGCGACCTTCGCCCTTGTAGTAGTTGGCAAGCTTGCGGATCTTGGCTTCCGTGATCTCGAGCGCTCGCTTGTTGTGGATGTCCTTGTGGTTGCCGGATCCGAGGTGGTTGATGATGCCCACAGCTTGGCGCATGAGGTTCATCATGTCCTCGGGGTAAGTGCCGAGCATGTCGTGGTCGGCGAGGACTTGGGAGATGCGCTTGCCGAGAACAAGACGAGCGTTGGGAACGGCGTGCTTGTCGCGGAGGACCGTGCCGATTTCAGCACTCGAATGACCGGCTTTTGCCAGGTCAAGAACGATGGATGTCACGGCATCCTTGTTGGTGTTGGACCATTCGGGTGCCGCCGAAACGTGGGGGCGAGAGGAGCCGCTTTTTCCCTTGCGAGATTTGTACATACGCGCCATAAAGACATCACCGGGCGGCCTTCCGACTTATCTCCCCTTCTTAACCACTCCGCACCGTGACGAGGGGGGTTGCCTTCACTTCTTCTTGCGTTGATGCGATTTGGCGAGGGTTCCGATGGTGGTGGCCCATTCCCAACCCGGACAAACGGCACGCGCCAACCCGATCGGTTCGTCGTGTTGGAGGATCATCAGGTCGTCCCCTTGGCGAATGGATGGATCGTAGCGTTCCACCATGGAAGCGAACACGTCACCGCGCCAATCCACGTCGGGATTGAGGGACACCGTTCTCAGCGCTCCGTGCTGATGGAGGTGGTCGATGGCAGCCCTGGAAAAGGAGAACCCGTTGCGATCGATGGACCACACGGCCAGTTGTTGACCGTCAAGTTCCAAACGCCATCTTGGCAGTTTGCCCTTGACGCGCAACGGCAGGACCCAAGCGTCGTTGAGCGTCGATTTCCGGGCGATGCTCATGAATTTCTGCTTCAATCGCTCGCTGTTTTTCTGGTTGCGCAAACCGTGTTGCTCGACGGCCGCCTTGACCGCTGCGCCGAGATCGTTCAGCGCATCGTGATGTGTTGAGCCTCGGCCTTTGCGCGTGTCCACCACCTCCACGTCGAGGAAACTCAGGTCAAACCCGGTATGGTTGATGACCGTGGCGTAGCCCGTTCGTTCAACCAGTCGCAAGAGCATGCGTCGGATTCGAGCCTCTTCCTCGAGCGACCAGTCGCCCGTGACCGGTACATCGTAGTGAGCGGCGGGCCAGACGTCCTCAAGGTCGCGCGGGACGATTCCGAGCGGCGAGGTCATCATCACCTCGTGGCATGCGCTTGAACGCATGGCGTAGAGGAAGCGATCATGGGTTTTGGACAAGCGATAGGGTTTGCGAGCCGAGCACGGCAAGAACACCATGACCGTTCGTGTTGCCGCGGGAGCTTCGTAAGCCTCCATCATGAACCGTTCCCAGTCCATGACAAGCGGATCGGTGAGGACCGTCGAGGTGTAGCACGGGAACATGGTTGAGGCGCTGACGTGCGATGCAAGCACGCCGTTGAGTTGCGTGACCTGTTGTCGGTGGTGCCGCAGGTGTTCCACCGAACGAGGGCTGGAGAGGCTTTGTCGCTCGGCCAAGGTGTGGACCGTGCCTTGTTGAATGGCTGCACGAACCTCGGTGAGGGCGGCCGTCCAATGTTTCAGCTGTTCGTCCATCCCGACGGATTCACCGGCCATGGGCCATCGGGGACCGTTCACGGTCAACAGCGCACCGTGCGCCACGGCTTCTCGGCACCGTGCAAGGTCAAACAAGTCCACCCCCATGGAGGCCAGTACCGCCATGTTGTCGGGACCTGCAAGACCGGGCGTCCAAATCAAGGCTCCCGGGAACCGTTGCTTCAGGGTGACCAGCGCTTGAGGGAGTTTCCCGGGTTGAGCTGCCAGTTGAGGTGCATCCGTCAAGACGACGATTTCGGGGCTCAAGGCGTCCTCCAGCAAGCCCTCGTCGTGGTGCATTCGCTGCCAGGATACCGGGAGCAAACGGCCCGTGCCCTGAGCTTCACCGGCATTGGCTTCCTCCAAGGACGGAGGCAACACGTGGCCCACATCCACCATGTAATCCGGACCAAGCGTCTCAAACGAAGGCGGGATGAACGAGCCTCTTGACCGTATGGAAAGCGTAGCCGGTAACCTGTCGGATCGGGTCGCAAAAAAGGGGGCCTCATGGCTGGGTAGGTCGGGGTCGCCGTCGCTCAATACGCATGCAGGGGTCACGGCAGAGGGAGCCTTTCGGTCACCGAGCCCCCAGCAGCGCGCCATCCGGTCCCTGGCCATCACGGTGCGGGCCAGTGGACCGGTCATGCTTGCGGGGTTCCACCGCTGTTCTTCAAAGGTTTGAATCATCAAGCGACGGTTGGTTTGAAAGCATTGGCCGATAGGCACCGCCATGAACCGTTCCCGGGCAGTTGCCCTCCTCGGCATCCTGTTGATGTCGACGTGGTGGGTGACGGTCCCGGGGGCATCCCAAAGCGTGAACGCGTTGGAACAGGGCTCAACCGCCGTCGTGGTTGACCTGCAAGCGGGTGAAACGGTTGTCGAAACCCTGGACCTTGAGGCGGGCGAGGGGGTGTTGGTGGGGGTTGAGTGCGAAGGCTGCATCATCGCCCTCACCCACGACGGGGAAAGCACCGAAAGCAGCCATGTGCTCAACCTCATCAGCGAGTCTGGGGGTCATGCTGAAGTTCACATCAACGCCACGGTGAGCGAAACCGTCCGCTACTTCATCGTCGTGGGTCCTGTTGAGAACCACCCCACATTGCGTCCCGCCCCC
>WTJK01000046.1 GCA_011524855.1 Methanobacteriota archaeon | reverse complement strand
TGCTTCTCAAGGCAAGCGGCAAGCGCTGGGAAGGTCAGCAATGCTCGGGGAAGACCTCGTACGAGTTCCGTTTTGCCGTTCAGCAAGGCATGGCATTGAATGTTCCATTGCTCCAGGTACTGGGCGTTGTCCAATGCCACACCGAACTCGAGGAGGCCAGCAGAGCCAGGGTGGGCTGCAGCGTTAGGGAATGCCAGCCACTCCTCATTGTACAGGCGCCACGTGCCACCGTGATCGAACCAGTGCCCGTTGAAATACGGGGCATCCACGGGCGTACGCTCGTGAACGGCCTGCATGTACGGACCTAAATCGTCCCATCGCTTGAGCCAGTGGTAGAGATTGTCCTCCTGCCATTGTGTCAATTCATTTTTGTTTTGCATAGCATTTCTTTCTCTTTGTTGGTTGAAATAGTCCTGACACCCAGCGGCAAGCTTCAGATTCATGGTCATTCATTCTCTCAATCTTCAGCCCCATTTCGATATTCGACGCCAAAGTGTCGAGCAACGCTCTTGGCAAGATCGTGAACTCCCTTGAAATCCGAATCCAAACCAATCTTCAGCAGGTGCTTGACATCTTCGTAAGGAAACGCCTTCATGGCCTTGAGAGCGGTTTTCTGAACGAACCGGAGGTTGATGTTCATGCCGATCTCAAGGAAAGAAAGCCCCTGTTCGGGCGTCACACGGTCCAACGAACCGAGGATGCGTTGCTTGACCTGCCCCATGGTTTTGGGTTCGTCCATCAGGGCCTTCCAAAACGGATAGGCGTCGAAACTTCGGTTGCTGATGGACGCACAAACAAACGCATGCCGAAGGGACTGGTGGGGCACCTTGACGTAGGACATGACCAATTCGCCTAGCCAAGGTCCTCTCGTTCTCACGTTCCAGAGCAGTTCACACCTACGTCCGAAGTCGCGATCTCCCTCAAACAGTTCCTTGACGGTGGCGTCCACGTCCATATGGTTTGAGAGCCACGCGACCGCCCTCAACCGGAAATCATGGTAGGTCGAAGACGACACCATGTCAACGGTGTCTTGGACCAGTTCGTCGTGGAGTTCAGGCCATTCCTGCAGCCGCTGATGAAACATCCAAGCCAACGGCCCGTCATCGTAACATCTGCGCCACAGGAGCCGTTGAGCGTGTTCTGCCCCTTCGAAATGCAATCGACGAAGGGCGAAAAGAACCACTTCCTGTTCGGGGTGGTCCAAGAACCGTATCACCCGCTGCTGAAACACGTCCGGGTTCCACCTGAGCAATTTGAGAAGCGCCCAGATAACATCATCGCTGGTCTGTTCAGCCACCGGAGCGTTCAATTTGGTGTTGACGAAATACATGGTGGAATCCGGATGGTCATCCCAGGAGAGTTGTTCACGCAGGGCACGCCAGTCCCTCGGATGGGCCAAAATGAAGGCTGCAGCCTCCGCATCGGTCGTGACCTCTCGATGAAAAGCAGCCACTGCTTCGTTGTCATCCCAGTAACCGTAGCGGAGACCGTGGTGAACATCCATTCCGAACATGGCGGATTGAAGCGTAGAGGGGAGGCGGTTTTTCTGAATCTTTTCAGCCCCGAGTAGGAGGATGCACGCGGCGACCATGTCGAGATGCGGGACCCCCGAAGTTTTGTTTCGGAGCGTGACGCACACCCTCCGTTTGTCAACGGTGATCGGAACATGATGTGCAGCAAAACCTGTCGAGAAATCACCGCAATCCTGCCGTGCAGCCGCCAAAGGATACAGGTGGACGCATTTGCCTTCCACTTCACGCTGAAGTGCTCGACCCCGATGGGTGGTGACCCGTGACCAGGTGTTGAGTTCCTTGGCAAGCGAGTCGCACCACTCCATGGCCCGTTCTACGACAGCCAATCGACGTTTTGAGATGTGGCCCTCGGTGAAGAATACGCCAAAATTGGTTTCAATCTTCATATTAAATATGACATTTGAGGACTTAAAAAGGGTTCAAATCGTGTCTAACGGTTGTTCTGCAGCACCCTTCTGCGTGACCTAAACCGAGTCCACAAGTGCAGTACAAATTTTGCATCAATGTGGCTGATTCAGCCGAATGAGCGTGGATGCTTGTAAGACAATCGCCCCTATGGGATTTCAGAGCCGAGCCCAGCTTCGTAAAGCCAGAACCAATCTTGCGTGTCCAACTTCACGGTCGTAGCTTGTGCGACCGCTCTCAACCGTTCCGGGGAGGTGGTCCCCAGGACCGGGGAGATCGAAGCCGGATGGTGCAACAAAAACGCCGCAGCAATGGCCGAACGGTCCACATCGTTGGCTTCTGCGAGAACGTCGAGCCGCTGGCCAAGCATGCCCTTGTCATGCATGCTACGACCGCCACCCAGCGGTGACCACGCCATCACGTGATGGCCATGCTGCTGGTGAAAAGCCAGATCTCCGTTGGAAAACGGTTCAAGCCGATTCAACGAGAGTTCAATCTGGTTGAGAACAAGAGGGCGGTCCATCGCTGATTGAAGCAACGACCAATCCCAAGGCCGAAAATTGGAGACGCCAACAGCACCCACGCGCCCATCGTCGACCAAGTCGTCCAGCACAGCGCCGGTGGCCTCAGCGTCCATCAACGGGTCTGGACGGTGAAGCAACAGCAGGTCAAGTTGGTCAGTGCCAAGCGCATCCAACGAGGCATCCACCGAGGTTTCGATGTGATGACGGCTGGTGTCGTAATGTTTCACTCGAGCCGATTCGTGACGACCCACCGGAGCGACGATGCCACATTTGGTGATGAGATGAACCTCATCCAGCAATTCAGGACGATGTCGGAAGGCATCGCCTACGATGCGTTCGGTGGTGTAGCCCCCGTAGATGTCGGCAAGATCAAGCGCGGTGATGCCCACTTCAACAGCCGTTTCAAGTAGATTCGCCACCGACTCGGGAGAGGTTACACCGGCGTCGGTCAAACGCATGGTGCCCAAAGCCAGTGAGCGTTGCTCCAAGCCATCCAGCAGGTTGCGTCGTGCTCCCATCGTTGCATCCCCGGTCTCTGCGTTGCCTAGAACTTCGGTCGGGAGATGCGTTCCTTGACCTCTTCCTCAACCTCTTCCACCCGATCGTCCAGCACAACCGTCGAGGTGGCCGGCATGTTGCGCCGCAGCCCCTCCACGCCTGTGAGGGTGTTGCCGGATTTGCCCGTCCACGTGATACGGACGCCCCGTTCTGCACCGCCTACCCAGGCTGCACCTTCCTCTGGGAGGGCCGATGCGTCGGCGAGGGTCAGCGTGGTGGCGCCCTTTTGGAACTGAGCGGGCGGTGAGCCGTCAACCTCGCTCGAGGTTGCTGGTTCGGAGGAGGGCGTGGAGGTGGATTCGGCGGAGGGCCCATTGGCGAGTTCTTCGGCTGCCTCTTCCGCATCTGCAGCAAGCTCCTGAGCACGTTGAGCACGTCGCTGACGTTTTCGTTCCCGACGACTCAGTTTGGCACCTTCGGGTTCGTCCACCGACGAAGATGAATCCGGAGCGACCGACTGCTCGGCCACGGGGTTGCTTGAGACCTCAGAGCCTGCGGGTGGTTGGGAGGGTTGGCTCGCACCCGTGGAGGCTGAGGACGGTGACGGGCTCGGACCTTGGTCGGCCGTGGCATCGGGGGCAGCCGTGTCGACCACACTGTCGGGCTGGAAGACCGATCCCGCTGGCACCCTGCGCTTTACGCCCGTGACACCGGTCAGCGTGTCGCCGTCCTTCCCGGTCCAGTGCACCCGTACGCCGCGCTCATAGTGCCCGAGCCATGCGTTGCCTGCCTCAGGGAATTCAGCGGCATCGTCGAATTCGATTTCGGTTGCCCCTGCCGTCAACACATGCTGTGTTCCAACAACCTTGGGTGGTTCAGGTTCAGGTGCCGGCGGTTTAACGGTTTCAACCGGTTCATCGGCCACCTCCGAGGAGAGGGAGCCCGATGCTTCACCTGCTTCGTCCGATCGAAAGGCATCTGGCTGGTCCTCAGCCGGCATGCTCGCGTTCATCGCTTCATCGCTGTGACCAACGCCCTCGGCTTGCGCACGCTCCGCAGCGGCACCCACGGCGTTCGCCATCTGGCGATCACCGTTGTCAGCATCACCTTCAGAATTGGAGGCTGCATCAGAACCAGAAGGCGCTTCGTCCGCGGTTTTACCCGAACGTTTGGCTTGTTTTCGTGCCTTTTTCTCTGCCTTCTTGGTAGCCTTCTGCTCCTGTTTGCGCTGGTTGGATTCTTTTTTCCGCTTCTGGTTGGCCGCCTTCATGGCCTTCTTGCGTTTCCGCCGCGTTGGAAGGGCGGGCGCCTCTGCGTCGTAGGGGGCACCCGAGGAAGGAAGACCCCGTCGATTGAGGCCGGCCTCGATGTAGGCACTCTCAGGTGCGGCCGTGTAGTCGGCGGCGAGAATCTTGTTTGGCTCCGGCAGATCCTGGTGAAGACGAACCTCGATGGACACCTTGGCCGTGTAGGTCTTCTTTTTGACTCGGCCCGTGACGGTGTAGGTTTCGGGTTCTTTTCGCTCTGAGGGGATGCCGCTCATGCCACCCGTTGCATCATCCAAGTCGATGCCGTAAGGGAGGGGAGGTTCCACGGAAAACCCGCTCAGCACATGCTGAGTGACCGGGAAGAGGCCGAGCTTGTACGGTTCAAGGTCGGCTGGAACTTCCTCAAACTGTTCCATCATGGCCTCTTTGGAAAGCATCGGTTCACCGATGTAGACGACGGTTTTGACGAGGTTGTACGAAAACATCCGGGGATCCGAAGAGCGGCCAAGAAGCCGGCGCAGGCACCATCGCACCACCAAGAGCGCCACAAGAACCGCACCAGCGGCGCCTGCGAGCAACGCTGGGTCATCTTGAGCCGCCTCACGGAAGGCTTCGAAGCAAGCTTGGACGTCCAAATCGTCACCGTACGGGCACACCAGCATGGCTTCCACATCGCTGACGGTGGCTGCCGCTATGGATGGCATTTGACCATCATTGACCGCAGCGGATGACTGCGAGGGGCCAACGGCGAGTGCAGGACCAGCCAGCAACAACAACGGGATGAACATCAGAGCAAAGCGCACCCCGTGCCAGGCCGTGCGCCGGCTTCTCCGTGCGGTGGGGTGGGAAGAATGCTGCATGATTCAACCTCCCTTTGCACCACACTGGCGGTTCCTGCTCCACCCTCAACGAGGTGCTCATTTAAACAAATCCGTAGGGGAGCGGGAAGCCATCGTGCTTGAACCACGCACGTGAGGACAGGGGATGACCACATGGGTGCCCGTTCAACAACCCTTCTTGAAGCCAACCTGTGATGCGTCATCATGCACGTGGTGTGGCTCAAGCGGGACCTTCGTCTCGCCGACCATGCACCGTTGCAGGCTGCGTTGGCATCGGCAGGGGAGCGAAGCGGTTTGCTGCTGTTGTACGTGGCGGAACCGGAGCGCCGAGCGCAACCGGACGTCTCCGATCTTCACCTTGCTTGGGACCTTGCCAACGCTCGAACGTTGCTCGAGGCCGTTGACCAGCGCGGCGGCACCATGCGCATCGAAGTGGGCGACCCGGTGGAAGTGTTGGACCGATTGAACAAGACGGAACCGGTTGAGAGCGTTCACAGCCACGAAGAAACCGGCCTGATGTGGTCGTGGAAGCGGGACCGGCGGGTACTGCAGTGGTGCAAGGGGCATGGCATTCCGTGGACCGAACATGCAGCCAACGGCGTGGTTCGTCGGCTCAACAACCGCGACCGCTGGAACGGCATGCGAAATCGACGGATGGCAGCCGATGCATGCCCCACCCCCGCCTCCATCCCACCGGCCTGTACGTTGAAATCGGAGGACACCAGCACGGAGTGGGTTTCTCCTTACAATGCACTCGTCAGCACGCCCTTGAAACCAGGTGAGGTGGAAGCGCATCGATGGTTGGACTCCTTCCTCGACCACCGGTACGAGCGCTACTTGCCCACCATCTCCAACCCCGCCACCTCACCGGAGGGTTCCTCACGGCTGTCGGCCTACATCGCCACCGGTGTGCTCAGCGTGCGTCAAGTGGTGAAGGCCATCACCGCAACCCGTCTTCATGCGAAGCAACGCACGTCCGATGATCGAGCACTGCTCGCCAAGAACGTCAATGCCTTCGCCTCGAGGGTGAGCTGGAGGTGCCACTTCGTCCAACGTTTGGAGGTGGAAACGACGATGGACACGACCGCCATCAACCCCGAATTGTGCACCCGTCTTGGACGTCAAGATGACGAAGCACGTTTCCAAGCATGGGCCACGGGGAACACCGGTTGGCCGTTTTTTGACGCCTGCATGCGCTCGCTCACCGCCACGGGATGGATCAACTTCCGGATGCGCGCCATGCTTCAATCGGTGGCTGCGTACACGCTGAACCTGCCCTGGCAGCGAACGGGGCAACACCTGGCAAAACTGTTCATTGATTACGAACCCGGCATCCACTGGTCCCAAATTCACATGCAATCCGGCGTGACCGGCATCAATTCCGTGCGGGCCTATTCTGTCCTCAAGCAATCGCTGGACCACGACATGCAAGGTGAGTTCATACGTACATGGGTGCCTGAACTGGCGATGGTGCCCACGCCCCAGATTCACGAACCGTGGACGATGTCAGCCGAGATGCAAGCCGCCATCGGCGTCCACATTGGGATCACGTACCCTGCACCCGTGGTCGACGAAACGGAAGCGCGAACAAAGGGCATCGCTGCGGCCTATGCCGCCAAACGCCATGAGGACGTCAAGGCCCGATCTGCGTCGGTGTACACCACACACGGGAGCCGGAAACAGCGGGGTCGACGACCGAACTCATGGAGAACCACCGCGTCCAAAGGACCAACGAAACCTCAGGCCGTAGAACACGATCCTCAGACGTCCTTGCTTGACTTTGAGTGAACGCCCCTTCGTTGATGCAGCCAAAGCAAGGCGGACAGCATCGCGCCCATCGCACCCACCTGCGGAGTGACCAGGGAAGGCAACACGGACACGCTCATCGATTGACCACCCGGTGGCGGGCCCGGGTCGCATCCCTCGGGTGGGGGCCCAATTCCAGGCCCCCATGTTTCCCCGTGACCGGCACAAGGGTCATCCCCTCCTGCCCCGTTCCCTCCATCGTGGAGGTAAGTCTCCCCGTGGTAGCACAAAAGGAAGTAGGGGAAGCCGATGTCACCGTTCCCGTTCAGCATGGTGGAGTGGTAGTGGTAGATTCCATCCGGGAATTCAGGGGTGGGGCCGAAGTGCCCGTTGCACACGTCAAGGTGGCCCAAACCTTCGACGTACTCGTAATCATCAATGCCGTTGTAGCCGGTCTCACCGTCTTTGAGACGGTAGGAACTTGTCATCTCAACGATGTTCATCTGGTCGTCGTACCCCCACAGGCCGTAGATGGGGTAACCGTCCATGGCGACCCCAATGACCGATGAATGCGACCCGTTGGCCGTGTTGTTTGCCACGGCAGCCGGGGTGCTGATGTTGTAATCGCGAATGTCCTCGCCTTCTTCGGGATGCCAGTGAAGGCAGTTGGCATCAGCATGGTAATGGAAGGTCCCTTCTCTGCCGCTGTGTCCATGGCAGACACCGAGTTCGATGGCCTGTCGGTCTTCCACGTACGCACCGTGTTGGCTTGCGACGGCGTCGCCTCCCGGCCCGTCTTCAGGACCGTAAAACGGCACACCGTTGATGGCAATCGCAACTTCACCGAGGGCTGCCGCACATTCATAATCGCCGTTGGCTTCCGGACAATTCGTATCGTCATGACCTCCTGCAGTGTCGTTCACCGGTGAGCGCGGGACGGTCCATTCGTAGTTCTGAGCGCGAGTGCAATCGTTGGCCTCGGAACAAGCGAGCGTGGACTCAAAATCATGATCCGGCAAACCGTTGGCCACGATGGTGATGTGGGTTTCGTTCATCGTGATGCTGACCGAGCATTCGTGCGTTTCGACCGTCGACGTGGTCAAATCATCGACCTGCGTCACGTTGTGCCCGGCCTGACAACGAAACACGTCGAGCCAAAATTGGCCCAAGTCTGAAGCATCGTAGGTGGGTTGAATCGGCGGCGGTGAATCATCGCTGCCGTTGTTCGTTTCGTTCCCCGCGTTGTCGTTGGTGCTGTTGCTGCCCCCGTTATCGCCTTCGGTCTCGTTGGTCGTTTGGTCGTCCGTACCGTTGCCGGTTTCTTGGCCTGCATCATCTTCTGTCTGGGTTCGGTTGAGTTGAACCGTGACCGTGGGCGACGACGTGTTCTCGAGGGCGTGCCTTGCAAGCACCTCGAGGTCAGCCGGCCCTTCATCGGGGAGCGAAAACGAAACGGACCAGTTCCCCTCAAGGGAGGGGTGGGTGGTTGCCAGTGCCAAACCTTCGTGCTGAATCGTGACGTTCAGTTCGTCCGGGTGGAGATGGTTCACCGTTCCGACCAGGGTCACGGTGGAACGGTCATCCACCACGTCAAGGATGAACAGTTCAGGGGCCGGATGTGAGTGAACCAAGCTGTGCGGGTCCAACGGGACGCATTCGTACCCACCTGCCACCGATGCGTTGGCCACTTTGACCGTGCCAACGATGCACACCAAGGTCTCCTCGTTGGGGGTTGACGTGTCATCCACCTCCTCGTTGAGGTCAACCACGACCAGGAGGCTTGCACCAAGCAACATGGCAACGACCAGACCAAGCCATGCGTTGTTCATGAGTACCCGTCCACACCATTCGAGTATAACATCACCGTCGGATTGTTTCCCACAGACTTCGTGCTGGTTCCGGCTCCTGCATGGATTCAAACCTTCAAATGGCGAAGAGCGTTGGTGTGTCCATGGAGCGAATGATCGTTGGCGGAGGATGCTTTTGGTGCGTGGAAGGGGCTTACAAACAGATTCATGGCGTTGAATCGGCCCTGCCTGCCTACGCTGGCGGGCACGACCCCCACCCCACCTACGAAGCCGTTTGTTCCGGCCACACGGGTCATGCTGAAGTGGTGGAGGTGAAGTTCGACCCCACGGTGATTTCGTTCGAGACCCTGCTCGAGGTGTTCTTCACCGTCCACGACCCCACCCAACTCAACCGACAGGGCAACGACATCGGAACGCAATACCGTTCCTGCATCATGCCGCTCTCCAACGACCAACGGATGACGGCGGAGGCCACCATCGCCGCCATGGGTGAAGTGTACGACGACCCCATCGTGACCACCATCGAGGAACCCCTGCACTTCGTGATCGCCGAAAAGAAGCACCACGACTACTACGCCCGCAACCCGTACCAAGGCTACTGCGCAGCGGTGGTCGGTCCGAAAATTGCCAAGGTGCGTCAAAAGCACGCTCATCTGTACCGCTGACTTGAACGCCAGCAGAGCGCCTCGAGCGGGCCCTGACAGAAAGGACCCGGGTTTGACTCCGTCATTCCCAGCGTGGGTGAGGTTCAAGAGTTGCCGCTGGAGGCCTACAACCATGCCCAACAGCATCCCCATGCCCCCCACCCCCGTCAACGAACCCGTCCTTGGCTACTTGCCGGGCAGCAAAGAGCGCGCTGACTTGGAGGCCGAACTCCAGCGCCAGTCGGGCGAAGTCTTGGAGATCCCCTGCATCATCAACGGTGAGGAAGTGTTCACCGGGGACGTTGTTGAACAGGTCATGCCGCACAACCACGGGCACGTCATTGCTCGTGTTCACATGGCAGGCGAAAAAGAGGTCAACGCTGCCATCGATGCAGCTCTCGGTGCGCACGAGATGTGGTCCACCATGCCCTGGCAGGCCCGAGCCGCCATTTTCCTCAAGGCCAGCGAGCTGCTGAAAGGCCCTCGCCGAGCAGAGATCAACGCTTCCACCATGCTCAACCAGTCAAAGACCTGCCACCAAGCCGAAATCGACTCGGCGTGCGAACTCATCGACTTCTGGCGCTTCAATTCCGACTACGCTCGCCAGATTTACGAGGACCTGCAACCGCCCATCTCGCCCTCTTCCATGTGGAACTCCAGCGAAGTGCGCCCGCTCGAAGGGTTCGTCTTCTCGGTGACGCCGTTTAATTTCTCCAGCATCGCCGCCAACCTTCCTTCCTGCGCCGCCATCATGGGCAACGTGGGCGTGTGGAAACCCTCCCGTAACTCCTACGTCTCCAATTACCGGTTGATGCGTTTGATGATGGACGCTGGCCTGCCCGCTGGTGTGATCAACTTCGTGCCTGGACGTGCTGCGGTAGTGGGCGACATATGCTTGTCACACCGCGAGTTGGCAGGTATTCACTTCACCGGTTCCACTCGGGTCTTCCGCCAAATGTGGCGCGACGTGGCCAACAACCTCGAGAACCTCAAATCGTACCCGCGTATTGTCGGTGAAACCGGTGGCAAGGATTTCATCGTGGCCCACCCCGACTGCGACCGACAAGCCCTGCTGGTCGCCATGCTGCGCGGTGGTTTTGAGTTCCAAGGCCAGAAGTGCAGCGCCGCCTCCCGTGTGTACGTACCCCGCAGCGTGTGGGACGCCATCAAGGACGATTACATCGCCGAAGTGAACAAGATCACCGTGGGTGACGTGGCCGACTTCACCAACTTCCTCGGGGCCGTCATCGACAAGAAGGCCTTCGACAGCATCACCGGCTACATCGATCGTGCCAAGGCCAATCCGAACTGTGAGATCGTGACGGGCGGCACCTACGACGACAGCACGGGCTACTTCATTCAGCCAACCACCATTGTGTGCAACGACCCACGCAGCGAGACGATGGCCGTGGAAATCTTTGGCCCGGTCCTCTCCGTTCACGTCTACGAGGACGACGCCTTCGAAGCCACCCTCGAGCTGTGCGACACCACTTCCGAGTACGCCCTGACCGGTTCCATCTTCGCCACCGACCGACGTCACATTGAGACCGCCGTCAAGGCACTCCGCTACAGCGCAGGTAACTTCTACATCAACGACAAGCCAACCGGCGCCGTGGTCGGTCAGCAACCGTTCGGTGGGGCCCGTGGCAGCGGTACCAACGACAAAGCCGGGAGCCCGTTGAACCTGTTGCGCTGGGTCAGTCCACGCTCGATCAAGGAAACGTTCGCACCACCCCACGACTGGACCTACGGGTTCCATGAAGCGAACAAGTGAGGTGAATTGGTGCCGACTTACGTCGTTGCATTTGGAAATCCCAGCAAAATAGACGAATTGGCACATGGCATGGAAATCCTCCCTGGGCACGACCCATCGGAGTGTTTTGTTCAAAGAATTTCACGAACGACGTCCTTGCTCATCATGGCGAAAAATGTCGGTCAGCACATTCAAACTTCCGAATCAAACGAGTTCTTTTCTGGCTGGATGATTGACCATGAGCACGCCTCCATCCACCTGGGGCATCAGGGTTACCTCGAATCAAAAAAATTTGATTCTGAAATGAATTTGAGAAAAAACGAAGGAGCATTCCTCCATGTGAAATGGGATAACAACTCCATTGAACTGACCCATGATTGTTTTGGGTTGTACCCCATCCTCTCGTTCAAAGAAAAGGATCTTTTTGTTGCCAGTGATTCGCTTCTTGTGCTCTCAAAAATTCGAACCATGATGAACATCAACAACAAAGTCAACGGCAGGGTCCACGCTACACGGTCATGGAAGCACGGACTCGCCCAGTGCATCATGTCAACCGAAACCATCGTGAAAGGGATCGAGTATTTGCCACCAGCCAGTTCCATTAAATCATCATCGATAAACCGTATTGATGGAAAAACCTCTCTCTCAGTCCACAAAAGAATACCAAAAATGCCGAGGTTTTTCTCTGCTCCGAATGAGCCTTACGAAGAAGTTCTGAAACGGGGCTTGAAAGAAATCATTGGACCCATCAAGGCCCTCGAAGCGGTTGGGGGATTTCACATCTCATTGTTCCTCTCAGGAGGGCTTGATTCGAGGGTGTTGCTCGCATGCGCACTGCATGGAACAAAGGAGGCCTCGAACATGTCCATTCGGACCAACACCCACCCCCGCAGCAAGCGTGATTTGGAAGTCGTGCAAAATTTGGCAAAGGAATTCAATTTTGTCTTCAACCAACCAATGTCAGCGTTTGCGGGTAAAAGAGGGGAAAACAGAACCATGCTGCCCGTTCGAAACCCAATTTCAGATTGGGCCTTGACGAACTTGGGGTTGTTTGACATGATGTACTTGTATCCACGATACTGGAATCATCCAACGGAAATCGAATTGGGAGGGCATGGGGCTGAAATCATCAAGGGTACATTTGCCAATTTTTCGCTGTTCAAAGCTGCCTTTCGATACAGAACACCTCTGAGATTTCTCAACATCCGACGGGAAATCAACCGATCCTTGCGTGTGGTTGGTGTTCCTTTCAACTCAAAAAATAAAATTCAATGGCATCATTTGTGCTACAAGTCTGCTATCCAGAATGGAAGGACAAGCCCGAGGAAAATGGTTGCCTTACGCCCGTTTTTGAACAAACACTTGTGCTCGTATGGACTCCACAACCCCAACAACAACCTTCTCAGGGATCTGTTAATTGTGATCGACGAACAGATGGCGAGTGTACCCTTTGACGACAACACAAAAAACATGTCAAAAGAGTTCATTCGTGATCGAAAAGAGGAACTCGGTCACATCGACATGACCAGCATCGCTCTGCCCTACACCGTGTTCGGAAGGATGGAGAACATTTGCAACGGTGTACTCTCAAGTTTCAGGGAATTGGGAATGGATTTTGCACTGCCGCCTGGTGATCAGAAAAGCACTCTCAGGAGCAAGACATCACAGATTTGGTCGAGCATTCTCGACAGCAACATTCGGAAGTCATATCTTCCGGCGTACACCAAATCACTTGAAAATCTTGAAGATGAAAAGACGTACATGCCGGTGGCGGGCTCACCCGCATCAAAAATATTGAGCCTTAGCATGACCGACGCCATCCAAAAAGAGCAAAAGAAACGCAAACAACCTGTGAAGACCGATTAGTCAACGTCCTTGGTATTCTGTTGAGTTGGTCAATGTGATCTTGACGACGTCGGTTAACCTCAACACGCGTTTAAATCGCTCTACCGCTCGTGGATTCCCATGACCCCCAAACGCCCCGAGGACGGCGGAATTGTCTGCCCACACTGCCATCACGTCATGACCGGCAAGCACACCGAACCGCACGGCAAGCGAGAAATCGTTCCTGAAGACACCACCGACTGGCCGAGGTGGACCCTCTCCAGCATCCGCAATCCAGGCGACCCCCTCAACAAAGGGGCTGATGCCATCAAGCAGGTGTGGTGCGGTGCGTGCGGGGGCCTCTTGCACACGGCGTTCTTGCCCTGGCAGCCAAAGCGAACGCACTGATGCGTTCAGGGGTGCTGAGCAGTTTCTTCAGCGCGCTTTCGCTCAATCCGGGCCTTGTGGGCTCGCTCGGCCTTGTCCAAGATATAGAGCGGCTCATAGCGAGGCGAAACCAGCGAAATGAGGTACCAACCCAAGCTGAGTGCAGGGGTGGCCACCATGACGGTCAGGGCCGCCCACACCACGGTGTTGCCCGAGGCGTGGCCCCATGCCCACCATCCCACGATCACCAAACAGACCGGGAGGAACCACCGAGCAGCATAACTGGGCGTGGACATGCCTTTGTGGTCACGACGGGCAGCGAAGGCGTATCGACCCAACTCCATGGTCTAACATCCGCAATGATGTATTTGAACGGCCGTTTGGCCTCCAGCGATTGCTTGATGAGGGACTCCAACGTGGCAAAGGTACCTGCAATGATGAAGACCGCTGCCGAATGCTGTTTTTCAGTGACGATTGATGGGCGAACTGAGCAGGCTCCCTCTTCGTGATGACATGCAGGCACCCTCCACCTCGGTTCAGTGGTCAACGGTCCCGTTGACGCCAGCGCCGACCGGTCTCACCGTCTGGCGAGCCTCATCCCCGTGGCAGACCGTGCGTTCGATGGTGGGGCTGGTGCTGGTCTGTTTCTTCATCGCCCAACTCTCGGTGTTCCTTGTCGGAGGCATGGTGGACGGTGATTTCAACGGCACACCTGGACCGCTTGAGCCGGTGTACACCCTGGTTGGCGGTGTGTGTCTGGCGCCGCTGTTGTTGCTGTTCTTCCACCTTCGACGTCCTCGGCTCACCCACAGCGTGCGTGCGGCACCCCACCCGCACGGCGGCACCGTCCACCCGCTCAGCGGCGGCTTGGTGGTGCAAGCACAGCAACCGGTCGAGGTGCGACATCACGTGTTCCGTTCCAATGCACCGCTCGAAATGCCTCGGCCCCTTCACCTCTGGGGTCTGTTCGTCGGTGGCGTTACCTTGTCCACGGTGTGTTTGTTGCCGCTGTCCGTGTTCGGCGTCACGCCGTTCACGGTCCTCTTGGGATTGATGGTGGTGCTCCCGGCGTGGTTGGTCGGGTTCGCAGCCCCTGTCTTTGGATGGTGGTCCATCACCAGCCGCCACATGGGCATCACCGTGTCCAGACGGGATGCGGAGTGGATGCTGGCGGCCGGCATGCTCTCGACCATACCTGCCATCGTCATCAACTCCCTCATCAGCCCCATCGGCGTCCATGCGGTCGGACTGGATGCGTTTGAAACCGGGAGTTGGGGTGAAGGCATGATTTTGTTCATCTCCGCACCGGTGGGCGAAGAGTTGTCGAAAGCGCTTGCCGTCGTGTTGCTCGGCCATCTCATCGTATCGCCCAAACACGGGTTCTACGTCGGCTCCACGGTGGGCCTCGGGTTTGCGTTGCTCGAAAATGCGCAGTACATTTTCATGGCCCTGCTGAGCGAGCAGAGTGGACTGGCTTACTTCTTCACCGCCTCACTTCGAGGGTTAAGCTCGATTCCTGGCCATGCGATGTGGACGGGGTTGAGCGGGTACGCCATCGGCCACACGCTTCAGCGGTCTGCCGTTGCCCGCTCTGCGATTCAACGGTCGCCGTTCTTGACCCCCGACCCTGAGGCGAACTGGGTGCTCTACGATCGTGACGGCCGACCCACCGCTTCAACGGGTTGGGCGAGCGACCCATCGGCCCGAATGGAGGCGTTGTTGCGTCGTCACGAACGCCATGCTTGGCGCATGCCAACCGAACCTTGGGCAGGTGTCGGGCTGGCCATGCTTGGGCATGCCTTGTGGAACGGCAGTTCGTGGGGCGTGGGCCGGGCGCTTAGCAACACCGACCCTGGGCTGGCGTTGATGCTGGAACTTGCTTGGCTTGTTCTGATGGTGGTTGCGTTGTGGTTTTGCATCCTACGCTGGTTGCCCACGGCGGTCCTGGGTGAAAATCCACGCCTGCGGCCCCCTTGAGTGAGACCTTTCAAAAACAGACGGCCGATGCTAGGGGTTGGTCCAAAGCGGCCAACGGCGGTGGAACAGCATGGATGTGTTCGTCAGTGGACCCAACATCGGCAACATGGCCGTGACGTTGGGCCTGGTGGTGATGCTGCTGGTGCTTTCCACCCGAGCCAACATTCTCGACCGCAACGGCGCCCTTGCTGCAGCTCTGCTGGGCCTGCTTGTGGGCGGCCTCGGACACTGGACCTGGCTCATCATCCTGCTTGGTTTCCTGTTGTCTTCGCACAAAGCCACCAAGTGGCGGTTTGAGGAAAAACTCGCCTTGGGCCTGAGCGAATCCAACGATGGACACCGTGGTTGGACCAACGTGGTGGCCAACGGCGCCATCCCCGGCTTCATGTGCCTCATCGCCATTGCCGTCCAAGATTGGGAAGCCATGGTGTGGTTGTTCGGTGCCTCCGTGGCGGTCGCTGCAGCGGACACCTTCGCCAGCGAAATCGGTGCGCTCGACCCGAGGGTCCGGATGATCACCACCCTCAAACCGTGCGAACAAGGGCTCAACGGTGGCTTCTCCCCCAACGGGCAGGTTGCCGCTTTGGTCGGCTCGAGTGTGGTGGCTGCTCTGACCTTTGCCGCTTGGTTCCTGACCAGCACCGAGGACGGCACGGGGTTGAACGGACCCGTGCTGGCACTCATCCTTGCGCTGGTGGGTTGGATCGGCTGTCAAATCGACAGCTTCCTGGGTGCGCTGTTGGAAAACCGAGGGTACCTGACCAAGGGTTCGGTGAATGCGCTCTCCATCGCCGGAGGCGTGGTCATCATGCTGGCTGTGCTGGCGCAGTCCTCGTGAAGAACGGGGGCATTGTCTTCTTATCCCGAGTCCACATGGTCCGTTCATGGGCCGTGGGCAAACGGGTTTGTTCATCGTGGTTCTGTTGGCCACGTTGTCGCTCTCCACCGCAGTGATGGCCAACACCGAAACCACCTACAAACCCGGTTTTGAGGAATGGACCGTCGTGCCCCATGAACGGTTGTACGTCGAGGGACTTGACATTGAGGAAGCCGTCCTCCAGCGCGGTCAAACCGACTCCGCCGTCGGCGGCTTCACCGTGGGCGTCACGGCCGGGCCGGTTCCCGTGTTTAGCCTTCAAAGCCCACCGGTTGAGCAACCCATCGACGCCAACGTGCAGATGAGCGTCTTTTTTTCCGCCATTCTCGAAGGCGTTGGGGGCCCCCAAGCCTGCACCCGCCAAGCACCGTTTCCCGGCGAAGAAACCACCACCCTGACGTACAGCGTGTCCATCAGCGGGACTGAAATTTACAGCGCCTCCGTCAGCCAGGTCATTGACACGGTGACGGAAAACGACGCCATGAACTTCTCCGGTGATTTCCAGAACGTGACGCTCAGCATGGAGCCTGGCGACACCATCAACCTCGATGTGACCGTTCACCACCAATGCGCCGGCACACAGGCCAGGGTGCAGTGGGGTGGGTTTGAACACAACAGCGGCGGCATCATCATGGAAGGTGTCATCTTTCAACCAAAAGCGACCATTGTCGTGGATGCACAACGCCGAGCTCACGTCGAATTCGACCACCGTCTCCCATGGGGTTTAGCGGACCTCAAAGAGGAAAAGTGGGAGATTTGGGGGCCACTGGAACCCTCGGAAAAGATCGTTCGAGACGGCGAGTACCTCGTTGAGACCAGCGCTGGTCGCATCCGCATGGAGCGGCAATTGGGCAACAACAACTCCGTGTACACGTGGTCGGGGGCCAAAACCCTGCCCTTGGGCGAATTGGCCCTGAAGATGTGCATCAAAACCGAAGCAGGGGACCTCAACAGCGACTGCCACGCAGAGGGAATCATCCGCTTTGAAGTCACTTCGGGCGACGAAGGCTTTGCCGCTGCGGCGCTCGTCCTTACCACCACCACCGTGTTCGCCCTCCTGGGATTCGTTGCGAATTCCTTCCGTGCCGGATTGATGCTCCCTGTCCCCATTCTCGGCGCCCTGTTAGTGCTCGCTTTGCTGGCGATGCCCACGGTGTTGACCCAGCCCAACCTGGGAGCGGACGCTGTGATCCTAGACAACACCAAGGTGCTCGACGCCACGCTGACGGGCCCCGACGGCAACACCGTCACCTTTTCATCACTCCTGGACGGGCACGAGGCGCTCATCGTCGGGCTGGTGCTACCGGGCTCTGAGCAAGTGCTCACACAAGCCAATGAATTCAACCGCAGCCTCGACCAGCTCGGCGAGCGCGCCAACATCGTTCACATCGTGACCGGAGATGGTGCACTGCTCAGCGATGCGGAAGCCCTCAAGGCGCAAAGCAACGTGACATGGCAGGTGCTCTTGGACGAGGACAACACCCTTGCAAAGAGCTTGCCAACGGGGCCATCCGACGCCGTGTTGGTCGTGGACCCTGCCATGCACGTCACGTTCTCTCAGGCCTCCTCTGCGGCGATGCTGGACATCGTCGAAGCCGTAGACAACGTCAAGTCGGGCGGTTCCGGGTCCCTCGTGCCCTACTTTGGCTTGATGTTGGGGCCGGGGTTGTTCCTCTTGTTCCTCGCACTTCCCCGAGAGGAATGGACGGCACCGGAGGAGCCCCTGCCACCCGGGTTGTTGTGGGGATCCATCGTCCTTGCCGCTGGAGCAGGTGTCCTCATGATCAACCTCCCCGCCCTGCTTCTGACGCTGATCCCCTTGGGCATAACGGCCCGGTTTGTGCTGGACTTGGCGATGATGGCCTGGTTGCTGGAGATGTGCTTCTTCACCGCTCGGCGAGGCGCGCCCTACGAAGCCGACGCGCTCGGTGGGCTCCTGCATCGCCTGTTCCCCAAGGCCTTCCAATCGTGGCGCGACCCGGTTGACATGAAGCGTGATGCGCTGCTTGGCGTGTGGCTCGGGTGGTTTGGATGGCTCACTTTCCCGCACCTGTTCCCACAGACCGTGGGCGCGACGGCGCTGGCTGGCGGCACCGGTTGGGCCATGGCCGTGATGCTGTTGCTGCTGGTCACCCTCTCCGCAGGATTTGTTGTCCTCTTGCTGCGCATCGTGGCCTCCTGGGGAGGACCCTTTTCGCGTCTCTTCGGCAAATTCGGCGGGGAAGTGTTTGCGCAATTTGTGGGCTGGGTGCTCACACCGATGGCGGTGTGGGTCAGCCTCAATACCCTCCTCAACATCCTCGAATTGGGTGTGTTTTGACCCTCCACGACCCTTATGACCGTTCAAGGTGTTGAAGGGTGTCATGGACCTGCCACATTGGAGTCAAACCAGCGTACAACGCTTCCTTGAATGCCCCAAAGCATGGGCATTGACCTATGTCCACACAGGTGCACGGCGACCGCTCCAACACAAGCAACGCTCACCTTCGACCGTTCCTCACCGTATGCAGGTGCGTGCTGCTCGAGCAACCTTGATCGAACAGCTCGAGGCCCTGTACAACGGAGAGGTCTGGTCCGATGAACAACTGGAAGGGCGGTTAATGACCCATCTTGAACAATCTGACGGTTCAAGCCGCCGATACCCGTTCGGCCTTGAAGGCCAACGGGCCACCTGCTTGTTCCAACTCCGCACCTTGAAACAAACCAAAACCTTGCGATTGCTCCACCGGCAACGGGTTGCCACGTGGGCGTATTTTGAGCGTTCCCAAGCGATGTTGGTGAGGGGCGTCCGGTTGTTTGCAGCACCCGACATCATGCTTTTTCATCAGCACAAGTGGACGTTGGTGCGGCTTCGCTTCGCACCGGAACCTCATCCGCTTGTCGCTGAGATGGAAGCTCGCCTCATGGTCCACTGGGCCATGGCCCATCCGGCCCTCCCTTCACGTCCCGATGCCTACCGGCTACGAACCATCACGTGGCGTCAAGGTGCATGGCACGAGGGCAGTCCCACAGCAACACAGGCGGAACAGATGGAGGCATGGTCCATGGCGTTAACCGACTTGAACGCCATGCAGTTCGTTCGCCGACAAGTGCTGCGAGACGGTCACTTGGCGGCCGTACCGTTGGCCACCAAAACCAGTGCATGCAAGGCCTGCTCCTGGCGCTCATCGTGTTTGGGTGAGCGGAGCTTGGCCTCGGCCAAGCGCGACCAGTTGGAAGGCCTCCTGACCCTGCATCAAAACGAAGCCAGCAAATCAGCCAAAACGGCGTCAACATCCTGAGCTTTGGTGACACCGCTGGCCAACAACACGCCTTCTGCGCCCAGTTCGATGGCTTTGGCCACATCGGCACCGTTTTTCACGCCCGCACCGCACAGCACACGCACGTTGGGGTTGACCGACTTGACAACCGCCACCGTGTCGCTCACAATGGCAGGGTCGGCCGTTGTGACGGAGACATCACCGCCGATGAGTTCAGGAGGTTCGACGGCGATGAAGGTTGGACCCAGGGCGGCAAGGGTTCTGGCTTCGTCAACATCGGCAGCACATGCACAGACGGGAAAACCCTCAGGGAGCATCTCAAGGAGAGCGCTCACTCGGTCCATCTCGACCTTGTGCTCGGCGTGGTTGATGAGGGACCCTTGGGCACCGCGGGCCACGGCCGTTGTCGGTTCAAGCCAACCGGTAAAACCGCCCAATCCCACCGGGTCCAAGTGTTGTGACCAAACCTGAACCGACGACGCTGCTTCGGCCGTTGAACTCAGGTCAAACGCCGAGACACATGCAACCAAGGTGACACCTTTCACGGAGGCCCGTTCCATCGCTTCGACCAGCTTCACAGCAGTCTCCGCCGATGCGGAGGCGTAGGTTTTGAAGTTGACAACGACAAGGGGGCTGCTCATGGTCAAACGAACGGCGCACGCCGTTTGAAGGTTCACCCCACCAATGCCGTTCAAGCCTCAATTGGTGGCCACTGACCGCCGCTTTGGACGGTGCTCGGTGGCACCACTGCCCCATGGTCAACCACCACATCGCTCAGCTGGGCACCCCGACCAACCACAGCACCTTGACCCACCAAGCACCCCGAAAGGGAAGCATCGGGCTCCACCACGGCCCCATCAAGCAGGGTTGAGGACACCACGTTGGCCGGGCCCAACCGACAGTTGCGGCCGATCATCGAAGATGCCGGAAGCGTCGTTGCGTCCATGATGGTCGTGTCGCGGTCAGAATACCATGATGCGGGATGACCTTCAACGGTCCCGCTGCGGTAGCGTCCGTGTTGGATGGCCGCCGTCACTGCCTCGCCCCATGCCGTGGGGGTACCTGCATCGATGAAATAGCCCTCAAAGGCGCGTCCGTTGAGGAGACCTTCGGCAGCGAGTTTGGGAAACACATCGCGTTCGATGGAGTGTCGGCCGTGCGGCATCCAATCAAACACCTCGTCGTTGAAGATGTACGATCCCGCGTTGATCAAGTTGGAGAACACCTCCTCGGGTCGCGGCTTTTCTTTGAAACGGGTGATGCGTTCCTGCTCGTCAACACCGACAATGCCGAAGCGTGTCGGATCCTCGACTTCCCACAACCCCAACGTACCCACGCCACCGTTGGAAGCGTGCAGGTCGAGCAGCGACCGTGCATCCAAGGAAGAAACGATGTCCCCGTTGAAGCAAGCAAAGGTTCCGCTCACGACATCACGGCAATTGCCCAAGGCGCCGCCGGTGCCCAAAGGTTCGTCCTCAGGCACGATGCGGATGTCGAAATCAACATCGGCGTTTTTGAAATGCGCTTCAATCATGTCCACCTTGTACCCACCGGCGACCACCACCTCGTCCACGAGGTCGGAGGGGACGCAGCTCACCACGTGTTCAAGCAGGGTTTGGTCGAGGACCGGCAGCAAGGGCTTGGGGATGGTGGACGTCCACGGACGAAGTCGGGAACCGACACCACCTGCGAGGACCACGACCTGCATGGCTCGGCCTTCCACCGTTCGGTTATGAAAGCAACGCAGCACCACCTCAGCGTGGGCTTCATCCTCTCAACGACGCATCAAAGCCTTGAAGGACGGACTTCATGTCGTGCAGGTTGGCGATGAACCATGAACATCCACGAATACCAAGGCAAAGCCCTGCTCAAGGCACACGGCGTTCCCGTGCTCGAGGGCGTCCACTGCACCACCGTTGACGAAGCCGTTGCGGCGTACGATGCTCTTGGAAGCAAGGTCGTGGCCGTCAAGTCCCAGATTCACGCCGGTGGCCGAGGAAAAGGCAACCTCTACTGCCCCAATTCCGGCGACCTCATCATGGAAGGCGGGGTCAAAATCGCCTTCTCCAAGGACGACGTCACCACCTATGCCACGAACATCCTCGGCCACACCTTGGTGACCATCCAAACCGGCCCAGAAGGCAAATTGGTCCGTAACCTCTACGTTGAATCCGGTTGCGACATCGCTCACGAGTACTACCTCGCCATCTTGGTGGACCGCGAGAACAAGTCCGTGCTCATCATGGCCTCCACCGAGGGCGGCATGGACATCGAGCATGTCGCTGAAACCACGCCAGAGAAGATTCACAAGATCTCCGTGGACCCCAACGCTGGACTCATGGGTTACCAAAAGCGTGACTTGGGTCTCGCCCTCGGCCTGACCGGAGCTGCTCACAAGGCCTTCGCCAAGGCGTTGACCTCGATGTACGGCATGTTTGTATCAAGCGACTGCGCCATGCTGGAAATCAACCCCCTGGTCCGCACCGCTGACGACGAAATCGTGGCCTTGGACGCCAAGGTTTCGTTTGACGAAAACGCGGAGTTCCGACACAAAAACTGGGACGAACTCCGTGACCTTTCCGAGGAGGAAGAAGTGGAGATTCGGGCCAAGGAAACCGGCCTCTCCTACGTCAAACTCGACGGGAACATCGGTTGTTTGGTCAACGGTGCGGGCCTTGCCATGGCCACCATGGACGTCATCAAGCTCTACGGGGGGGAACCCGCCAACTTCCTCGACGTGGGCGGCGGCGCCAACGAAGAGCAGGTCAAGACCGCGTTCTCCATTATTCTTGAAGATCCCAACGTGAAAGGCATCCTCGTCAACATCTTCGGTGGCATCATGCGTTGCGACATCATCGCTCGTGGCGTCATTGCGGCAACCGAAGCCCTCTCGCTCGACGTCCCCCTCGTGGTCCGACTGGCGGGGACCAACGTGGACGAAGGCAAGGCCATCCTCGCCGAGTCGACCC
>WTJK01000042.1 GCA_011524855.1 Methanobacteriota archaeon | reverse complement strand
CCAACGAAGGCGAAGCCATCTGGGCGTCCGTCCGCCCCTTGTTGGTGATGGTTCGCATCGGGATGATCCTCGTCATCATCGCCGTGGGAGAACTCATGGACGACACGTTCCATCGTGGTTTGAGCGTCGGCGTATGGGGCCTCATCATCGGCATTCCTCTGTTCGTCGTGATGTCGATGTTCATCGCCTACATCGACCACCGAACCGGATGGAACGAGGAGAAGACGGCACCAAGCGGCCCAGCCTCAGACGAAGGGTGAAATACGCACCGCCGAACTTTTCACCGATGCGAAGGCGATGGGCCCTGCTGGTGGTGCTGACCCTCTTGGCGTCCAGCACGCTGGCGGTTGGCAACCCCAACGGGAAGTTCAACGCCTCCAACGGCTGCAACTGCCACGGGGGCAGCCAAACCACCGTGCCCACCTTGACGGGCCTGCCCACCGACTACCTGCCGGGAGACACGTACACGCTCACGGTGTCGATGACCGTCACCAAAGTCCGAGGCGGGTTCAACCTCCAGGTCAGCGCCGGTCAACTGGCGCCCGCAAGCCCGGGTGTGCAAGTGTCGTCCAACGGTTTTCAGGCCACCCACGCCACGCCGTCGTTCACCACCTGGGACGTGAACTGGACCGCTCCAAACGAAGGCACCGGAACCGTCCAATTCCAACTCGCCGTGCTTGCAGGCAACGGAGGAAGCACCAGCGGGGACGCCAAGGGCACGATGAGCACCACCGTCAGCGAGGGCGATTTGACCAACGACGCCCCTACGGCGACGAACCTCAGGATTGAACCCGCCTTCCCCAACACCAGCGACGACCTCGTGGCGACCTACACCTTCACCGATGCAAACGAGGACGAGGAATCCGACACGACCTTTGCCTGGTTCCGCAACGGGACCCTGGTGCCTTCAGCCACGACGGCGACGCTGCCTTCCAACGCCACCTCGAAAGGCGAACGGTGGTTTGTGGAGGTCACGCCCTCCGACGGCGAAACAGCCGGTGAACTTGTTCGTTCACCTGAGATCACAGTGCTCAACGCCGCTCCGAGGGTGGTCAACTTAACCGCCTCGAACCAGAACCCGAGCAGCAACAACGCCGTCACCTTGCAATTCACGGTCGTGGACGACGATGCGGACGGCACCTCCACGTCGGTGCGATGGTTGCTCAATGGAACGCATGCACCGTCGCTGGACGGTGAAATCACCCTCCCGTCCTTGGCGACCCGAGACGGAGATGTCTGGGTGGGGCAGGTCAGTGCCACGGACGGTGACAACGCATCCCCGTGGTACAGCAGCCCGACCGTCACGGTGGGTGGCGACAACCAACCTCCGGTCGTCACTTCGGTGACGTTGGCGGACGGTGTGGGCGTGACATCGTCCAGCGAAGTGACGATGACCTACACGTCGACCGATCCAGAAGACGATCCTGTTCGCGAGATGAACGTGGAGTGGTACGAGAACGGCTCATGGATCTCGGACGCCACCAACGCCAACCCGCTGCCGGCCGAATTGACCTTGCGAGGAGAACGCTGGCACGCCATGGTGCGTGTGTTCGACGGAAGCAACTGGTCGGCTTGGTTCACCAGCGCACCCATCAACATCACCAACAGCGCGCCCTCCGGGACCGCCACGCTGGTCCATGACAACGCCACGGTCGCCGAAGGGCTGACCGTTGACGTGAGCGCCAGCGATCACGATGGAGACGACGTCACGGTGGCGGACGTGGTGTGGGAACGCAACGGTCTCGAGGTGGCCGAACACCGCGGGGCCACCCACCTGCCCAGCAGCGCCCTCGCCAAGGGCGAGAGTTGGTCAGCCTTGGTGAGCCTGAACGACGGCACCAACACCACCGTCTTGCCGTCGACCAACGTGACCTTGGTCAATGCACGGCCGCACCTGGAGGCGAGTGTTTCCGACACCGTCACCTCGCTGCAGCCCGCTGCGGTCAACCTCAGCACCTCGGACGACGATGGTGATGCGGTGACGGTGGCGACCGCTTGGTATCGCAACGACTTCCTTGATGCAACCTTGGCCAACCGAACGGTGGTCCCAGCCGACCGTCTGGCACCCGGTCAGGCATGGCGCATGGTCGCTGTCGCCAGCGACGGGGAGACCACCACCGGCCCCGTGGAGGTGGCGTTCACGGTGGGGAACCTTGAGCCGGAGGCGGTCATCACGCTCCTCGATTCCAACTTGTGGTTGGATGAACATCTTCGCGTGGCATCGTCGGCCTCCACTGACCCGGAAGGCAGCCTCCTGACCAGCCACTGGACACTCAACGGGCACACCACCACCGGAGAGCAACCCACCCTCCTCCTCACCTCGTCAGGCACCCTCATGCTCACCGTCACCGACGAACACGGCGGAACCTCAACGGCCACGATGGACCTCACGGCGCAGCAGGGCCCTCGGTTGGGCGACGTCACCGCCACCTTTGATGCAAAGGACAACACTGCACGACTCGATTGGACATGGTCGGGTGAAGACGTGACGTTCAACCTCCTTCGCAACGGGCAAGTGATCGGTCAGACGACAGCCACATCCTTCGCCGATGCACCACCGTTTGAAGGCCAACACACCTACACGGTCCAACCGTTCACCGACAACCGCACCTACCAAGCCGGTGCAGCAAACGTGGTGTTGGACGTCGTGGCCGAACCGGTCACCACCGAAACCGGTTCAATCGGCGGCCTGGTCTTGTTCGTGCTGCTCATGTTGGGCGGCATCAGCGTGCTGCTCGTGACATGGAGGCGGCCCTGATGCGCCGTTGGCTGCTCGTGGTGGCCGTGTTCGGCTTGCTTCTCGCGCCCAGCCTCGGCTCCGCCAACCCCAACGGCGTCGGAGCAGGTGATTTTGACTACCAGTGCGGCGGCGCCTGCCACGGGGATGCCAGCATGAACGGTACATCGACCGCCAACCTCACGCTGACAGGCGAGGCCGTGGTCTACGAGGGGCTGTTCACCAGCGTCACCGCCCGCATTGAGGCACCCACCACCACCGCATCCGGCCTGGTTGGCGTCTTCTTGCTGGCCGATTCCACCGGTGTCAACGACCATCCTGCAGAACACGGTTGGACCGTTGTGACCAACAGCGAGGGCACCGACACCAACTACGTCGAAGTCAGCGTCCCTGTCGGCAGCACCTCGGTGAACGTGTCGTGGACGTTGAGGGCACCTGCTGCAGGTCAGCACACCCTGCTGGCCGCGCTGCATCACGGTGACGACGACGAAGGGACACCGTACTTTGGCGAGAGCGAACGATTGACGTTGGACTTGGTGCCGATTCCTGAGGACCTCCCAAGGTTGGACTCAGCCTTCACGCCTCCCGTCTTCAGGAACGTAGGTGAGCCCAGTGAACTGAAGGTGACCACGGTCTCTACGGACAGCCTGACCGCTGAATGGCGCGACGCATCGGGTCACGTCCAGTCCGCCACCGTCGAATGGACCAGCGAAGGGGTGTGGACGGTCTCCCTGCCCGCCTCCCTCTCGGCCAACACGCTCGAATGGCGGGTCATCCTCACCGGTGAAGGGCCCGCACAAACCAGCCCCTGGTTCCAACTCACCAGCGATGCGCCGCAGCAGGAACTCGACGGCACCCAACTCTACCTCCAAGGGCTGGCCCTTGCCGTTTTGTCCGCAGGCTTGGTGATCGCCCTTCAGCGCCGGCCCACCGAAGCGGCGCCTTACGATCCCCTCGAAGCCCTCGAAACCGTGTACCGGCCGGAGGTGAAGTTCTGATGGTGAGCGCCAGCACCCTCCACGTGGTGACCACGGAGTTGGCCATCGGTTCCATTGCTCTGTCCGGCCTTGGGTTTGTGGTGGCCGGTGCATCGGCGACGGTCGCCAACATCCGCCGGAAGGAGTTGCTGTTTGGCGACCAAGTGGCCCACATGGCCTTGCTGTTCGGCTTGGTGGCCCTTCCGTTTGCGATTTTCACCGGCATTGGCTCAAGCCCCGGTGATGGCATCAATCATTCGTTGTTGGCCAACAAGCTCACCTTGTCGATGACGGGGTTGGGGCTCGGCGTCGGCGTGCTCTGGTGCAGGATGACGCAGGGTCGAACCGTTTGGGGAAACAAGACCTCGGCGGCCGTTCAATCCCTCGCTGGCGTGCTTGCTTCGGTGTGCATTTTGCTCACGGCGTCCCTCGGCGGGACCTACACACGAGGAGAATCGCTGCTCGCTTGGCTGCCCGTGCCCTTCGACACAGCCCTTCTCATGCCGGTGTGGGCCTCGGCATTGGTTCTGCTGATGGCCATCGTGCTCCTGATTCAGTCCCGTACGGCCCCGAAGGTACCGCTGGGTGATATCGCCGATCTTTCGAGAAACTAAGCGTCATGGCTCATCCTTCGAAGGCTTCGGCTCAGTCAATCGTCCAGTTCTGTCATGAAGAGTTCGCACCGTTCGGCGATGCGTAGCACTGTCCTCGTCCGTATCCAATCCATCTGTCTTCGATTGATTGAAAATCGTCATTCTCGAGCGAGTTAAGAACAGACAACAGACTGATGTGCGTTCTATGATATCCATCTCTTGCTATGTTTGGGGGCGTGCCTGGGACAGAATGATGAACTAAATCGTAGGATGTGGAACAACCGAGATCAAAGATACCAATCATTGCATGCAGGGAATCGATGCCATCTTGATACAACTCAGCATGTATCGAAGAATTGAACGTAACCCAAGCATCGTACAAACCTATCAAAGAATAGATGTAACCATTCAGAACGAACGAACCAGCATTTGGTGTGGGGTATTCCTCGTACCAAGGCAGACCGTGGTACTCGCGGTAAACACCACCATCTTCTACGCTCACATTAAACAATCCAACGGCATTGAGTGCCGCCTGTTTGTAAGACGCATTTCCTGTTTGTTCATACATTCTTGATAGAAACGACATCCCGAGCCCTTGCGTCATCGCCCCGTACCATCCTTGATCCATCGTACCTAACACACCCCCGTGAAAATCATGTGAGAACGACCATTCCCATCCACCTTCATTTGACTGGTTCTGCACTGCCCAATGTGCGATTTCGAGAGCAGCCTCGAAGTGTGTTATGTTGTTTGAGGCGATGTATTTGCTGATGCAGACGAGACCCCAATGAAATGCAGTGGTAGGTACATGCTTCGGGCCGTTAGAATACATCACAATTGGAATGCCTGTTTCGTTGAAGGTTACTCGGTCCCAAAGACCGCCATTCCAATTCATGTGGTTCATGTAAACGCCGACTGGATTGTGTGACTCAAACAACAACGGAGCGAATGCTGTTGACTCGGAAGCAATCTGCTGTTCCAGTGTTAAGATTCTCTCCAAGTGACGATGGATTGTCTCATTTTTCCCGGCAATCAATCTTTCCAGGTTCTGTATTTTGGTGTTGGCTTCCTCAACCGAATCGAGGCTATCAAACAAGTCTTGCCTGACATCATAGAGTTCAGTTGAAAGGTTGATGAGTTCTTGTTGGCGAATTATCAAACTGCTTTGTAATTCGCTCACATTTTCATTTGACATGAGGAGCGAAGCGGTAAGCCCCGCTGTCTGAATCTCATAATCAATGATGGAGTCGTTGAGCGAGGAAAGAAGTGACATTCTAGTGTCTAACTCTGAAGAGAGGTTCAAGATGGAAGCATTTGATTGTACAAGAGAATTCATGAGATTCTCAATCTCTAAAGATAGATTTTCGATGGAAGAATTTGATTTTTCAAGAGAATTGGTCAATGCCTCAATTTCGGATTGCATCGCACGCGAATCCTCATCGCCAGCCCCTGGGTCGCCGGGGGGAGTGATACAACCAGCCAACAATGGAAAAACAAGTGTTAGCGTTGCAACAAAGCAAACCACAAGTTCTCGCATGAGCCTCTGTACATCCCATTTCTTAAGAATCCACAGGAAAGGTCTACCTTGCTTCAAAGGCCGGCCATGTCACCGGTTTGGATGGTCCACTGACTTGCATAGACGCCTCCGGAGG
>WTJK01000025.1 GCA_011524855.1 Methanobacteriota archaeon | reverse complement strand
TCCTTGCCCGGTGGTTTGTCCTTCGACACCACGGACGGCACCATCTCCGGGACGCCAACCGAACTGAGCACCTCGACGACCTACACCGTCACGGCCACCAACACCGGAGGCAGCGATACGGCCACCGTGAGCATCACCGTGAATGCCATCATCCCGTCGTCCCTCGATTACGACCCCGATTCGTTCACGCTCACCAACGGGACCGCCATGACCTCCGTCACCCCAACCGTCAACGGTGGGGATGTTGTTACGTGGTCCATCTCACCGTCCTTGCCCGGCGGTCTGTCGTTCAGCACCACCGACGGGACCATCTCCGGAACACCAACCGAATTGAGCACCGCCACCACCTACACCATCACCGCCACCAACACCGGTGGAAGCGACACGGCCACCGTGAGCATCACCGTCAACGACGTCACCCCTTCCGGTCTCGATTACGACCCGGATTCGTTTACCTTGACCAACGGCACTGCCATGACCTCGGTGACCCCGTCGATCACGGGCGTGATCACCTCTTGGTCAATTTCGCCTGCGTTGCCCGCCGGGTTGACCTTCAGCACCACCGATGGTACCATCTCAGGAACACCCACGGAACTCAGCGCCAACACCACGTACACCATCACAGCGACCAACACCGGTGGCAGTGAAACGGCGACCGTCACCATCACGGTGAACGCCGTCATCCCCTCATCGCTTGATTACGACCCCGACACCTACGTGCTCACGAACGGGACGGCGATGACTTCGGTGACCCCGACCGTGAGCGGCGGTGAGGTGGTCACGTGGACCATTTCAGCCACCCTGCCAGCCGGCCTCACGTTCAGCACAACGGACGGTACGATCTCAGGAACGCCCACCGAGTTGAGCACACTCACCACCTACACCATCACGGCGACCAACACCGGTGGCAGTGACACGGCAACCGTCACCATCACCGTCAACGATGTGATCCCCTCCTCGTTGGATTACGATCCCGACTCGTTCACGCTCACCAACGGAACGGCGATGACCTCGGTCACGCCCACTGTAAGCGGTGGTGATGTGACATCGTGGTCCATTTCGCCCTCCCTGCCAGGTGGTTTGTCGTTCGACACCAACGACGGCACCATCTCCGGTACCCCGACCGAATTGAACGTGAACACCACCTACACCATCACGGCCACCAACAGCGGAGGCAGCGACACGGCAACGGTCACCATCACGGTCAACGCCGTCATCCCGTCCTCACTGGATTATGACCCTGACACCCACACGCTGACGAACGGGACAGCGATGACCTCTGTCACACCCACCGTGAGCGGTGGTGACGTCGTGACATGGTCCATTTCGCCATCGTTGCCCGGCGGGTTGACCTTCAGCACCACCGATGGGACCATTTCCGGTACGCCCTCGGAACTCAGCACGTCAACCACGTACACCATCACGGCCACCAACACCGGTGGAAGCGATACGACCACCGTGACCATCACGGTGAACGCTGTCATCCCTTCCTCGCTCGATTACGATCCGTCGACCTTCACGCTGACCAATGGGACAGCCATGACCTCGGTGACACCGACCGTCAGCGGTGGCGATGTCGTCACCTGGTCCATCTCGCCTTCATTGCCCGCTGGCTTGTCCTTTGACACCACGGACGGCACCATTTCCGGCACGCCCTCCGAACTCAGCGCGTCTGCGACATACACCATTACCGCCACCAACACCGGCGGCAGCGACACGGCGACCGTGACGATCACGGTGAACGCCGTGATTCCATCCTCACTGGACTATTCGCCTGACAGTTTCACGTTGACCAACGGCACCGCCATGACCTCGGTGACACCAACCGTCAACGGTGGGGCCATCACCTCGTGGACGATTTCTGCCACACTCCCAGCGGGTCTGACCTTCAGCACGACCGACGGTACCATCTCCGGCACGCCGACCGAACTCAGCACGGCGACCACGTACACCATCACCGCCACCAACTCGGGTGGCAGCGACACCGCCACGGTCACCATCACCGTCAACGCCGTTGTCCCGTCGGGTCTCGACTACGACCCCGACAGTTTCACCCTCACCAACGGCACGGCCATGACCTCGGTGACACCCACGGTCAACGGCGGTGCCATCACGTCCTGGTCGATTTCACCGTCCTTGCCTTCCGGATTGACGTTCGAAACATCCAACGGGACCGTTTGGGGCCGGCCAACGGTCGTGAGTTCAACGACCACCTACACCATCACGGCCACCAACACCGGTGGCAGCGACACGGCCACCATCAGCATCACCGTCAACGACGTGGCCCCCTCGTCCCTCACGTACAGCCCGAACTCGTTCACGCTGACCAACGGCACGGCGATGACCTCCGTCACACCAAGCGTCAACGGCGGTGACGTCACCTCGTGGACGATTTCTGCCACGCTCCCCGCAGGTTTGACCTTCAGCACCACGGACGGGACCATCTCCGGGACGCCCACTGAATTGAGCACGGCGACCACGTACACCGTCACGGCCACCAACACCGGGGGTAGCGACACCGCCACCGTGACCATCACCGTCAATGCGGTTGCACCCTCCAGCCTCGATTACGATCCGGACACCTTTGTCTTGAGCAACGGTACGGCCATGACCTCGGTTACGCCGACCGTGAACGGTGGCGACATTACATCGTGGACCATCTCTGCCACACTACCAGCGGGTTTGACGTTCAGCACGACCGACGGGACCATCTCGGGCACACCCACCGAACTCAGCACCTCAACGACGTACACCGTCACGGCCACCAACTCGGGTGGCAGCGACACGGCCACGGTGACGATCACCGTCAACGATGTCGGACCGAACGGACTTGACTACGATCCGGACACCTTCACCCTCACCAACGGGACCGCCATGACCTCGGTCACGCCCACCATCAACGGCGGCGTCATCACCTCGTGGTCAATTTCCCCCTCGCTGCCAGCCGGCTTGACGTTCAGCACCACGGACGGCACCATTTCCGGCACACCCACGGAGCTCAGCACGACGACCACCTACACGGTCACCGCAACCAACTCCGGTGGAAGCGACACCGCCACCGTCAATGTCACAGTCAACGCAGTCATCCCGTCTGGCCTCGATTACAGCCCTGACACGTACACCCTGACCAACGGCACGGCCATGACCTCGGTCACGCCAACGGTGAACGGTGGTGCCATTACCTCGTGGACCATTTCGGCCACGCTGCCGGCAGGTCTCACGTTCAGCACCACGGACGGGACCATTTCCGGAACACCCACGGAACTCAGCACCTCAACCACCTACACCGTGACCGCCACCAACTCCGGTGGCAGCGATACGGCAACCGTGACCATCACCGTCAACGCCGTGGTTCCGTCCGGACTGGATTACGACCCGGACAGCTTCACCCTCACGAACGGGACGGCCATGACCTCGGTGACACCCTCCGTCAGCGGTGGCGCCATCACCTCGTGGTCGATCGCACCGTCGCTCCCGAGCGGCCTCACGTTCAGCACCACCGACGGGACCATCTCCGGCACACCCACGGCGCTGAGCACCAACACCACCTACACCGTGACCGCCACCAACTCCGGTGGCAGCGACACCGCCACGGTCACCATTACCGTCAACGCCGTCATCCCGTCCGGTCTCGATTACGACCCGGACAGCTTCACCCTCACGAACGGAACGGCCATGACTTCCGTCACACCAACCGTGAGCGGTGGGGCCATCACCTCGTGGACCATCTCGGCCACCTTGCCAGCAGGGTTGTCGTTCAGCACCACCGACGGTACCATTTCGGGTACGCCCACCGAACTGAGCACCGCAACGACCTACACCGTGACCGCTACCAACACCGGCGGCAGCGACACGACCACGGTCACCATCACCGTTAACGCCGTTGCACCGACGGGTCTCGACTACGACCCGGACACCTTCGTCTTGACCAACGGGACTGCAATGACGGCTGCCGTGCCATCGGTGAACGGTGGCGACATCACGTCATGGTCCATCTCCTCCACGTTGCCCGCCGGGCTGACCTTCAGCACCACCGACGGCACCATCTCGGGGACGCCCACGGAACTCAGCACCCTCACGAGCTACACCGTCACCGCAACCAATTCAGGCGGCAGCGACACCGCCATTGTCAACATCACCGTGAACGAGGTGGTACCGAGCCTTGGTGCGGTTGCTGACCAAACGTACACCCGGGACATTGGTATTTCCACCTTGACCGTGGTGAACAGCGGCGGTGATGTGGTCGACTGGTCCATTACGCCGTCCCTGCCAACCGGCTTGACGTTCAACAACGGTGTGATCGATGGGAAGTCCGATGTCAACATGACCACCACCCTCTACACCGTGTACGCAGAGAACACCGGTGGCAACGTTTCTGTCCAGTTCAACATCACCGTCAACGAGCCGGTGGCTGACCTCAGCATCACCGATCAGGTGTTCACGAAGGACAGTGATGTGGGCACCATCACCGTCACGAACATTGGCGGCCAAGTCGCCACCTGGGGCATCCATCCCGCGCTCCCGAGCGGATTGAACTTCGCCAACGGCACCATCAGCGGAACGCCCAACGTCAACCAAACATCACCCGTGACGTACACGGTTTACGCCAACAATTCAGGCGGCGATGAAACCACCACCTTCACCGTCACCATCAACGAACCCCAAGCC
Organism: Methanobacteriota archaeon; assembly: GCA_011524855.1. Classification (GTDB taxonomy): domain Archaea; phylum Thermoplasmatota; class Poseidoniia; order Poseidoniales; family Poseidoniaceae; genus Poseidonia. Next base: position 18,039 of record WTJK01000025.1, on the reverse strand, counting down.
ATCCTGTCCATCGGCGACCAGGTGTTTACTCGAGGCACGGACGTGGGAACCGTTTCCGTGACCAACACCGGCGGTGCTGTGGTCACGTGGGGCATCCATCCTGCCCTGCCCAACGGCATGGTGTTTGCCAACGGTGACATCACCGGTGCGCCTTCGGTGAACCAAACCACGGCCGTCACCTACACCGTCTACGCCAACAACTCGGGCGGGCAGGCCACGACCACGTTCGACATCACCGTGAACGAACCGATCGCCGTCCTGTCCTTAGCCAACCAAACATACCAGCGCGACGTGGACATTGGCACCGTTAACGTGACCAACGACGGGGGTGCCGTCGTCACGTGGGGTATCCATCCCGCTCTTCCAAACGGGTTGAACTTTGACAACGGGACCCTCTCCGGTACGCCCACCGTCAACATGACGACCACGGCGTTCACCGTGTATGCCAACAACAGCGGTGGCAACGCCGTGGCGACGTTCAACATCACCATCAACGAACAGCTCCCCGTGCTGCAAAACATGTCCGACGTGACCTACACTCGCGGGGTCACCATCACCCCGATTCAGTACTTCGGTGCGCCCATTGTGTTCTCGGGTGGCAGCGGTGGTGTGGTCGACGAATGGGGCATCCATCCCGCTTTGCCCCTCGGCTTGTCCCTGGCGAACGGTGTCCTCTCGGGTACACCGCAGGTCAACTTGACCACCACACCGTTCACCCTCTATGCCAACAACAGCGGCGGTTCGGTCAGTCAAACCTTCGACATCACCATCAACGAACCCCTGGTGAGCATGACTGACATTGCGGACCAGGTCTACACCCGCAACGATTCAATCACCACCCTCACGGTGCAAACCTCCGGCGGCGTCACGGAAATCTGGGGCATCCACCCTGCGGTGCCGTACGGCCTGACGTTTGAGAACGGAACGCTGTCGGGCACCCCGCTCGTGAACCTGAGCACGACGGAATTCACGGTGTTCGCCAACAACAGCGGCGGTTCAAGCAACCTCACCTTCAACATCACCGTCAACGAGCCTCTTGCTGCCTTGGCCGACGTGAACGATTTCACCTTCACTCGGACCATCGCCATCTCGGACCACGTGTTTGTGTTCAACGACGGCGTTCCAGCGACGTGGGCCATCGAACCTGCCCTGCCCAACGGATTGACGCTGGTGAACGGCGTGCTGAGTGGGACACCGACACAAAACCTCACCGTGACATCCTACACGGTGTACGCCAACAACACCGGCGGAAGCAGCAGCACCTCGTTCAACATCACCGTGCTCGAACCCGCACCGGTGCTGACCGGCAGCAGCGGACAGCTCAACCTTACCCGAGCCGTCTCCACAGGCGTCCACTTCACCGTGAACAACACGGGTGGTGAGGTGGCGAACTGGAGCATTTCCCCGGCCCTGCCTGCAGGCTTGGTGTTCAATCACAACGACGGCAGCGTCAGCGGCACACCGAGCGTGAACGCGACGAGCCAAACCTACACCGTCACGGCCACCAACAACGGTGGAACCGGTGATGTGAGTTTCGTGCTGGTGATCAACGAACCGCTTGCCGTCCTGACCTACACCCCGAACACCTACACCGGTGATGTGTCGGTTGCGATCACCGAGATGGTGCCCACCAACAGCGGCGGAAACGCAGCGTCGTGGGCCATTCACCCCTCGCTTCCTGCAGGTGTGAGCTTCAATGCGACCACCGGCATCATCAGCGGAACCCCCACCGTCACGCTCCCGCTGACCGAATTCACGGTGTATGCCAACAACACCGGCGGTTCAGCGGCCACTCAGGTCCACCTCAACATCACGGGGTCCTTGCCCAACCTCTCAGCGTCCCCCAACGTGCTCGTGCTCACGCGGGGGACCGCCATGGAACCCCTGACCGTTATCAATTCGGGTTCGCTCATCCTTGAGTGGGGCATCGAGCCCAGCCTGCCGAGCGGCCTGTCCTTTGGTGCGGACAACGCCACCATCTTCGGTACGCCGCTGGTCAACTCAAGCGCCATGAACTACAGCGTTTGGGCACGCAACGCTGTCGGCAACGCATCCTACAACGTGACCATCACCATCCTCGAACCGGCACCCAACCTCACGCTTGCCGTGACCGAGCACGTGTTGACTCGCGGTACGCCCGGCCCAGTGATTCAACCCGTCAACAGCGGTGGCGCCATCGCTGCTTGGAGCCTCGACGGGGCCCTTCCCGCAGGCTTGGTGTTCAACAACACCACGGGTGCCATCAGCGGGACCCCAACCGCCAACATGAGCGCCACGGTCTACACCATCACGGCGTCCAACCTGAACAACGTCTCCTCGGTTGTTGTCACCCTTACCGTGAACGAACCGCTTCCAAACGTGAGCAACGAGGTCACCAGCGTCCTCCTCGTGGTGGGCCAGTGGATGACACCCGTCGTGTTCAACTCCACGGGCGGCGTTGTGGCCAACTGGGCGTTCAACACCACCCTGCCCGATGGCTTGTTCTTCAGCGCCGACAACCAGTCCCTCTACGGCATGCCAACAACATCGATGAACACCACCACGTTCCATCTCACCGGAACGAACACCGGTGGCAGCAACACCACCGTCATCGACCTCCGCATCATTCCACCTGCTGCCAACCTCAGCGGCCCAACGGCGGTGGTGCTCGTTGAAGGTGAGCCTGCGGTCAACCTCACGTTCACCAACACGGGTGGACCTGTGGCGAACCTGACGGCAAACCCCGAACTCCCCAACGGTCTGACGCTTGACCTTGAGAACTTGAGCATCGTGGGGACGCCAACGAGCACCCAATCGAACGTGTCCTACACCCTCACGGCTGTGAACGAGGCAGGTACCGGCACCTGGTCGTTCCTGCTTCGAATCATTGAACCTCAACCCGACATCACCACCATCAACGCCGTGGAGGGCATGCGCGGCGACGAAGTGAGCGTGGTGATCGTCAACAACACCGGCGGTACCATCGAAAACTACACCATCGAGCCCACCCTGCCGGATGGATTGAATTTCAGCCTGACCAACCTCACCGTGTACGGTGCTGCGACCGCAGCCGTCCCCGAGGGTTCGTGGACCTTGTCGGTGTGGAACGAAGACGGCATAAGCACGTCAGCGTTCATCATCGACATCGTTGACATCCCACCTGAACTCAGTTTCTTCAGCAGCAGCGTGGTGATTCGTCGGGGAGAGCTTACCGATGGCTACACGGTCACCAACCTCGGCGGCGACGTCACCAACTGGTCTGTCACACCAGACCTCCCGGACGGCCTGTTCTTCAACGCCAGCAACGGTACGCTGTATGGAACGCCGTCGGCAACCATGAACGCCACCACGTACAACTTCACGGGCACGAACAGCGGCGGTTCGTCGACCGTCCTGTTGACCATCGACATTCTCGAGCCCCTGCCTGCGTTCACGTACGAAACCATGGTGTTCGTGTTGAACAACGGCAGCATCGCTTTCACGCCAGAGATCCTCGACACCAGCGGCTTGATCACCGCCTACAGCATTGAGCCCCCGCTGCCTGAAGGCTTGTTCCTCAACAACACCACCGGCGAAATTTTCGGGCAACCCGTGGTGGCCATGGACCTCACCGAGTACACCGTCACGGCCGTGAACGAAGACGGGATGACGAACTTGACCGTGGTCATTGAAATTCAGCCTCCTGCGGGCTTCAACTGGGAAGACATCTGGAACAACCCGCTCTACATGGTCTGTGGCAGTTTCCTCGTCATCCTCCTCCTCGTGGCACTGGCATGGTTCAGGATGATCCTCATTCCGTTCCTGTTCGAGAAGCGAACCTTCGAGTACAATTTCAAGAAAACCGTGGTCTATGTCGGTGAGCCGATGCTCTCCCGGGCAGCGCTCTTTGCGAAATTCGGTGAGGTCCCCGACACGCTTGAACCGTTCCGCAAAGGCTTGGACCCCGTCACACGGTTGGATTTGGAACAGTTCAGCGTGGAACCCGATTTGCCCTACGGCCTGGTGCTGAACGAGGAAACGGGTGTCATCGATGGAACACCTGCTGAACGGGCTCCCAACGTCAAGTACACGGTGTTTGCCTACGTCAAGAAGAAGCGCTACAAGGCCGTGGTCTCCATCGAAGTTCGCGCCAACCAAGCCATGCCCGAGGAAGGTGCGGCGGTCAAAGCACGGGATTATGCCGAAGCCAAGGAAGCAACCTACTCGGCTGCGGGATTGACGAGGCAAGGCACACCGGCGCCGGCCGAAGCCGAAGCTGCAAAACCTGAGAAACCCAAAACCAGGGCGGGACGAAAGCAGGCGAAGCAGCGTCGCAAGGCGGAGAAGAAACAGAACAAACTCGATGCGAAATTGGAGGCCAAGCAAGCCAAGCTCGACGCCAAGGCGGCGAAGAAGCAAGCCAAACTTGACCGAAAGCAAGGAAAGGTCGCAACGGACGAGGAAAGCGAAGACAACGTCGCAGACACAGACGAAGTCCGTCCCGCATCGGACGGCAGCCAAGCAGAGCGGCGAGCCGGTGGAGGCAGGGGCCCGTCACAAACGGCTCCAGAGGAGGAAATGGAGGCTGCACCTCCGTCACCGAAATTCGAAGGCGATCTGCTGACGCGCCAGGCTCAGACGGCCGTGGATTGGGACCAGGACGATTACATCCGTGCACGAGAGGAACAGGAAGCGGCGGCATCTGAACCGGAAGTCGTGGAAGAGGAGCCGGAGGAGGAACCGGAACCGCAGCTCGAAGGCACGCAGCACGAATTGCAAAAGGGCGCCGACCGGGTGGAGATGGATTCCACCGACGACCTGCCCTACTCCGGAAACGGTTGGATCGGTCACCCCGAACGTGGGTTCCGCATCGCATGGACGGGCATTGAAGGCAACACCCTGGTGGGCGTCACGGGCGTTAAGCGGAAACTCCCTGCCGGTTCCGTGTTCTTTGCGGGACGCGTGCACTCCGATGAACCCGAGCCCGAACCCGAGCCGGAACCTGAGCCCGAACCCGAGCCCGAACCCGAGCCCGCCGCACCGGCAACCTCTCGCCGAGATCGCAAGCGAAAGAAGAAGACTGAACACGGGAACAAGCCCGTACCCGAACAGGTCCCGCCCAAGCAAACGGGTGAAACGGGCGCCGACATTTCGTCCGAGACCAAGAAAGGCGCCACCACCCTCACGCTCGCCGACGCCTCAGCGTTGCCGACGGAAGGGGCAGCGTGGATCGGCAGCGCGGAACGCGGGATGCACATCACATGGACCGGCATCGACGGGAACACCCTAACGGGCGTGAAGGGGATCCGACGCAAGGTCCCACCCGGCGCTCGCATCATCCTCGAAGAGGCACCGGAGGAAGAGGAAGAAGAGCCCGACGTCGAACCCCGGTTCAAGAAATTCTAATGCCGACCCTCCGATTTACGGGAGAATACAAGAACTCCGCTGATGGACACTACCCATGGCAGAAGACGATACCGCAATGGCCGTCCTCCAACCCTACCTTGACCAAATCTCAGCCTACGGCACCGGTGCAGAGGTCGGAGCCGTGGTGGTGGTCACCTTTGCGAGTTTGTTGATTCTGAGGTTCGTCTTCAAACCCATTGTTCGGGCCATCGTGATTCGCACAGAGGCACAATGGGACCAGTTGCTGCTTGACCCCATCTTCGTTCGCACGTACATTTTCATCGTGGTTTTTGGTGCCAACCTCGGGTGGGTTTGGATTGACCGACCCTCACTTGAACCCGTTCAGAACCACTTCCTGATGGTGTTCGTCATTGTCATGACATCGATCTTGACCGTGACCATCAAACACTTGTTCCCCCGTGTGATGGCCCGTTTTTCCAGCGAAAAGGGCGTCGTGATCGGTGGACAGTACGTGTTGCCAACCATCCTCTTGAGGTTCGGCGTTTGGATGCTTAGCCTGAATTTTGCCCTCGGGTTGATCGGCGTTGAGATGGTCGGGTTCTTCGCTTCCCTGGCGGTCTTTTCACTGGTGGTGGCGGTGGCCGCTCAACAAACACTTGGGAACATTCTCAACTCCTCGATGCTGGCGCTTGACCAACCGTTTGAGGTGGGTGACCGTATTGAGGTGGACGGCGTGACGGGAACGGTGGTTTCGTTTGGCACGTTGTCCACCAAAATCCTCACGTTGACCGAGCACCTCGTCATCATCCCCAACAACACACTGGTATCCTCAACCATCGTCAACCACGCTCGAGGTGGTGGCGATGGGATCGCCCGACGGCTTTCCCTCCACATCGATTATTCCGTGGATTACAATGAGAAAAACGCCCACGTCAAGGACGTGATCACCCGGACCGCCAGGAAGTGTCCTTATGTTGCAGGCGATCCTGAACCTCGAACCCTGATGCGCCACCTGAACGAGTACTCCAAGGACTTCAGGTTGTATGCTTGGATTGACGATTACAACGATGAATTCCTGGCCACCGATTGGCTGCTTCGAGAGGTGGACGAAGCGTTCGAGCGCGAAGGCATCTCCATCCCTTACCCCATCGCTGTGGAATTGGAACACAAGCCCGAACCGTTCGAGGGGGAACAACACCGGGATCGACGAATGAAGAAGAAAAAGGCACGCCAGCACCTGGCAGATATGCGCCAAAAGGAGGACGAACTCAAGTTCCAAGAAGAGCGTGACAACGCTCGAGAAGAAATTGAATTCCTTGAAAACCTGTTGGAAACCGGGGCTGCAAAAGCCAGCGAACGCGAAGAGATCCAAAACGACATTGACGCTCTCAAGGCGATTTTGGCTCGGTTCACCGAGTGAATGCTGACCATGAGCCGAACCCGGATGGACGAGGGTTCACATACACGTCCCCCATGGTCGTCGCATGGAAGAAGGGCTGCCACCTGACGTGCCGTTCCTCCCCCACCGCCTCATCAAGATGAACAGCCGTCGCCTCGTCATCGGGACCGAGGGAGAACTGTTGCTCCTGGGAGAAGGGTTGGAACCTTTGCAGCCAGCCGCCACCCCCTTCCCCATGCGCATCAGTCACGCAGCGGTCCATGACGACGTCCTCCTGGCCACGTGGATTGACGGCGAGTTGATGAAAGCAAGAATGGCCGCCATCGATCTCAACGCTCCGGTTCAAAACGGGGTGGCTCGGGCCGTGCTGAGAACCCACAACAACCCGGTCCAACCTCTGCACCCTGCTGGTGCCTCATGGTCCCACGTGTTGGATGCTGAACCGTTGGCCTTGGCGGCCAACGATGGCGTGGTGGTCTTTGCTCTGTGGCGTCGTGGTTTGTACGCCATCTCGCACGATGCCACCGAACGGTGGCGACAGCCAGAAGCGGAATGGTCGTACACCAAATCGCGTCCACGTTCAACAGAAATTGTGGCGGTTCATCTTGAAGCCACCTCCTTTACCCTCACCTCACGAGGTGGACGCATCCAACGTCGACAACTTGGCACGGGTGAGCTCCTCGAAGAATTCATTCCAGATGGTCCTGAAGCGCCCATTGAACACCATTTCAGAGAGGGAGAACACCACCTGTTGGTGTCCACCACCGGCGTCATGCACTGGCTCTACGGCGACCGGCTGATCGCGAAGGTGCAATCGGGTGGGGCCGTTCAATCGGCAACGTGGGACGAACAATGGCAGGGTTGGCGCGTGGCCGGCTGGCGAGAAGAGATTCTGATCTCCAACGAGCGCACCGAACGTCACGCATGGGAGGAAATTCCGGTTGCCTTGCTTCCGGTCAACAACGGGGCGTTGGTGCTCTTCAACGATGGCTCATGGGCGAACAGTCCCTTTGAGCGGCGGGTTGGAGCCACGGAAGAAGCGTGAATTAGCAACCGGTACCTCACACGAAGACGCCACGACAGTGGCGCGTGTCAAGACGGTGAGTTTCGATGCTGAGCCGCCATGAGCGGCTGGGGTGAAGGTGGGTTCACTCGTTCATGCTCGTGTAGCCGCAGCGGCCGCACGATTGACGGTTGGCGTGGTTGGCCAAGAACACACCAGGACCGCAGTCCGGGCACGAAGGAGCACGCACCAACTGGCCGTCCTCAATCTTGTACTTGGAATGCTTCGATCCTGCCTTTGGTCCGTCGCCCATCACTCATCGCCTCCTTCAGGTGCATCGTTTCCTGAGCGGAAACCCTTGTGCCGCTCATGAATGTAAGCTGGCTCGACAGCCATGGCTTCAGCGGAATTGTAAATGTAGGCCAGGCCCGTCGTGAGCGGCTGACCGAAGCGGGTTACACAATCCTTGACCACGATAAAGTCAGGGTTGGAGCCGGGTTCCAGGGTCTTCACGAGTTTCATGACTTCGCTGCGGGAGGGCGTTGGTGTACCCTCGTGTCGCCAGCTGAAACTGATTTCAATACGGTTGAGCAGTTTGTTTTCAATTCGTTCTTTGATTTGCATGTGTTCACCTCATCGGATGTTGACTTTCAAGGCGTATCGGCCGGGTTGCTCCACCTGCAAGCGCTTGGCGATTTCGGAGCGCTCGGGTTGCATGATGATGACGTATCCGGTCCAGTCCGTGGAGACCTGAGCCGAGGGGTGACGGGGGCACATGTCCACACCGTCGTTCAAGACAAGGTGGCACTCACCGCAAGCAAAGGGCATTTTTACCACGGTCACTCACTTCCTTTCTTGGCCCATTCGGGCGAACCGAGGCCCTCTTGCTTGCTGGTCAGCCCGATCTTGGACCGACGGGGGTCGGAGGTGTCGGGCGACAGGGACACGATGCGTGCTCGAACGAAGGAACCGACCTCGAGGCTCTTGCCCGTTTGACGGCCGATGATGGAGTTGCGTCCGATGTTGATGTCCACCGGCTCGTCCATGATTTGTGATTTGTGGAGCAACGCTTCCATCGGCCCGATGCGAACGAACGCACCGAATTCATTGACCTCAGAAACGGCTCCTTCCACCACTTCTTGGTCGTCCATGCAGAACAACACGGCGTCAAATTGGACCTTCTGGTAGATGGCCCCATCGCCGTGGATAATGCGTCCACGACCGATGGTTTTGTGGTTGTTCGTCACCAAAATGAAGCGGTTTTCATCGTCGAATTTCCCCTCGAAGGCATCCATGGACAAGCGGTCGATGTACTGGTCGAGCGACTGTCCTTTTCGCATGTATTCCGCAGGGATGCGGATGGTGTCTTCCTTGGTGACCACTTTGTACATTGTATCGCCTCCGTCTCGCCCGTGGATGCGGCTTCAAACGGAGGTCTTGACGACCATTCCGTCCTTCACCGGGGACCCTCGGGAGAGAATGTGACCGAAGTCATGTGAGCCACCGACGACCCCTATTTAATCCAAGCGGAGGTTTTCTCGATGGATTTCGCATGACGGAAGCCCCGTTGAAACATGAAGAAGTCGGGTTTATGAGTCCACGCCGCCATAACCCATAACAACCCCCCGAGGACGGTTGACGATGATGTTGAGGGAGCGAGCCGCCGCCCACCCTCAAAAGCGGTTTGCTGTGGGGCTGATCACCCTGATGCTGCTGGGCCTCACGGCACCTCTGGTGGGGCCAGGAAGCACCGTGCTCAGCCAGGTCCCATTCGCAAGCCATGTGGACACTGAACCTTGGAATGGAACCGAACAACCGTGGGGCCAATACGGACGTACTCCCGACCGTGATTTCCATCTTCCCGCTCATGACCCCGACGGCGGACCAGGAACCGGCGATGTGGCCAACGTCACGGAATTGGCCTCCATCACCGCCCCCGTGGTCAACTGGCAGGCCTTTGAATCGGGCGACGGTGCCGATGGCTACGGCAGTGTTATCGGCGACTTTTCGAGCAGCATCACGGCCGCACCCGCCGCTCGCGAGCGTTGTGGTGCGGGTACATTGCAGGCCGTCCTCATCACCAGTGAACCGACCGACGGGGGCAGGTCAAGTTCCTTGAACATCGTCTCCGGCGACGACGCAAAATTGGCATGGAAGGTTGATTTGGGCACAACGGACGCCATCCGGGCCACGCCAATGATTCACGACATCGACCAAGACGGACGTCCCGAAATTGTGGTGGCGTACGACACGGACGGGAATTTCAACGTCGACGTTTGGTCGCCACGGCTTACGTGCACGGAATCCAACTGGCAGGTCAGCGGTCACACCAACGAATTGCTCTGGTCCTACACCGACAGCGATGTTCGCTTGGGCTCGCCCTCCCCTCACTTCGCTTCGTCCAACAGCGGCCATGACGCCGTGACACAACCGGTGTTGGCCGATTTGGAATTGGACGGCACACCGGAGCTGGTGGTAGCGGTGGTGGACGACCCCAACAACGACCCAACACCCAAGGTGTTGGCGTATGAGTTGACAACGACCGCTCCCACCGACGCCATGTGGAGCGTGACGTTGGACCGGGGGACCCACCCATCGGACCCGACGTGGGTTCAGTTGGACGGGTCCACGACCGCAGTCGTCCTCACCACGGTGGACGCCAACTCCGGCAACATGTGGGTATGGAAAATTGACGGGGACTCGGGTTCCCTCGATTGGGACCGACTCGCCATCCAAGGCACCGATTCTGATTCGGATGCACCGAGGCTTCGGTTGCCAGGCCCGGTGATTGCACAACTCGACACGGATGCTGCACCCGAGATGGTGTTGACCGTCCCCACCGATGCCAACAATCGCGATGCGGGGAGCGGTGCCCGCTTCATCGGCATGGAATTGACGTCGACCACGGAGGTGTTCAACTTCCGCGCACAAAACGGGTATGCCGACGCTCCACCGGCCCCGGTGGACACCGACAACGACGGCGTGGATGACCGGCTGTGTTGGGTGACGTGGTACTCGGAATCAGCGTTCAACTTCAACCGAAAGGGCATGCTCGGGTGCACCGATGTCAGCGATGAAAACCCCACCGTTGAGTGGACGAGGGACCTTCAGCGCGGTTCGGGGAACGACAACGACGAAATCGCCGTCTCGCCGCCGGTGATCATGAACATCGACGGCGAGGGTAACCCCGACGTTGTCGTTGCGTTTGGGCGACGTGTGTGGGCCTTTGACGGCAACACGGGCGCATCAGCCGACATCAACGACGACTGGTCCACGCCCTTGAGCATGCCGCATCGTGTGTGGACAGCCCCAGCGTTGGCCGATGTGGACGGGGACGGGCACCTCGACATGCTCTATGGAGACACCCTGATTTCCAACGCAGGAGCGGACTTCACCCCTGCCCTTGACGGGCGAGGCTTGTCGTTCAACCCCGTCCAGGCCGACCCGGGCCAAACCGTCACCGTGACGGGCCAACTGGTGAACATGGGGACCCTGGAGGCCGACGATGACCTGGACGCAGCCATCCTCATGAACGGGCAGGAAGTTGCTCGAGAACGGTTCACGAGCACCGACCCGGTGTCCCCCTCTGGGGAGGGCGGCCCGCTGACCTTCAGCGTGGACATCACGGCGACGTTGGGCGTTCATCAATTCGAACTGGTTGTTGACATCAACAGCAACATCACCGAAATGCGAGAGGACAACAACCGGTTCTCCACCGATTACACGGTTGTTGAACCGTACGTTGGTCAACTCGCGGGCCCTCAAGACACGACGAGGATCGTCCCCGGAACTTCGCAAACCGTCACGGTGGTGATGGAAGCCACCGGGTCCCGAACGGCCGACTGGCAACTCAGTTTCGTGAGCTCCGGCCTCCCGGAAGGCTGGACGTTCCAACCCAACGAGCCGATTGGCGACCCCTTTACGTTGACACCCTCCGTCCCCCGGTCCATTGACTTCTTGGCGGGTGTTCCGGCTTCAGCGTTGGGTGGGGATGCGGGCGTCGTCACGCTCAACCTTGCGTTGACCACCGATACCAGCATCAACACGACCTTGCAAGTACCGCTCGAGGTCTTCAGAACACGGGGCCTCGACATCGTTGGGCCTGAAGGCATCAACACATCAACCGGCCAAGGCCGCCCCGGCGAATCCGCCACGGCATGGTTCATGGTCGAAAACCTCGGCAACGCCGAAGAGCAAACCACGTCCATTTCCTGGACAGCGCCGTCATGGGGCGGCAGCCCAGCCATTCAAGACACGGATGGACAAACGCTGTTCAGCGTCACGCTCGCACCCGGGGAGCAACGAGAACTCGGTGCTGTCTTGGATGTCCCGACGGGCACGGCTTTTGGCGCCACCAGCGACAGCACCATGACCATGTGCATGGGAAGCGGGGAAGACGCCCTGTGCGAAGAGTTGCTCGTCGTCTTCCAGGCGGTGGCACTGGCTGCCAGCCCCACGCACACGCGGACCCTTCCCGACCGAACGGTCTCCTACGAACTCACCACGAGCCTGCCCGCTGACGGCACCCTCAGCATCAACATGGCCGAAGCCGGCATGCTCCAACCCAACTGGGCATGGTCGACCACGGGGGACTGGACCATCAACGGGTCGCTGCTGGAGGCGGAAGGAGCAGGAGGAACGGTGGTCTCCGGAACGCTACTGGCCACCGTCCATGAAAACGCCGTCCCTTACCGCCACGCCTTCGCAGCCGAGGACCCCGACTCGTCGGACCACGCGCTGAACCTCACCATGCAAGTGCTCCAAATTCATCGTGCCAACCTCTCGATTCTCGAGCCTCTCCCGAACCAAGAAGGCATCGTGACGCTGAACGTTTCCGAACCGCACCGATTCCTGTTTTTCCTCGAAAACCCCGGAAACGGCGAGGATCGCTTCGAACTCGGTGCAGAAATCACGCAACACGATCCCTCCTTCGAACCCAACCTCTCGTTCACCTTCTTTGACCCCGTCAAGACCCTTGGACCGCTGGCCACCAGCATCGGCTCGGTGGATGTTTACCTGGACGCCGACACACCCGCCTTGTCCCCCATCGATGTCCGCTTCCACTGGACGTCGCTGGACGGTGAAGGCGTGTCGCAGCATGTCGACATGACCCTTCAAGCCTCGCCGCGCTACGCATGGCAGGTCAACCTGAACAACACGTCGACCCCCGATCTGGTGCCAGGAGAAACAACGGCCTTGACCTTCAACGTCACCAACGTTGGAAACGCTGCCAGCCGGCTGACCCTTGCATCAACTTGGACAGTGGAGCGCCAAGGGAGCGATGCGAGTGTGTGGGCGCTCCAGGACACGAGCGGGCCGCTGATGGACGTGAACCAAAGCGAGATCCTTCAGGTGAACATCTCTGTGCCGCCGAATGCTTGGGCAGGAACCTCGCTCGAGTTGGTGCTCACCCAGCAAAGCGGGGGCTTCAACCTCTCCACCACGTCCCTGTCGTTGACCGTCGCTGAAACGGTGGGCTGGGCGCTCGACCTCAGCGAGACAGACTTGGAGATTGACCCGTTCGGGGAGAACATCACGGTCGGTTTGATTCATTTGGGCAACGGGGTAGAGCAGCCGTATTTCGCAAAGGCAGGGGCAGGATGGAACATGACCCTTCCGACCAATGCGACACCGCTCGAACCGTTTGAACGGACCAATTTCACCGTTTACGTTCAACCACCCGGAGATGCCCTCGCCGGGGACATCGGCACCCTGCATCTCAGGGTGACGGGCGATGACAGGAGCGGTGAAATCGAAGAGCACATCCCGTTGAGGGTCGGCCAGTCACCCCGCATTGAAGTGGAACACCGCGGCACGTGGCTGGTCAACGCCCAAGGCGGCTACCCCACGGCTTGGGTTGAAAACCAGGGCAACGACATGGCCCTGTTGCAGGTGGATGTCGACGGCCTGCCGGAGGGTTGGTCGGTCGACCAGGGCGTGCAAATGGTGCTTGCGCCCGGAGAAATCATGGGGCTGCCCCTTGATTTGGTTCCAGACGTGAACTGGAACGGTCAACGGCTCCTGCTGACCATCAACGTGCACCACCCCGTTTTGGGCGTGACGGCACACGACATCGAGGTAGAATCCTCGCTTGTGTCGTTCCAGACCACCCCTGTGCGTGATGCGTTCATCGGAACCGTGCACACCGTACCGCTCAATGCACCCAACATTACGGTCAGCAACGTGGCAGCCGATGGCCTGACCGTGGCGGTCGACAACGGCGCATTGACCTTCACACAACCCACCAACGGTGGTGAACTCGAATTAACGTTCACGACCAGTGCAGGAAACCAGACGGCTTCGCTGTATGTTCAAGCACGAACCTACCCCGATGCAACGGCGGATTGCAGCTTCAACATCGAAGCCTTCGCCAACCTCGGCAGGGCACCGCTTGATGAGGCCATTGCCACCTGCACCCTTGAGGCAGACGATGCAACCGACCTGCAGGCGTACCTCTCCATCGTCTCTTCGTCAGGCGAAGCATTGCCGCTGGGCGACGATGATCTCCGCGTCTTGCGGGGCAGCGAGGCTCAGCTCAACCTCACCGCCAGCGGTTGGTCACCGTCACCAGGAGAGCACGTGTTGGTGTTGCGAGTCCATGACCAGTTCGGACGGCTCCTCGATGACGTCACGACCACGACGGTAGCACGGGCCACCGGCTGGAACATCGGTGTGAATTCAATCCAGTCCGATGGAGACATCACCGTCGGCATCCAGCGCACGGGGTACAGCATCCTTGCGGATACGGTGTGCGTGCTCGTGGTCGAAGCGGACGGTGGCTGGAGCAGCAGCTACGTGGTCGACATCGCTTATGCTGCGTTTGCTCCCGTCATTTCGATCGACGAACCGGCGGGTGTGGAAAAGGACGAGCGCATCACGGCGACCATCGGCTGTGATGCACCGTTTGATGTGGACGACGACCCCTCGGACAACACCGCAAGCACCTATCACAAACCAAGCTCCACGTTGGCGGTCAGCTCGAGCGACGTGGCGTTCATTGCAGGTACGGCCGTCATCATCGTGGTGGTGGCTTGGGTGGCAGGCGTCGTCCGCCCCCGAACGGCCCGTAGCGAACACCAAACCAGCGAACAGGTCGAAGCCCAACCACCATCGTCGTCAGTCAAAACACCTGAACCGCTTCCCTCCACCTCAAGCGGCGAGGAGGACGACGACGACATTTCCATTGTGATGGACGATGCTCACGAACACATGGACGACGAATCAACCAGCGAGGTGGACGACCACGATGCGCCCCCACCCCAAACCAGCGAGCAGGATGCTGCCGCCTTGGTCGAACACATCCCGGTGGTGGACACCACCCCCAGTGGACGATTGGCATCCCTGCGCGAGGAAATGGGTTCCGATGGCCAAGACAGCGAACCCACCGAGAGCATCGAGGACCGAATGAGCCGATTCTTCGGTGACGAGTGATAACCAAGCCCTTAATCACGGTCGCTGGGTGGCCGGGCCATGAACGAGGAGCAGCAGGCGAAAACGCCCGCCTTTTTCACCCTCGACGCCTTCAACGGGGACCTCGTTCCCTCGCTCGTGTTGGCGATGGAAGCAGCGCAGCAAGGCGATCAAGCGACATGGGGTGCGTTCATCGACGACCAACCCAATCTCCGAGCACGACTCACCCAACAGGGGTTGACCGACCCAAGGACGTTCAGCACCATCCATTGGGATCGGGCGACCCTCCTGTTCACGGCTTGCCTTGAGGTGGACAGCGAAGGACGACCGCTGCAGATCGGTGAGCGACTGACTCGCGAGCGGTTCGGCCGGTTTCCCGACCACGATGGTTCAGCGCTGGCCTACTTTGTGGAACACATCCGCCCCAACCGCAGCATCACCGACAACGACGGGTCCTCCATGTACGACCGGATCGTGGAGTTGATGGAGCAACTCAACGACGGTCTTACCGAAGCACACCACGGGCATGACGGATACGAATCGGGCTTTGGGGGTCTGCAGATGCTCGGCCACCTCAGCGCTTCAGAGGTGGGTGAACTCAGGCGACTTCTTGCCGGCCGCTCATGGACGGTGTCGTACGAGGAACCGTTTGATGGCGGTGTTGCCGACATTGCCAAACATTTCACCACCTTGCTCAAGGCAGCTGAGCGAAGGGACGTGGGCCTTGTTCATCGCCGCCATCGTTGATGATGCTGCGCTTGAGACGCCCTTGCCCGAGCCATTGACAACAAAGGGCTGACCATGAACGGTTAACAACATCAATTCCAGTGCCGCAACGGCAAAAATTGAACCGAAAGCAACGAGCCTGCGGCCTTGCTCAGAACGTTTGTGAGGTCAAACGCTCGTACATGGAAGCGTAGAGCTCGGCGGTCTGGTCAATGACCTCCTGGGGCAGAGCGGGGATGGGGGGGTCTTCAGCACCGGTGTCACGTGCTTCTTGGACAGCGGCTTGGTGACCCGACTCAATGTAGTGGGTTCGCACGAATTCCTTCGAGAGTTCGATGCATTCACCGTTGGCGTAGGCTTCTGCGTCCCACCAGCGGTCCTCATCCAGGGTTCCAAAGGTGTCCACCAACACAATCTCTCGGTTGTCACCGAGGGCGAATTCTTTCTTTCCATCCACGTGAATGAGACCGTTCTTGGCAGCTTCACGCTCAATGATTTCATCGACAGCGAGGGCGGCCTTGACGATGGCTTCGTATTCATCCTCGGTGATGTTGGAGATCTCCAAGGCTTCCTCTCGTCCAATGTTGCGATCGAACTTCTCAAATTTCGTGGTCACCTCAACATAGGGCTTGGGGAGTTTCATCCCGTACTCGCATTCACCGTCGACACCGAGCATTTCTGACGTCAATTCACCGCGTTGATAACGACGCCAAGCAGAGCCAGAGATGTAGTGGCGGACAATGACTTCGAGGGGCACAAAGACCCATTCCATGTCCCGTGGAATGGCTCCTGGCTCCTTGATCACGGCCACCTTGCGGACCAAACAACGGTCCGCATGGTTGACCTCGATGAGGTGGGTTTTGCAGATCCCCGCTTCTTCAACCAACTTGAACCAGTGCGCCGTGGTTCGGTTGAGCGATTCGCCCTTCCGAGGAATCAACGATGGAATGATTTGGTCAAACACCGAGATTTGATTGGTGAATCGGAATTCCAGCACATCATCGTCGTCGGTCGACCAGACCTGCTTCACTTTGCCTTGGTAGAGCATTTCTCCCATGGTTGAAAGCCCCATACGGTAGCCTTTGAACCTTTCAATACCCGCCAACGGGCTCAGCCAAGGAAGCCCAAAGCATCCTCAACACGGTTCAGTTCTGGTCCGGTGGTTTGGGTGCCGGAAACCGCACCGTGATTGGAGGCACAAACACCGGCGCCAACGTAGGGTGATCCGAAACTGACGGTCCCCACCATGGGAGGCACGCCAAGGATTTCTTCGATGAGTAGGGCCTCATCAGGCGTCACGTCCGGGTGAAGGAGCACGCCTTGGTCGTTGGCTGCGGCGAGGCTCCCCACGACATCTTGCCCAGCAACGGTGGTTGACGCGACCGTAACACCCATCACGTCGGCGAGAATTTCCAACCCGTCATGAGGAACACTGGGTGAGACGATGGCACCTTGTTCGTTGACAACCATGAGGTTGCCAGCTGTGTTGACACCGCCTTCCATCACCACCACATCACCGTAGGACGTCAAGGCATCGATGTCCCGCTCAGTGGCAATGTCAGCCACCGCCATGCCCTTGCTGTTACCGCTCAACAACGCACCGACAAGATTGGAACCACCGATCATGGTTGGGACCATTTCCAAGCCAAGGCACCGGTCCAGCAACTCAACACTGGGGGCCGGAAGCTCAGGAGGATGGAAGAGAACGTTGCCTACGGCTGCGAGGTGAATGCCCACCTGATCGCTTCCAAAAATGTCAACGGTATCGATTGGCATGCGCTCGTTCTCCGGGCGTGGTTGGTGAGTCAAAGGCTTGGTGGTGTCCAGAACGCAAAAAAGGCCGGCCCCGGGTGTTCGGGGTCCGGCCAAGTTGCGCCCAGACGGGGCGAGGAACCGAGGTGAAAAGAGAGGGGCACAGTGACTTCCTTTCCCGTGGACTCTCGTACCACAGTAATGGGAGAGACGCAGGAGGGCTTGACTTCTGGGTTCGGAATGGGACCAGGTAAACACCACCGCTGTGACCGTGCACCCATCTCTTTTCGAATCGGATGTGCGCGACGGAGCGTCGCAAGTGAATTGGCATGATCTTTTAGACGAAGGGCACTCATGGTGCGGATACATACACGAAAAAGATGCTCGAACATTAGTGCTGCTGGACTGAACACGTCGCCGAAGC
>WTJK01000067.1 GCA_011524855.1 Methanobacteriota archaeon | reverse complement strand
TCCCCAGGCAACCACACCTTTTGCACGTCCGCCCCTTTGGCCTTCATCACCCGGGCGTAGGTCTCGGATTGTTCGAGCGGCACGTCCTGGTCCCGCTCACCGTGGAACAGCAACACGCCGGTCGTGGGCGGGTGGTCCACCGGGTTCAGGCGGCTCCAAAGGTCGGGGTTCTCCTCTGGCGAACAGCCGATCCATCGTCGCACGGCGTCGCCTTCGTCCGACAGTCGGGCTCGGTCCGCCCCGATGAGATCCGTCAGCGGTGCCTGGGCGATGGCAAGCCAAGGCGTGCGTTCGGCCTTTGCCGCCATCAGCAGGGCCAGTTGCCCGCCCGCCGAATGCCCCATCACCATGGAGCGAGCGATGTCAACGCCGGGCAGGAGCGCCAGTTGACCCCACGCCCGAAGCACGTCGGACAGCGTGTCCATCCACACCCCTTCGTCACCGGGTGACCATCGTTTGTACTCGATGTTCCACGAAGCGATGCCCGCTTCAGCCAGGTCCTCGGCGATGGGTTGCATGAGGTCCATGCCGTACTGTTCCTTCCAGAACCCGCCGTGGATGAGCATGATGCAGGGCACGCCCTCGTCCTTCTGGTAGGGCGACGGGTCGTCGGGCATCGTGAGGTCGGCGAACTGCCAGGCCTCGGCCCCCCACTGCATGCGGTCAACGACCATGGGAAGTGCTACGGTGGTCCGCTTAAGGCGGTTGTGCAACGCCTCAGGGGCAAGTACGCTTGCGGTCACGTGGGAA
Source organism: Methanobacteriota archaeon (assembly GCA_011524855.1). Lineage (GTDB taxonomy): Archaea > Thermoplasmatota > Poseidoniia > Poseidoniales > Poseidoniaceae > Poseidonia. Next base: position 22,326 of record WTJK01000067.1, on the reverse strand, counting down.
GAGGACGGTTTCCCGCACGTTCTTCGCACCGGTGAGCTTCATCAAAATGCGCTCAACACCGAGGCCCCATCCGGCGTGGGGTGGCACACCGTGGCGGAAGCCGGCCACGTAGAACTCGAAGGCTTCGGGGTCGAGGTCCATCGCCTTGAGGTTCTCCACCAGCACGTCCATGCGGTGCTCGCGCTGACCCCCGGAGGTCATCTCGTCTCGACCAAAGTTGAGGTCAAACCCGCGAGAGAGTTGTTGGCCGGTGCTGCCGATTTCACCCTCCACCTGGTGGATGTAGAACGGCTTGAGGGACATGGGCCAGCGGGGCAGGAAGTAGAATTGGGGAAGGTCTTCAGCCAGCAAATCGGAGTTCTCAGCATCGATGTCGTCGCCCCATTCGATGGTACCGCCTTTTTCCTTGATGATGCGGATGGCGTCGCAATATTCGACCCGGGGGAAGGGCAGTTCGGGCACGATGATTTCGATGGGGTCTTCGCCCTGCGTGGCCCGGTAATCGTTGATCGTCTGGACAAGCTGTTGTGACTCCTCTTCCTCGGCCACGGACTTCCAAATGTGGTGCAGCATGCGCTCAAGCACGCCCATCACGTCGTCGTCGTTGGCCCAGGATGTTTCGATGTCAAAGGAGATGAATTCGTTGAGGTGCCGGTAGGTGTCGTGCTTTTCTGCGCGGAAGGCCGGTCCGATCTCAAACACGCGCTCCAAGCCACCGCTCATGCACAACTGCTTGAACAACTGCGGCGACTGGTTGAGGAAGGCGGGGGTCTCAAAGTACTGCATGGGAAACAAATCGGTGCCGCCTTCGGTGGCGGTGGCGACGATTTTGGGCGTGTGGGTTTCGATGAAGCCCTCCGAGATCAGGTGGGCGCGTCCAAACTGCAGCACCTTGCCGCGCAGACGGAACATGGCGTTGACATGGGCTCGTCGGAGGTCGAGGAAACGGTTGTCCAACCGGGTGTCGAGTTCAACGTTGACCGTGTCGGTCACGCCCAGCGGCAGGGGCGCCTCGGCCCGTGCGATGACCTCGACCGAGGTGGCGATGACCTCGTAGGCGGGAGGTGGCGTCGGTTCGCCCTCCTTGACCTTGGGCGGCCGCTTGAGGGCGACGGTGCCCGTGAATTGCAGGGTGGATTCCCGGGTCATGCGCTGCACGGCGTCAAGCGCTTCCTCGCCCACGTTGTCGGCTTTGAGGAAGACCTGGGTCTTGCCGGTGCCGTCGCGCAGGTCAACAAAACAGATGGCGCCCTTGCCTCGGTTGGCTTCCATGAAGCCGATGACGGTGACCTCTTGGTCGATGAGATCGGCGCCGTCGTGTTGAATCTCGCCAAGCGTGTGGGTTCGGTAAGCGGTGGGCACCCAAGTGGTCATGGTGCGGGGACCGAGAGACCCTCCATGAAGGATTCGCCGAGGCTCCCCGCAGCCCGTGAGGGGTGTTCGTGAATTGAAATCAAGGGCTTTTTATGTTCGGAGGACGGCGCCGGGGGCATGAACCACCTGTTCAGTTCCGAGTCCGTGACCGGCGGTCACCCCGACAAATTGTGCGACGCCATCTCCGACGCCATCGTCGACGCCTGCTTGTCGGTGGACCCCAACGCCCGCGTTGCCGTGGAGACCTGTGTCAAAGGCAAGGCCGATCAGGGCATCATCGTGCTCGCCGGTGAGGTGTCCCTCAACGGTGCCGTGCCCGACTACGAAGCCGTGGCCCGTGAGGCCGCCGTTCAGGTCGGTTACGACAGCCACGCCATTGGCATGGATGCTTCGTCCACCGAGTTGTGCGAGGTCCAAGTTCACATCACCACGCAAGCCGCCAACATCGCTCAAGGCGTAAACCGCACGGGTATGGCGCAAGGCGCAGGCGACCAGGGCATCATGTTCGGCTACGCTTGCACCGAAACCGAAGCCTATGAAGGCCTCGAAGGGCGCTACTTCCCGCTGGCGGCTGCGCTCTCCCAGCGTTTGACCCGCCGCCTGACCGCCGTGCGTGAGGAGGGGATTCTTCCATGGGCTCGCCCCGACGGCAAGTCCCAAGTCACCGTGGAGTACGACGCTGACGGCAACATCACCCGTGTTCACACCGTCATCGTGGCCATTCAACACGACGCTGCCCTCAAGGACCAATTCAACGGTTCGGAAGCCGAGGAGCACGCCCACGTGGTCGAAGCCATCACGAAGGAGGTCATCCATTACGCCATTCCCGCTGAGTTGCTCGACGACAACTGCAACATCATCATCAACGGAACCGGCCGCTTCGCCGACCCCGGTGGCCCCCACGCCGACGCTGGCCTGACCGGCCGGAAGATCATCGTCGACACCTACGGCGGCATGGGCCGTCACGGTGGCGGTGCCTTTTCGGGCAAAGACCCCTCCAAGGTGGACCGCTCCGCAGCTTACGCCTCACGCTGGGCCGCCAAGCACGTCGTGGCAGCCGGTCTGGCCGACCGCTGCGAAATTCAACTGGGCTACGTTATCGGTGTCGCCGAGCCCGTCAGCTTGCGCGTGGAAACCTTCGGTACCTCGGCCAAGAGCACGGGCGAACTGACCGCCCTCGTGGCCCAACACTTCGATTTCCGCCCGGCCGCCATCGCCGCATCGCTTCAACTCAACCGCCCCATCTACCGGCCAACCGCCGCAGGTGGGCACTTCGGTCGAACCCCCGTTGACGGCACGTTCCCCTGGGAACAGCTCGATGAAGCGGTGCTCGCTGAATTGCGCAACGCCGCTTGAAGCGTCCGGCTGGACCGAAATCTCTTGAAGAACGGCCTGCTGGTGGTGCCATGTCCTCCAGCGCACGCGCCGTCGCCGGTGTGCTCCTTCTCCTCTTGACGGCGGCCTCGCCGCTGGTCACGTCGGTCTCGGCCAACGAGACGGTCCTGCTGTCCGTCGACCCTCAACACGCCGTCTTGGCACCCGGGGAGAGCCTGAACCTCACGCTCACCGTCAACAACAACGGTTCAAGCATTCGCGATTACAACCTCACCGTGGACGATGCTTCACTGGACGACGTTTGGGACGTGGTCCCGGTGGCCAACGCCGTGAACAACGTCTTCCCCACGTGGTCAAAGAACACCACCGTGGTGTTGCGACTCGCAGAAGGGGCCACGGTGGCGAACCACGGGTCGTTCGACCTCACCGTGACCGAGGTGGGCGGCAGTGGCACGGCGACCGTGACGGTCCAAGCCAGCGTCGCCCCGGCTTACGGCGCCGCCTTGACCGCCTCCAACGGCAACAACCGTGTGGCGGTCACCGCCGGTCAAACGGTGACCCTCGACTACCTCGCTCACAACCAGGGTTCAGTGAACGACACGTTGCTCCTTGATGCCGTGAACGAACCGGACCTGTCGGGATGGTGGGCCAACCAGTCCAACTCCAACAACGGGACCACCGGGAACGGGACCGGGAGCGAAGGCAACGGGACCTCCGGGAACGGGACCGGCGGTGGTGGCAACGGTTCCACCGGCACCCCAACGTCGATGACCGTCCTGATGTACGGGAACAGCTACACCTCCCAAAACAGCCTTCACGACCTCGTTGAAGACCAACTCGACGACAACGGGTTCAACGGCACCGCACAAGCCAACACCGGAGGTGGGCTTCGCTTGGACCAGCACTGGTCGAACCTGAACACTTCCGGGCACCAGTGGAACACGTCCTTGCGAGGGGGCAGTTGGGACTATGTGGTCCTGCAGGACCAATCGCAAGTGCCCTCCTTCCCGGTCACCGAATCCATGTGGCAAGCGAGCAAGAACGCCTCCGTGTCGATCGCCCAAGCCGTCGCCGATGAGGGCGCCGATCCGGTGCTGTTCATGACGTGGGGCCGTCGAAGCGGCGACAGCATGAACGCCTTCAACAACAACTTCACCACAATGCAGGACAACCTGCTGACCGGATACACCCGCTACGCTCAGAACATCACCAACGCAGGCGTGGACGTGTACATCGCACCGGTTGGCTTGGCGTTCAAAACCGTCCACGATGACGTGGTGGCCAACGGCACCGACCCCACCCAGTCCGGCAACCTGTTCTACGACCTCTACACGAGCGACGGAAGCCACCCCTCCCTCGCAGGGTCGTACCTTGCTTCCTGCGTCCTCTACGCCACCCTCACCGGCAACACCTGCGCCACGAGCAACACCTCGGTCTCCCTCTCAGCCAGTGTCAAATTGGCGCTTGAACAAGCCGCCGATGACACGGTGTTCAACCAAACCTCGGGCCAATCCTACTACCCTTGGGAAGGGCAACAACCCGCTGCTATGGGGCTGGGTTCCGGTGTGCCTTCGGGTTGGTTGCTCCAATGGAGCGAGGATGAACTCGCCAACGTTCCGGCCGCTTCCAACCGCTCGTCCACTTTGACGGTGACCGTGCCATCGGACGCCCAGCCGGATTACTACGGGTACCGGCTGACGGTGGCCTCGACGGGGGGGAACGTTTCCTCGTCAACGCTGCTGGTCGTGGAGGTTGTCGGCGAGCCTGCGATTGCTTTGGCTTTCCTCGACCAAGGGGCCTCGTTTGAACCGGGTGCTTCGGTGAACACCAGCGTTCAGGTTTCCAACACCGGGAACGAACGCCTCAACCTGACATGGGGTGTGACCTCCACCGATTTGACGGTCTGCAATGCCGCCATGGTGGACGCATCGACGGCGAATCTCTTGCCGGGCGGAACGGCTGACGTGACCATCGCCGTGGACGTCCAGGAAACCGCCACCGGCAGCGATTCCTGCCCGTTGACCCTGACCGCTTCGGTGGCCAACGGCTCCGGCACCGATGTCCTCGAGGAACTCAACTTCGTGATCGAGGTGGACGAGCGGGTGAATTTCTCGCTCTCTGGCCCCTCAAGCGTGCCCGCGTTTGCCCCCTCGGCTGGCGCCACGTACGACGTGACGGTCTTCAATCACGGGAGCGATACCGCCTCGTTCGTGCTGACGGTGGACGACCACGATGACCTTGCCACGGTCCTGATGACGGCTTCGGCCATCACCGTGGATGCCGGTGCGTTCGGGTCGTGGACGGTTCGAACCACCGCTTCCACTTCGACGGTGGGTGACCGCAACCAAACCTTCAGCACCGCTCATGCCGGGCAAACATCGACGTTGACGGTCGCCATGACGGTGTCCCCCGTGCAGCAGGGCTCCATCACCGGTCCTTTCGACGCCCGCATGACCCTGCAACCCAACAGCACCGCTTCGTTGGCGCTGGTCCTGAACAACACCGGGACCTCGGCGTTGGACCTCTTGCCCACGGTGCAGGGTTTACCCGCTGGCGTTGCGGTGACCCTGTCCAACACCTCGTTGCTCCTCCAGCCCGGCGAAGGTGTTGCGGTGCAAGCCGAACTGAACGCCAGTCTCACGGTCACACCGGGGGTGCATGCGGTGACCATCGGGTACACCGACGGGACCGTCTCGCTCACCTACGGCTTCACGCTCACGGTGGAAGACCGCAGGGGCGTGCTGATGACCTCGCCTCAGCGTCAACTCCACGCCTCGCCTTCCGGCGCCTCGGTGTGGACGTTGGACGTCACCAACACCGGCACCGCCGAGGATCTCTTTGTGCTCGCCGTCAACCACGACGGGGACGAGGATTGGTTTGGCGTGAACCTCTCAACCACCACCGTGAGTTTGGCTCCGGGGGCCAACCGCGTGGTCACGGTCAGCTTCATGGAAACCACGCCCGGTGCACCGACGGCGGGCATCACGTACACCCTTTCTGCTACTTCGGCTGCTTACCCTGATGTGATGGGTCAGCGCACGATGCTCGTCATGCCGGTGGTCGCCGATGCGAACCTCACGGTGCTCAAGGACGACGTCTCCGCCCAACCCGGCGATGTGGTGTTTGGGAGCATCATCGTGACCAACACCGGAACAGGTGAGGACACGTTTTCGGTGTCCACCATCGGTCAAGATTGCGGTCTTGATGCCGAAGTCACGCTGGCACCGGGCCTTTCCTCATCGGCCCTCGGTTGGTCGTGCACGGTGCCCAACAATGCGGCTGCAGGCGCGCAACCCATCACGTTCCGAGCGGTGAGCCAGGTGCGAAGCAACGTTTTCGTCGACTTCAGCATCCTCTACACCGTTGAAGCCTCGTGGCCCGGCAGCACGTTGGTGGCGGTGACGTTTGAGCAGGGGCGATTGACCCTCGGGATGGACAGTTCCACCTCGACCATCGTCACGGTGGAAAATTTCGGCAACGCCGAGGTGACGGGCAGTCTCGAGGTCTACGGCGAGGACACCGGTCTGTTCCTCTTTGAGTGGCTCCGACTCGCCGACGATGCGCCTTCAAGCGCCTACACCTTGAGCGCCGGATCCACTGCCACCTACCGCCTGACGCTCGTGTCCAACACCGACCGTGCAGCGCAAGCTGAACTGCTTGTCCGAGCCACGTCGCAAGGTCCGGGTGTCACGGCGTCCGACGCTTCCCCCGTGCTGGCAGTGGACGTTGAGGGTCCTGCCTTGCCGCCCAACGGGCTGTCCTTGCCGCTGGGTCTTGAGGTCAGCCAGGAATCCACGTTGGGGGTCATGGGTGCCGGTTGGTTCCTCGCCGTTGCGTTCTTGCTTGTGCTCCGCCGGCGTGGTCCGGGACGAGACCAAGACGATGGCGTGGATGAAGGTGTGGAACAGCGGGATGCGGTGGAGGACGAGGCTCCCGCCGAACTCGGGTTCAACGAAACGCGACTCGACGACGACAACAAGGTCGAATGCCCGACCTGCGAGGCCCGGCTCGGTGTGCCTCGAGGAAGCGAGCCACCGTTCCGGTTCACCTGCCCCAAGTGTTCGAGCAAAATTCGTGTTGTCGAATGAATCATCGACGTTGTGCCACGAGCAGGAAGGCCGTGTGGCCGAACGGACCGTTGACAGGGCGCATGCCACCTTTGGAGGCTCGGCCCCATTCGCGTTCCATCAGTTCGCCAGCCCACTCAACGGTTAACCCGGCGGTTTCGCACGCTTCCCACGCCCGTTCCAATTGCTGGGTGACGGGGCAGTAGCAGACCAAGCGTGCACCCACGGCCATCAGCGGCGCCACGGCTGTCACGGCGGGAGGGTGGTCGGGCAAATCAAGCACCACACCGTCGTATGCCTCACAGAGCGCAGCAAGTTGGTCCGTGACGTCCTCAATGCACCCTTCCACGTGGTCATGGTGCGGCGTGGCAGGCCAACTGCCTCGAGCTCGTTCGAGGTTGACATGGGCCACCTCGGCGTGTTCGGGGCGCGGCTCAACGGTCACATGGTGTCCCGAATCGCCCAAGACACGAGCGATGTGAAGCGAAAGTGCCCCGCTACCGATGCCGGCCTCCAGCACCCGGTCGCCCGGGCCAAGGCCGAGCCTGGCCACGATGAAACCAGCATCTTTTGGAGAGATGGTTTGGGCCCTACGCACCAGACCCGCATTCAATTCAGGAAGTCTTGGCGGAAGTCGAATCAGGGATTTTTGACCGATGTGCACCTCTTCACCCATCGCCACCTGGGACAACGTGGTGGTCGGGTTGAACACCCCAAGCCCCTTGACCTTCGTGTTTTGATCCACGATCTCAACGGCATGAACACGGCCGTTGGGCTCCGCCAACACAGCCCAGCGAGGGGAGGACATGTGCGGTGCGTGAGGGCTCGCCGGTTTAACTCCCACCGTGGGCGGCATGACATGCATTGAGGGAGATTGCACGGCGGTCATGCATGGCAGGTTCACCAACAACAGCTCGAGAACTGGGTTGGCTTCGAACAGGGGTGTTGTGCCCTGAATTCCAATTTATTAAATAGCCCGCTTGGTTTGGATGCAGCATGGACCGTACGACGCGTAGCCTTTCTCTCCTGTTGGTGACCCTGTTTGTTGGCAGTTTGCTCTCGGGCGCTGCTCTCGAACTCACGAAAGAGGACCTCCAACCCGTCCTTGACGACGAACCTGTGGTTCAAGCCGCCACCTCCCCCGGACACGTCGTGTTCGGCCAGTACATTTCTTCGGACAACTGCCCACACTGCTACAAAGCAGGTGGCGGCTCCGATTCCCTTCACAACCTCAAGGGGACCAACGGCGACGAATTCGTCTACATCACGTACATGTCGGCCTCCTACGGCGACACGGACACGGCTCGTGCTGGGAACACTGGCCCGTACAACTGGCCATGGACGACCTCCGGGGCGCCCATTGCCTACTTTGGCGATCGAACGGATGCTTCCAACACCAAGAGCGGCGCCGACAGCTCCGGCCAAAATTACGACTCCATTTACACCGCTGGTGCTGGCATGCATCCCGATGTGAACGACTACAAGATGACCGCCACGGTCTCGCCCAACGGGAACGTCTTTGACATCGCCATCGATTACCAATACATCGGCTCAGGCACGCCCGCTTCCAACCTCAACCTCTACGCCGCCATCGTTGAGGAATCCTGCACCACGCACACCTACAACAGCGGCGGGGGCTCCAACCTCGCACATGGTTACCACTGCTGGATGGGTTGGTTGACCGCCGGCAACACCTACAAGTCCGCCTCTGGCGGCTCCGGCTCGGCCTTTGAGTCCGTCTCGCCCACGTCCACCGCTCAGTCGGTGAGTTGGACCTCCGTGCCCACCTCACTCATTGCCGGTGGCACCTCCAACGCCATGGTCATCGGCGTGCTCATGTCCGGCAACTCCGTGTCCCTCGGCGGAAGCACCGCTCACGTTTACCATGCGGTGGACTCCACCATGGGTCCCAAGATGGACATCGCTGTGACCGACCTCCGGTTGACCAACGACGAAGGCGGGGACGCTTACGTTCGTGGCGACACCCTTTCGCTCGAGGCTGACGTCAAGAACGTCGGCGACCTTGACTACACCAACGGCGGAACCCTCGAATTCTTCTACCGCAACGGCCCTTCCACCACGGTCATTGATTCGACGACCGTCCCCACCCTCAACGCTGCCTCCGGCTCGTCGTTCCTGACGGCCACCGCCAGTTTCGACAGCAGCGTCCTGCCTGAAAACACGTGGACCACGGAGTTCGGTGCACGACTGACCGGCGTGACCGGTGAATCCACCGTCAGCAACAACGTGGCCAATGCGGACATGGAGCACGACCGCCCACCGCTTGCCAAGACGCCCCAGGTGATCGATACCAACGTCGTCCAGCGTGGTGAATACCTCACCTTGCTCGCAAAAGGCGACGCCGACGACAACGTCGACACCATCGACACCCTGACCTTCGAAGTGGAGGTTTCGCCAGCCGGTGCCGACACGTGGAGCGACACCATCGTGGCCGGTGGAGATGAAATTGTCTACCGTGACACCGCCCAAGAAGGACGGAAGTTCATTCTCACCCCCGAGGAATCGATGTCGGCCGGCACGTACGATGTCCGCACCCGTACCGTCGACAGCCGAATGCAGGTCAGTGCTTGGTCCACTGCTTCCGAATTGTTCGAACTCGCCAACGGCTTGCCACAGGTCGTCGCTGACCCGGTTCCATCGGTGATGTGCGACATCAGCACCCGAATCAGCATGGACGGTCACATCAGCGACCCTGAGACGCCGCTGGCCGACCTCGTGGTGGACTCGGACAGTCAATACTTCGTCGCTTGGCACCCTGAGAGCGAGGAGATCGAGGTGCTCTTCCCCTACGACATGGGCTGCCCCCTCGGTCAGCGTGGTATCGAAATCACGGTCGACGACGGTGCTGGGTACGAAGGCGATTTGCCGTACGGAACGCTCCTGTTCAACGTCATCGAGAACGGCCAGCCTCGCTGGGCCGGCCTGCCCATTCAATCGGTCGATGAAGGCGGCAGCGGCAGTTTCAGCTTGGTCAGCTCGCTCTCCGACACCGACGATTCAGGCAACCCCGCCGATGTGGGTGACCTGACCCTGTCCATCATTGACAACTCCAATCCCGAAGTGTTCACTGCCAGCCTGCGCGGCACGATGCTCAACTTCGAGACGGTTGACGATGACGTGAACGGCGAGACGGTCTTGACCCTACGAGCCAGCGATGGCGAGCAATCCTCGGACCAAACCATCACCTTGCGGGTGAACCCCATCAACGATGCACCCCGCCTCGATCTCACCGACCTTGAATCCATCTCCATCAAGCGCGGTAAGCAAATGGTGGTCAACCTGAAGAACCGAATGATCGATGTCGACAACCCCGTTGAGCAGGCCTTCATCTCTGTCACTCCCGACGAACCAGGTGCGGCACGTTACAACCTCCTCGACGGCAACATGATCGTGAATTTCGACGAAACCGGCGACCACACCATCACCGTGAGCACCACCGATGGTTTCGACACCAACGTGTACACCATCGCCGTTGATGTGTACGATGCACTGCCGTTCTACTTCTCCAAGGTGGACGACGGCAGCGGGTTCATGCACGTCAGTCTCGTGAACACGTACATTGGCCAATCGCCAACGGCGACCCTCATGTTGACCGACGACGCTCCGGTTTTCACCAACATGGATTTGACCGTTCAACTCTGCAGCGAACTCACCGGCGTGTGCTTCGCCGTGCGTGAGGAAGCCTTGGATGTCGCTGCTTCCAACGTCGGCTGGACGATGGACCTCGAACTCCGTGACAGCGGTTCGCAAATGCGCGACTACTACCAGTTCAAGATGAGCGCTTCCGATGAAGACGGTGACGACTACCGGACCATGGGCGACGGCATCAAGTTCCTCATCACCGAAAACCTGCCCGCACCCGCCGACATGGAGGATGCGATGCTCACGGCCCACGTGGACAACCTCAACGCCAAGATTGAGACCTTGAAGACCAACATCGAGGCCGGAGAAGGTGACGTTGAGGCCATGACAGAAGAATTGGCCAACCTCCAATCCGATTTGGATGTGGCCTGTGACGACCCCCGAGCCAACTGCCCCGAGGACAGCGTCGAGAGCACCGCTGGTGACTCGGCCGAGGGTGGCCTTGACACCAACGTGATCCTGATCGTGGTGGGCGTGCTCATCGTGGCCGCTCTGCTCGGCTTGATGTTCATGCGCGGCGGCCGTGGTGGTCTCGAAGACGTGGACATGAAGTGGAGTGAAGCTTCCTTGCCCGTCCACGACACCGTGGCCAACTCGATGTACGGCGGTGCCCAGGAGATCTTCCAGCAGCCACTGGTGGCTGCTGCACCCGTGGAAGCGCCTGCGCCTGCTGCTGCCCCTGCTGCACCTGCCGGTCCTCCTCTCCCAGAAGGTGGTCTGCCCGCCGGTTGGACCATGGAGCAGTGGGCGTACTACGGCCAGCAGTACCTCGATTCTCTCAATCAGTAAGCGGCCACCCGCCCGAGGATTGGTGCGGTTGAGAAAGCATACCCCTAAAGGGGAGCAAAGCGAGGGGATGATGTGAGCGAAGCGGAAGAAGGGGTTGTCAACGACCCCGAAGACCCGGTGGAGGCCGAGGTCAGCGAGACCGTTCGCGAAGGTCCCGATGTGCTGACGTCCCCTCCTCAGCAAGCCACGATGTGGGCGCCCGAACCGAAAGGAACGGACGATGTTCTCGACCTGTCCATCGACGCATGGATCGCCGATGTCGACTTCGAAACAACGGCCGACGTCCCCATTCCCGAGCGTCTCGTCGACCAAGTCATCGGCCAAGAAGCGGGGTCGGTCGTCATCAAGAAAGCCGCTGAGCAACGACGGCACATGCTCATGATCGGCGACCCCGGAACGGGGAAGTCCATGCTCGCACGTTCGATGACGGACCTTCTGCCCAAGGATGCACTTGAAGACGTGCTGGTCTACCCCAACGAGGACGATGAGAACGTTCCCCGTGTGCGCACCGTCCCCGCTGGCCGTGCCGAGCGGATCGTGAAGGTCCAGAAGCAGGCCATCCGGGAACAGAAGGAAAAATCACAACGCATGTTGTTCATCGCATTCGCCGCCATCGGGTTCCTGCTCTTCGTCGCTGCCATTCAGTCCGGCGACTTGTTCACCTTGCTGTTTGGTGGCTTCTTGTTGGTGTTCGGGTACATGTTCATTCGCAGCCGTCTTGGTGCTGCCGACGACAGTCGGATTCCCAAGGTGCTCGTCAAGCACGACTTGAACGAGCTGCCACCTTTTGTGGACGCCACGGCCACGCTGTCGGGTTCCCTTCTCGGCGATGTACGTCACGACCCCTTCCAATCCGGTGGCATGGAAACACCCGCCCACGACCGGGTTGAGCCGGGCGCTATCCACCGTGCTCACAAAGGCGTGCTCTACATCGACGAGATCAACTTGCTTCGCCTCGAGGAACAACAGGCCCTGCTCACTGCCATGCAGGACCGTGCCTTCCCCATCTCCGGACGCTCCGAACGCTCGTCGGGCGCCTTGACCAAGACCGAACCCGTACCTTGCGATTTCATCCTCATCGCTGCGGGCAACCTCGATGCCATCCAAGGCATGCACCCAGCACTGCGAAGCCGCATCCGCGGTTACGGATACGAGGTCTATGTGAACTCCGAGATGCCGGACACGTCCCGCAACCGTCGTCGCCTCATCCGATTCATCGCCCAGGAAGTGCTTCGAGACCAAGACACGGTCCGTGAGATCCCGCACTTCGACAAGAGCGCCGTGGCGGTTATTCTCCGGGAAGCCCAGCGCCGTGCCGGTCGCCGTGGCAAACTCTCGCTCCGTCTTCGTGAACTCGGCGGTCTTGTTCGCATCGCCGGCGACCTCGCCGTGGAATCGGGCTCGCCGTTCACGTCCGCCGAACACGTCTACGCTGCCCGCTCCATTGCCAAGCCACTTGAGCAACAAGTCGCCGATCGCATGATTGAGCGCCGTCAGGACTACGCCATGCTCGTGAACTCGGGTGAGCGTGTCGGCCGTGTCAACGGCCTCGCCGTGTTGGGTGCCAACAGTGGCCTTTCGGACTTCAGCGGCATCATGTTGCCCGTTGAAGCCCTTGTCACACCCTCGCAGGGCGGTGGCGGCAAAATTCACGCCACGGGGGGCCTCTCTGACCTTGCCAAAGAAAGCGTGACGAACGTGAGCGCCGTCATCAAGAAGCTGACCGGCAAGGACATCTCGGACTACGACATCCACATCCAATTTGTTGACACCCATGGTGTGGACGGCGATTCTGCCTCCATCACCATCGCTACGGCCATCATTTCGGCCTTGGAGAACATCCCGATTCGTCAAGACTTGGCCATGACCGGGTCCCTTTCGGTCCGGGGCGAAGTGTTGCCCATCGGCGGGGTGACGGCCAAGATCGAAGCCGCTGCTCGCTCAGGTGTCAAGACCATCGTCGTACCACGGGCCAACATGCAGGACGTCATTCTCGACGACCGTTTCGAAAACATGGTGACGGTCATTGCGGTGGACACCCTCGATGAAGTCATGCAACATGCCCTCATCAAGCACGAACAGAAAGCGAGTTTGGTTGAACGTCTTGAAGCGGTGATCGACCGGTTGACGCCGGAAATCCAAAGCAAGATTTCCTTGGTCTAATCCCAGGAAACGGGCTCTTTCAGGCGTCGTCTACAAAAGCCATCGTTGCGCCCGGGGGGCTGAGCACCGTGTCATCTGCACCATCGGACGCCGGAAAAGGAGCCCTGTTGGTGCTGTTTCTGGTGACGATGATCGACATGATCGGGTTTGGGATCATCATTCCGTTCTTGACCTACCTCGTGAAGGATCTGGCCGAGGCGGAGGGGGTCGTCCAGGTCGGTCTCTGGGTCGGTTTGCTCATGACTTCCTACTCGGCTGCACAGTTTCTCTTCTCGCCGTTTTGGGGGTCCCTGTCCGACCGTATTGGACGACGCCCGGTGCTGATGGTTGGGTTGGTGGGCAACACCGTGTTCTTCACGGCCTTTGGGTTCTCCAACACCTTGCTGTTTGCCCTCTCCATGCGCTTCCTCGCCGGTGTCTCCAACGGCAACATCGCCGTGGCTCGCGCCTACATCGGTGATGTATCAACGCCAGCCCAGTTGGCCACGCGAATGGGCATCATCGGTGCGGCGTTTGGGTTGGGGTTCACCATCGGCCCCTTCATCGGTGGCGAATTCTCATCTCCTGCAGAACGCTGGGATTTCTTCGTCGGTACGGTGTTTGACACCTACCCCTACCTCCTTCCCTGTGTTATTGCGAGCGTGTTATCGGCTGCATCGTTGGTGTTGGCGTTCTTCAAACTCCCCGAATCGGTGGATACGAGCGTCCCTCGAGCAAAGCCCGATGGCTCCCTGCCCGCTCGTGCAAAAGCCACCGCAGGCAATGCGTTGGCCATGCTCAAAACTTCCAGCATTGGCGCCATGATTTGGGTTTCCATGCTGTTCACGTTTGGCTTCACCGTCATGCATGCGGTGTTCATCCTCTACACCGAGATGGACGTTGGATTGGGCGGGCTGGCCTTCAGTGAGCAACAGAACGGTCGTGTCTTTGCGATGATCGGCCTGTTGGGCATCCTCACACAAGGCGCCCTGATCGGGCCGTTGACGCGTCGGTTTGGCACCCGCCGAATCATTCCGGGTGCCATCGCCATGACGGGCGTGGGTCTTGTGTTGCTGCCTTACACCACGCCGTCCTACGTGTGGCTGCAGATGCTTGCGGTGTGTTCGATGATCGCCATCGGCAACGGGTTGTTCCAACCCTCTTCCTCAACGTACCTCACTCGCATCGCCCGACACGAGGGTTACGAACTGGGTTCGGTGATGGGCGCCCAGGAATCGCTGGGGGCATTTGCTCGCATTTTGGGGCCACTGTCGGGGGGTTTGGTATGGGAATGGTCCTACGGTGGGCGGTTTCCCTTCGACTACCACACCGCCTTCCACCTTTGTGGCTTGCTGATGTTCATCTCCGCCTTGCTCACACTGCGCCTGCCTGACTTGCCGCCGATGGTGGATGCCTCGCCCGCCGACGCTTCGTCAGAGGGACCTTGAAGTGGTGAACGTGGCTGGTGGGGTCATGGAACACGCCTCGCCGGGATGGAACACCCCGCAGTTTCGCCATCGTCTGGCCATGCTGTCCCATGCTTCCATCATCATGACGTTGGTGACGCTGTGGTTGATCCAACTCGTGGACGTGCTCCAGCCCTTGTTCATCGCGTTGGGCATTTATTTCGTGTTGAAACCCGGTGCGGACTTCCTCTCGAAGAAGGGCTTCCCCATCATGCTGTCCTACATCACGATGCTGATGTTGGCCATTCTGATTGTGCTAAGTGCCAGCTTTTTTGCTTATCAGCAAGCATCAGCCTTCCTCGACGACGAGGCACGAATGGACGAGTACACTGAACTGCTCAACGAGCGATGGGGCGATGTCAAAACCATGCCGCTGATCGGCAAAAGTTTGCTTGATTCCGGGGCCGTCATGGACGCAACCCTTGAGGACGACCTGCACAACATGGGGCTCCTCGACCCCGGTTCCGGTTTGATGGAAGCGCTCAACGGCCTGTTGTCGAGCGTGGGGATGTTCTTCATCATGGGCATCACGGTGCTCTTCTTTTTGCTGTTCATCATCTTTGAAGCAAGTCTTCTCCCGGGCCGTATTGAACGGGCGTATCCGGGTGGAGGAACCGAACGGGTGCAGTTGATTCGTGACCAAATCGAAGCCAGCGTCAACACGTACGTCGTCGTCAAGACGGGTGTGGGTTTTGGAACCGGCGTCTGCGCCGGCTTGGTGATGCTTCTGTTCGGCATTGACTTGTGGTTCACGTGGGCGTTGCTGACCTTCCTGCTCAACTACGTGCCCTACATCGGTTCCCTGCTGGCCACCATTCCTCCCATCGTGCTGGGGTTCGTCCTGTTGGACCCTGGCATGCTGATCGTGCTCACGGTGCTGTTGTTGACCAATCAACAGTTGTGGGGCAACGTCATTGAGACGCGATGGGCCGGGCGTGCGCTGGACATCTCACCGGTTCTGCTGCTGGTGGTGACGGCGTTCTCGTTCTGGGTGTGGGGCATCATCGGCATGATCCTGTCCATTCCGTTGGTGGTGATTTTCAAAATCGTGCTCGAGAACATCGATGCGACCCGCCCTCTGGCCATTCTCTTGTCCGAACGGGCGCCGACGCTTGAGGAGGCTTGGCGAGAGGCGATCAAAGACGGACGCATCACGGCGTACGAGGAACGCATGCTCAGTGAACTGCAGGAGGTCTTGGGGTACACCGACACCCATGTGAAACTGATCTCGGCCAAGATTGCTGCCGAGTACGCTTTGCGTCGCGGTCGCCTCAGCCCCGATCAAATTGAGCTGATTCGAGTGGGTATTGACCACATGGAACGTCGTCCGTCGTTCCGGGAGCAATTTGAGGAACTTGTGACCGAAGGGAAACTCAGCGTTGGGGAACGCATGTTCCTCGGCCGTTTGGTGTTCGCCTTGGGCCACGACGAGGAAGAATGATTCAGAGCACTTCGGTGAGGATGCGCTCCAGTTCGGTGTTGATCGTCAAGATCAGGGTGCCGAACTCGGGAGGGATGTTGGGGTCTTCGTAGAGTTCCTCAAGTTTGGATTGTGCCATGGCAATGCGCACGTCGAGTTTTTTGCCTTTGTTGAGCAGCCAGTTTTCACAGGCTTCCTTGGCTTGCCGGC
This sequence comes from Methanobacteriota archaeon, assembly GCA_011524855.1. Lineage (GTDB taxonomy): Archaea > Thermoplasmatota > Poseidoniia > Poseidoniales > Poseidoniaceae > Poseidonia. The sequence continues at coordinate 5,860 of WTJK01000067.1, read as the reverse complement.
GGATGTTTCGAGGGACCTTCGGGTCGTCGATTTGGTTAATGACAGTTGCAACTTGTTCCAATCGTTGTTCAACATCCATCGAATTCACCACAACAGCACTGCTTCCCCTCCGGTTGCCGACCATCTTTAATTTGATGGGTCCTTTGGTTGGCGCATGGACAGCACCAGCGAGGCCATCTTGGGATGGACCCGTGCAGCGGTGCTGTTCATTGGGATGGGCATCGCAGCGTGGATGGACCACCGGGACCGTCGTGTTCCCAACGAGCATTGGCTCATTTGGTCCAAACCGGCGATTTTTCTTTGGGCGCTCGACCTGATGAACCAAGACGCAGATTGGACCATTTACCTCACCGCTTCTGCGGTGGTGGCTTACGCCAGCACGGCCGTGCTTGGTCGAGCCACCCTCCGCGATGCACGCAACGGCTCAGGCCTTGACCGTGTGGTGTTGCTGTGGTACGGCCTTTCCGCTGTCGGTGTGGTGGCTGGCGCCCTGAAGTACCAGAGCACAGGCCCGATGGAGGTGTTGCTCAACGACGGCGATGCGCTGGGCATCCTGTGGTGGAAGACGCTTGGCGTCGCCGGTGTGATTGCGGTGGTCGACCTCGCCTGGCGCCTTCGGTTGCTGCACGGTGGAGCCGATGCCAAGGCCCTCATGTGGGTCGCGCTGTTGGTCCCGTCGTGGTCCACCGTCCCCATGCCCTTGTCCGACGTGACTGCGGAGGCTCCGGTGGTGCTGCCCGTTGCCCTCGCCCTGCTGATGTGGGGCGGATTGGCGTTCTTTGTCATCCCCTTGCTCATGCTGGCCAACAACCTCCGTCGTGGGCACCTTCGTCGTCTCACTGACCTGCGGTTGGGCTGGCACGCCACGCGTATCCCGCTGGCAGACGTCTTGCACCGTCATGTCTGGATGTTGACGACCACCATGGTCATGCCCGATGGACGCACCGAGGTGGTTCATACGGCACGAGCACCCCGACGAACACCTGCACCCGAAGAGGTGGCAGCGAGCGTGGCGTCCCTGGAAGCGTTGGGTGTCACCCATGTGTGGGTCAGCATGAAAATGCCCTTGCTGGTGTTCCTGTGGCCAGCGGTCCTCCCGCTGGTGTTGGTCGGTGAACCCACGGCTTTGTTGGTGGCCGGGTTGATGGCTTGAGCGGTCGAGCGAGATCAGTTGCCCTTGCGCTCGATGTTCTTGGGGCGCAAGCCCTTGTAGCTGCACTTGCGGCAGCGTGCGGCACGCACGGCGTTGCGGGCGTTGCAGCGCATGCAGATCTTGCGGTGGAGCAAGCGGGCTTCTGCTTCGGGGAATCGTGCCATGGACGGGCCACCGAATCCCCCTATTTAACCGCAACCTCCCGTTTCGGGTACCTTCAAAGTCCTGCGGACGATGGACCTCCATGAAGGTGGTTCGGCTCCCCGCGATCCACCACGATGGCAACATGGTCCTCGTTTCAGGGACCATGGCGAGCGTCGTCATCGACGCAGGGACCTCTTGGTACCAGGCGCTTCAGGTGGAGCGGTTGAAGGGTCAACTCGGCGAGCGAACCCTCGACCGGGTGTTGCTTACCTCTCGACGCTTTCCAGTGAGCGGTGCAGCGAAACACCTCTTCGAGGCGTTCCCTGGTGTCACGGTGCACGTTCACCCCGAGGGTCAAGCCGCCTTGGCGGCGGGTGATTTTTTCACCACATGGGCCAACCGATACGATTCAGACATGCCCTCAGTCAGCACCGACCCCATTGAAGACGGTGAGTTGATTCCGTTGGGCGATGGAGAAATCCACGCTTTGGCCCTGCCCGGTCACAGCGTTGACGGCATGGGATACCACATGCCTACGCTCAAGACGGTGGTCGTGGGGGCGTTGGTGCCCCGAGCAGATCGGCCCACCCGCTGGGACCTTCCCACGGGATCATTGCCCGACGTGGTGGCCAGCCTCCAGCGGCTGCGACAGTTGGATGTGGAAGCGCTCGTGCCGCTGCAAGGGCCTGCGATTCGAGGCCGGCAGCACGTGTTGGATGTGCTTGACCGTCATTTGGCGTTTTTCAATGAGGCTGTTGAGCGGGACGGAATGACTCCCTCAGCATGGCCCCGTCCTGCAGCAACGGCGTTGTGGCTGACCCCGCCATCACCGTGGCCGTTGGAGGAACGGGAAGACGTCACGTGATGAGCAATTGCGTTGGGCGCACGTTGCCGAGGCGCTGGTAACGGTGTTCCTGGTATCCCGCCGCAGTGTTGTGGTCAGACACCGCACCCCCCTCGAGGGTTCGAACATGGTGCATCCATCCACTGCGGACATGAATGTCGTGTTCGGTGACGTTCAGACTGGAGACCGGTCCATCGATGGTAAACAATCGCGAAGCACGTGGGCTCCTGTCGTTGAGCAAGGCCCACACTTCGCCTCGCTGGTTGCCAGCAAGGAACGTCAAGGAACCCGGTTCGAGCAAACAGATGGAGCGCACGGCCCCACCACCGATGTCGAATCGGCCTGCCTGCTCCATCCGGGGGAGGCTCAAGACCGTGATCGACCCATCAGCGCAACCCACAACTGCGGTTGCCACGTTGCCCATGGGACCGCGCAGGGCCAACAGCACGGTTGGATGAGCGTGCATGGCCATCCGGCGGGGGCGTCCTTGGTGCGGCGTCCACACCACCAAACCGTCGTCCATGGCGGTCAAGGTCCCGTCCGTCGTGGTCAAACTCCGCACGACCAATCGTTGGTGCATGTTGGCCCTACGGGGCAGGGGGTACTGGGTCGTGATGGTGACCCATGACTGAAACTGAAAGTGATCCAGACGTTGATTGCAGTGTCAATACATGTCGTCGTTCTTGCTCTCTTTCTTGTACTTGCGATAGCACGATTTGCAGACACGAACGCGGCCCTTGCGCTCTTCGTATCCGCTGGAGCCCCACACGTCGATGGCGTCGTCGATGGACAACGAGCGTCCGCCCATGGATTTGTCAGCGAACTTCTCGCATCCCTTCACGCCGCACGGCAGTTCACCGGTTTTCACGCTCGAGGTGGCTTTTTTCTCGGTTTCTTCACCGTTGTCTTGTCGGTGTTTGCGGGCCTTCGCCTTGAATCCCATGGTGGTCAACCCGTGCAGGTCACTCATCAAGGTTCGGTTGTTCAAGCCATGGAACGGTAGAGCTCGATCTTGGCCAGCAGGTCGTCGATCAAACGCAACAAACCACGAAGCGTGACTTCAGAGACGTTGGCGACCGAGCAGACCTCGGATTGGGTTCGAGGGTTTCCCATGGCGTTGGAGGCCTTGTACAACAAGGCAGCAGCGACACCCATGGGCTTCTTGCCCTGCCAGACCTCTTCGTGGGGTCGAATGGTCTCCCACAGTTCCTCGAGCGGTGCACGCACGGCCGGCTCAAGGCCAAGGTCGGAGATGAACTTGTCAAAGTACTCGTCCGGTGCGGTGATCTTGTGAAGGTTGAGGCGCCGAGAGACTTGACGAATCAAGCGGGAAAGGTCCTTCTCCGTGACGTCAAAGGCCTTTGACACATCGGGAATTTGGCGGGGCAGTTGTTCTTGCCGAGCAATCAGGTAGGTGCAGGCAGCACTGACGCCAGCGATGGAACGTCCGGTGACGAACCCTTCGGAGGACAAGCGACGGTACAGTCGTGCGGCTTCTTCCTGGAGGGGGGCTGGGAGCCCGCTGCGGTCACGAATGAACTGATTGGCCTTGACGAGGTTGCGCTCCCGGCTTTTTCGGGTCTTTGAGCGCTCGTCAATGACGCGGCGGCGACGCCAATCCCGGCGGGCTTGAGAGCTCATGCCGTGACGGCTGGCAATGCCGGTGTTGAGGTCACGAACGTCAATGGTGGTGTTGAGGCCTTTGTCGGCCAGGGTGTAGGTCATCGGTCGACCGACGCGGGATCGGTCGTCACCGCTGTCCCGGTTGGTCCACTCTGCGCCCGGGTCGGGAACGTTTTCTTCGGCCACCAAACCGCACATCTCGCAGGTGATTTCGCCACGGCCGGTGTCAAGGGACCAGCTCACGGCACCGCACTCGTCGCACGGGCGTGTGTGGCCTTCCACGGTTCGGCGGGAGGGTCGTTCGCTCCCGATGCCTTGGTGGCGGGTGGTGCTGTTTTCCTTGGTCGTTTTCGATTCGGTGCTGGTCTGTTTCATCTTCTCAACTCCTTGTTTAGTAGTGGAATTCCAATCTATATAAATCTGAGGTGATTTTGTTAACACTTAATACCGTGCAATGTGCCGATTGTCAACGATTGGCTCCTTGGCTACGTTCGTGAAAAATGGTCGTCATGATATAAAGCGTCGTTCCTCATCAAGCAGCCATGTGCAGGCATAAATGCAGCGACGTCACACCTGCACAGGGTTCAAAGACGGCCGTTCCCCCAACAAAATGAGAACCATGACTGCGACCGTCATTTTGGGGGCCCAGTGGGGCGATGAAGGCAAGGGAAAACTCGTCGACCGTTTGGCTGAAGAAGCCACGTGGGTGGTTCGTTTTCAGGGCGGGAACAACGCGGGTCACACGGTGGTGCTCGGCGACCAGGTGCTCAAATTCCATCTCCTTCCATCAGGGATCACCCGCCCAGAGTGCAACCTCGTGCTCGGCGACGGGATGGTCATTGACCCCTGGGTCCTCGACACCGAACTCAACGGCTGGATGGAGTCGTCGGGTGAAGATCCACGCGGCCAACGCCTCTTCATCAGTGAGCGTGCTCACCTCATCCTTCCCTACCATCGCTTCATGGACAGCTTGGACACCAAAATAGGTACCACCGGCCGCGGTATCGGACCGACCTACGCTGACAAAATCAACCGCATTGGACTTCGATTCGGCGATGTGGCCGAAGTGGTAGGCGATGAAGCATGGGCTGCACACACCGCTGAGCGCATGAACGCCGCCCTGGAAGCCGCGGGGTCCAGCGACCGTGTGGATGCAGAGGGCGTGCTGTCGGACGTGGCGTGGATTCACACCACTTACGGTACCTGCATTGCAAACACCGGATTGATGCTCGACAACGCCCTCAAGCTTGGCGAACACGTCATTCTCGAAGGCGCTCAAGGCTGCTTGTTGGACATTGACCAGGGCACCTACCCGTTCGTCACTTCCTCGGTCACCTCCCGGGGCAACGCCACCCACGGAGCAGGCATTCATCCCGGGCACGTTGAGGACGTCATCGGCATCACCAAGGCCTACATCACAAGGGTGGGGCACGGCGCCATGCCCACGGAATTGGACGACGAGGCCGGCCACCACCTGGGCACGGTGGGTCACGAATTCGGCACCACCACCGGTCGAAAGCGACGCTGCGGTTGGTTTGATGCTGTTGTCATGCGCCATGCCCAACGCATCAACGGGTTCACCGGTTTGGCGTTGACCAAACTCGACGTCTTGGGTGGATTGGACGAGTTGAAAATTTGCGTGGCGTACGAACTGGACGGCAAAGAGATCACAGAGATGCCAGCCTCTGCCTCCGCGCTTGCCCGGTGCAACCCGATCTACATGACCATGCCCGGCTTCCCCGAGCTGCCTCTGTCCGAATGGTTGGCCATGGCGGTTCACGCCAACGAGGCAGAAAAAGGCATCAGCGTGCTCCCTGTCGCCGCCCAACAGTACATCGCCAAACTTGAGGCGCTCGTGGGTGTGCCTTGCGTGAGCGTCGGTGTCGGTCCTGACCGGGATGCAACCATCGATTGCGTGTGAGCGACCTTGTACTGCACCAGCGCCTCGCCAACACTGCAAGCATGGGGCTGGTCCATGCAGGTGAAGGCTCAAAAGGGAGAGGCTCACCGCTCGGGTTACAAGGGCGCTTAGCTCAGTTGGAAGAGCGTCTGGTTTGCAACCAGAAGGCCGGGGGTTCAAATCCCCCAGCGTCCAC
>WTJK01000038.1 GCA_011524855.1 Methanobacteriota archaeon | reverse complement strand
CCCTCATCCAAACCTCGAACTCAGGTTTTGGATGAGCCTGCGCAGGAAGCACAGGTCTCCCATGCTGAACCCGTCCCCGTTCCTGATGAGATGCCATCCGTGGACGTCAACGACCTGGTCCGTGTTCGGGTGCTCGAAAGTCAACCTGAACCCATCGTCACCGAGGACGGAGAAGAATTGGTGCTGGAGGCGGGCGATGTTCACATGATGGACCGGGAGTTGGCTTCCTGGCTCACGGACGCGGGTGTTGCCGAGGCTGCACCGCTTTGACACCACCAAGACCGCCGCACAACTGCGACCCGCATTCGCCATGAAGGTGCTCAACTGGCCTCGCTTTCGCTGATTCTGCAAAGCGGAGAGGTTCCGATGGTTCGGAATCAGTTGGCTGCTCGCATCGAAATTTCGATGCTCACCGTGTCGGGGATGGGGATCTTGGTGACCAAGCGAAGAGCGTTTTCGTCCTTGCCGGTCGAGATGTCCATCTCAAGGAGGCGCTTGTGAATGCGCAGTTCCCAGTGGTCGTACGTCTCGCTTCCCTCACCGTCGGGTGCCTTACGAACAGGCACCACCAATCGGCGGGTGGGAAGCGGAATCGGACCACGGAGCGTGATGCCACCGCTGTCGCAGATCGTCTTGATCTGTCCAGCCACCGAATCGATGTCCTTGTGGTTCTCACCGGTGAGTTTGATGACGGTCACGGCTGCCATGTCAGTTCCTCCTTGTCGACGTCAAAGCGTTGAGCGAACTCAAGCTTTCTTCTCGATCTTCAGGCACACACCAGCGGCCACGGTCTTGCCCATGTCGCGGATAGCGAAGCGGGAAAGCTCGGGGAAGGTGTCCATCTGCTCGATGGCCATGGGCTTGGTGGGCTGGAAGCGGATGAGACAGGCGTCACCGGTCTTGAGGAAGGAGGGGTTGGCCTCCTTGCCGGAGCGGTTGGTCTTCTCGAGGAGTTCCATGAACTTCACAGCGACCTGGGCCGTGTGGGCGTGGAACACAGGGGTGTAACCCACGGAAACAGCCTTGGGAATGTCCATCAACTGGATTTGACCAACGAAGGTCTCGTCGTGTCGCACGAAGGTGGGCTCGCTGTCGGTGTAACCGGCAACGTCACCACGGCGGATGTCGGTAGCAGCAAGGCCACGGACGTTGAAGCCGACGTTGTCACCGGGCTCGGCCTTGTCGACCATGGTGTGGTGCATCTCGATCGACTTGACTTCGCCGCCCTTCATCGAGGGGTTGAACACGACGTTCTTACCGACGTTGAGGGTGCCGGTTTCGATCTTGCCAACGGGCACGGTACCGATACCGGAGATCTTGTAGACGTCCTGGATGGGCAAGCGGAGAGGCTTGTCCGAAGGCTTGTCGGGCATGGGGGTGGCGTTGATGGCCTCAAAGAGGGTGGGGCCGTTGTACCATGGGCACTTGTCCGACTTGTTGAACACGTTGTCGCCGTTGAGGGACGAGGCAGGGATCATGGGGACGTCGTCGGGCTTGAAGCCGGCCATCTTGAGGAGGCCAGAGACCTCAGCGCAGGCAGCCTTGTACTTCTCCTCGGTCCAGTCGACACCGGAGATGTCCATCTTGTTGACGTGGACGATGAGGCCCTTGACACCAAGCACCTTGGCCAAGAAAGCGTGCTCCTTGGTTTGGGCGTTGACACCGTCGTTGGCTGCACAGAGCAACACAGCGGTGTCGGCTTGGGAGGCACCGGTGATCATGTTCTTGACGAAGTCACGGTGACCAGGAGCGTCAATGATGGTCCAGTAGTAGTCAGGGGTAAAGAACTCCTTGTGAGCGACGTCGATGGTAATACCACGCTCGCGCTCTTCCTTGAGGCCGTCCATCACGTAAGCGAGACCGAAACCAGCCTTGCCGGACTCGGCGGCCAGCTTCTCGTTCTTCTCGATGACGTGGTTCTCGATGTGACCGGAGTCGAGGAGGAGACGTCCAACGGTGGTGGACTTTCCGTGGTCGACGTGTCCGATGAACACGATGTTGCGGTGAGGCTTGCTTCGGTCTTCCCATTGTGATGGCATGATAATCGCTCCTGAGCAATCTTGCCGAAATGAATCCCCTATATCAATTCCGCGACGCGAGAGAACACGGAAATTGAGCCGTCAGCACCCATTATCGGTCATTCTGAACCGAGGATGGTTCCGTCCTCACCGATCTTGTACAGACGAAGGGTGCTCGTGGCGCCGCGCATGGCCTGCGGGCTACCGGAGATCGCCACAATGCGATGACCGGGTTGGATTCGCCCGTCTGCAACGAGGCGTTCAATGGCCTCGCGCATGGTTTGAGAACCACGATTGTGTTCCTTGCACAAGACCGTGTCCACGCCGGGCATCATGCATGTTCGGCGAAGCGCTCGAATGCGGTCGCTGACGGCCGTGACGGGAATGCTCGGTCGGTAGCCAGCAACAAAGCGGGGTGCGTTGCCGTGCTCGGTGGCCACCACCAGCCGGTCGGCACCGACCTCCCTGGCCAATTCCACGGCAGCATGTGCCAAGGCCCGTGTGGCCCTGAACCGTGCGAGAGCAATGGGGCGTTGCGAGGTGGAATCCAAGCCTTGCTCCGTTGCTCGTGCGATGCGGTCCATGGTCTGCACGGTTTCCAAGGGGTAGGCGCCCGCTGCCGTCTCGCCGGACAACATCACGGCGGAAGCACCGTGGCGGATGGCGGTGGACACATCGGAGACCTCCGCCCGTGTGGGCCGGGGTTGCAGCGTCATGGATTCCAACATCTGGGTGGCCACAATCACGGGTTTCCCTCGTTCAATCGCCCTGTCGATGATGTCCTGTTGAGCAATCGGGACTTGTTCAAGAGCGATCTCAACACCCAAGTCGCCGCGAGCCACCATGACAGCGTCCGCCACATCCAAGATGGCGTTGAGGTTGTCAAGCGCAGAGGGGTGCTCAATTTTGGCCACCACGGGAACGTGCAATCCAGCCTCCTTGATGGCTGCCTTGGCTGGCATCAGGTCCTCCGGTGTGCGAACATAGCTCACCGCAACGTAGTCCGCCCCTTCTCGAAGCGCATGGGCCAACGCCGCCTCGTCCTTTGGTCCGATGGCGGGTAAATCGACGAGCGTTCCGGGCACATTGACGCCCTTGCGGCTGCTGATGGGACCCCCGTCGAGGACCCGGCACTGCACGGTGCTGTTCGGGGCGTTCGGGGTTTTGACGACTTCGAGACGGATGAGCCCGTCGGCCAACAAAATCGGATCGCCTGGCCTGAGTTCTGCGGACAAGCCACCGTATTCGACCGGCAGAACGCCACCCTTGACGTCCTCGCTGTGGGCTTGACCGCAGGCCAAATCCAATCGCTGCCCGGGTTCAACCTTCAGGACACCGGGGAAGGTCCCCAATCGAAGCTTGGGCCCTGGTAAATCCGCCATGATGCACGTGGGGCGACCGAGTTCGGCCTCAACGCTCCGAATGCGTTCGTACAGCGGTGTCTTGTCCTCAGGCGCTCCGTGGGAATAATTCAACCGGCACACATCGACGCCGGCCTCCAACAACGCTCGGAGCATGGAGGGCTCCTCGGAAGCGGGCCCTACCGTAGCAACGATTCGAGTGGATCGGTCCACAGCATCCACCTCACTTGTAGAACAGACGGATGACAAACTGGTCCACAGCGATGTCGTTCCATCGTTCGTTCTTGATGCTCAAGGTCCACTCGCCGTCGCCATAGGTGCTGTCGGTGTCGGTGAACATGTAGGACGAAATTGTCAGATGGACGCAATCCTGGTCGTCGTCGCAATCGCCCTGGTCCCTGGAGTCCACCGCCGTGTCGGTGGTGTTGCTGGCCTCCTCATCCTCTTCGTTGTAGGCAAAAATGTCGAGTTTGTTGCGGTTCTGAGACGATGAACCTCCGCCGATCCAATCGTCATCTTGCTGAGGATATTCAAGTTCGACCACCACCTTGCGGATGGTGTTCCCGACATCTTTGTCGTAGTTGATCAGTGCATCAAAATCAATTTCCGCTGCGCCGCTGGTGCTGTTGCCACCGATTTCGAAATCCGTCCAGTATCCGGCGTAGTTCACGAACACGCGAATGGTGTCGGTGTCCACCATGCCCACGTTGTTGGTCACGGTCAGCGCCACCTCGTATTCCCCGGGAGGTACGTTGGACCACTCGACGGTTTCACCGGTCAAGTCAGCATCGTTCTCGGCATCCCCGTCGTTGTCACGGTCCTCGTTGAGGTTCAGGTCCCAAACGTATTCCGTGATGTATTGACTGGTGTCACCCGCTGATGATCCGGCTGCATCCAGGGTGATGGCGACGGTCTCGGTCACGCCCCGATCCGTCGTGCCTTTGTCACGGGCGCAGATCCACACCACAATGTTGGACGATTCGTCGATGCTGTCGTCTTCGCAATCTTCGGTGTCGGCGTATTGCTCAATCGTCGCGACGGGAGGTTGAGCAGACGCCTCAACCACCGTCAAGCTGCGGGTTTGTTCGGCCACGGTGGAGCCGTCTGAGACCTCAAGGGTGATTTCGTAAGGTCCCGCTTCATTGAACGTCCAGGTGGCTGAACGTCCAGTCGCATCGATGTCGGTGGAACCCACCGTGTCGAAATTCCAGCGGTAGGTCAAGGAGCCATCCTGCGGCGTGGACCCGCCGCCGTCAAACGAGACCGTGTCCCCCACACGCACGTTGGACGAGGGTGTCATGGAGAACACCGCCAAGACTTCACCGTTCGACCCGGCTCCGTCGTCTTCGAAGATGCATCCCGACAGGGAGGCGCACAGCATCAACGCCACCATCGCCACCGGTTTCAGTCCCCATGCCATGGTCCATGACCGCTGGCGGTGGATGAAAAGCCCTTCCACCCCGTGCGGGCCTCAGAACGAGAACAGGGTGGTTTGTTTGTTCCCGGTCAAGAGGTCTTTGGCGTCCCAGTCAAACACTTCCGTGATTCGACCCAAGGCTGAAGCAAGCCGTTCTGCATAGAATTGGCCGTCGTAGGACGGGGCCGCATCGCCTTCCTTGTCATCCAACCACGGCGCGACCTGCATGGGACGTTGGTTGGCGTTGGTGACAAGAAACGAGACCTTCATGCCCGAGGTAAAACCCAGCCCCATGTTGATGCGAGCTTTTGCCACACGAACTTGCGCCATCGAATCCGGGTTGACGTAATCCTTCGAGAAATCGACGTCCTTTTCCTCCTTCACCGGGTTTTTCAGCACGCGCCCCTTGCACGACTTTGCCAGCACCACTTCACGCGCCGGCACCTCGCAGCGTTTCAGGGCCGAAACCCGAGCCTTGGCGTACGCCACGAGTTCGGCGCCCTGATCCGCCAGTGCGAATTTGAACACCTCCTTCATCGTCGCCGACAGGTAGGGGAACGAATCGGTGCGCTGGGTTTCGTATCCCTTGACCAGCATTTCCTGGGTCGGCCACACAACGTGCCCGATGTACCGCTTCTTTGCGCCGTGGCTGAAGAACACCGAGAGGCCGCGTTCAAACTCGAGTTCCGCGGCATCTCGGGTGTACCGCGCAGCCAGCGCTTGGCCGAACGTCACCATCGAATCAACCCCCTTACGATGAGCGTCGATGTCCGCCTTGGCCGTGGCGTCCCCTGCGTTGGCCGCCTCGATGAGCGCTGGGTCAAGGACGGTGGGCGCCTCGTTGTCCACCGGGCATCGGACAAAAATGGAGTCCGTATCGGAATACACCACACCGTGCCCTTCCTCTTCCAACGCTGCGATGATGGTCTTGATGTTTTGACGCGCCCATGCGGTGATGGAGGAACCCAAATCCCGATGCGTAAATCGGTAAAAGCCACTGGCGAAGACCCCGTAAAAGGAGTTCATCAAGATCTTGACAGCGTACTGCATGGCGTCGTGAAACACGACGCCGGCCTCATCGTCCGAGGCCTTGGCCGCTCGGAGGGATGCCTTGTGTTCGTCGCGTTGGGCCATGAGCCCTTTGAGCAGCGCCGGAACCATGCCCTCGCGATCCTCCGCCAGTCGGAACCGGGCATCGGTCGGCGCTCGGTGGTACCGGCCTTCCTCGGGTTGGTCGGGTTGAGCCGGGTCCACGCGTGTGGTGTAGCAGATGTTTTTCCCAATCATGATGGATGGGTACATGCTCTTGAAATCAAGCACGGCGATCCAAGGATGAAGCCCCGCCTCTACGTCGTGAACGTAGCCACCGGTGATTTGGCCCACCTTGGCCTCGGCGGATCCCGTCAGCGGAACGGCCACGTCATGACGGTCCGCCCAGCGAATCACAAGGGAATCGATCAGTTGGCTGGTGCTGCCGTTGGCCGCCGTTTCAAACGTAACGTGAGCCACGGCGGCCACCGCCTCCTTGCGGCGTACAATCTGGATCTCATCGAGAATGTCAAGCGGGAGGGCCGCATCCCGAACGCAGTATTCCATCACCGTATCGGGGCGAGCCGCCCATTCCTTGTCCATCTGGGATGCGTCCACGTCCATCTTGTGTTTGTCCTCGTCGTCGGGAAACAACAGGGAAGCCACAAAGGCGAGTGATTCTCGCCGAGGTCGAAGGGCTTGCCTCGCCTGCCACCACGTGTCCATGACCGCCCTGCCTGCCAGGTTCCAGGCACGGTTGCTTTGACGGCGGGGGATCAGCGCGTCGCGCTGCCGGGTCAACTCGTGTTCCTCCTGCGGAACACGGCCCCACCCAAGCAAAGCGGTCAGCGAACGTTGTTCGCGCTTCAAGACCTTTGCTCGGTCAACGAGGCGAGGCAGGTCAAAGTTGTCGATGTTGTAACCCGTGATGATGTCGGGGTCGTGATGGCGTACCACTTCTGTCATCGCTTCCAAGAGGTCCCCTTCATCGCCTCGGAACGAGAACGAGGTGCGCTCCCCCGTCCCCAGGTCCTGAACCCAAGCAGCAGCGCACAGCACCGTTTCGTGTTCGATGCTCGTCTCAAGGTCAAAGGAAAACAGTCTGAACGGCACGGCGAACGGTTCCGTCGCCTTGACATCAGCGACATCACAACGCACCGTCACATCGACCGGATAGCGCCCTGACCCCCCCGCAGCGATCACGTCCGTGTGCGTCACCTCGGAATGCTCGCGTTCATCCACCACGTCACCCTCAAAGGCGATGTGCATACCAAGGTCACCATCGAGGAGCAAACGGTTGACAAACGGGATGTCACCCGAAAACACCCGCCATGATTGTGCCTGCAATGTTTTCCGCAGTTGCGGGACATGAAACGGCTGTTCTGCCTCCACCGTCCACACGGGCCGAACGCCCAATTCGGTCCATTTCTCAACATGATCCGAGACGGACACGACGTGTTCCATGGCACGCACCGACGCCAGTCGGTCCTCCAGAAACACCGGGACGGCATCGCCCAGCTTCCACTCACCGATGGGTGCGATCTCAAAGGTCGGGCGTTGACCGTGAACCAACACACACACCGAACGACCGTCGTCCATACGACCAAACAGTTCAACGACGGTGGCCGGTTCAGGAGCACCTTCTGGACCGAGGGTGACCGAGCGGTACCGGCTGGCGATGAGTCCCAATCGTCCGTTCATGGGCCAGCCTCCGTAAAGGGACGGCTGACAACCCCATTAGAACCCATCTGTACCATGCCCGACCACCAACGGAGAGCGTCGCAACCATTGAAAGCCAACCCCACCTCCTTGGCTTCGGGGAACAACATGAGCGAATCGGTGGATTGGGACAGTTTGACGTTTTCTCTGACACCAACCGATACGATGTACATCACCACCATTCGTGCCGACGAACCTTGGATGCCCGGCCAACTCCAGCCCTACGGCGACATCCCCATGTCCCCTGCCGCCGGGGTGCTGAACTACGGCCAAGGGCTGTTTGAAGGCATGAAGGCCTACACGACTTCCAAAGGACGTATCGTTTGCTTCCGCCCCGAGGAGAACGCACGCCGCATGCAGCGGGGCGCTGACCGGTTGAAAATGCCACCCGTGCCCGAATCCATCTTTGTTGATGCCGTTGAGCAAGTGGTCAACGCCAACCGCCATTGGGTCCCACCCACCGGGAAAGGGGCCCTCTACATCCGCCCTCTGTTGATGGGAAGCGGCCCGGTGCTCGGCGTGGCCCCTGCACCGTCCTACACGTTCCTCATCTACGTGACACCGGTAGGGCCTTACTTCAAGGGCGGCATGACTGCGATTGACCTTCTGATTTCTGACCACCACCATCGCGCCGCTCCCGGCGGTTCTGGCGGTGTCAAAGCCATTGGCAACTACGCTCCCGGAATGAAGCCAAGCAAGGAAGCGAAGGCGCTCGGCTTCGCCGAGGTCATCTATTTGGATGCCGAAACCCACACCTGCATCGAAGAGGTCGGGGCAGCCAATTTCTTCTGCATCAAAGACGGAACGTTGTACACCCCTGAACTGACGGGCACCATTCTGCCGGGCATCACGCGCGACTCGATCATCCAAATGGCCCGTCATTTGGGTCACGATGTGGTCGAAGGGAAGGTGGAGGCGACCTTTGCCATGGAAGCCGATGAAGCGTTTTGCTGCGGAACGGCAGCCGTCATTTCGCCCATTGGCAGCATCACCCTCGGGGAAACGAAGAGCACCTACGGGGATGGCCAACCGGGCCCCATCACCACAAAACTCTACGACGCATTGACCGGCGTCCAAAACGAAACCGCTGAAGACACCTTTGGGTGGATTCACCCGTTGCCTTCGCTGTGACCTCGGCGGAGTCGCGCACCGACCACCACAGCAAGGGCCGTGGCCGGCCATGGTAACCATGGCGTGTCTTCTGACTCCATGGTCGCCTCCGGAGCGGGTTCCTCGGCTGGCTCGGGACCTGGATTGACCGTGATGGTCCCCACCATACCCATGGCTTCGTGGGGCTCACAAACGTAGTTGTACGTCCCTGCCGAGCCTTCCTCGAAGACGAAGGTCACGTCCACGTCGCGCTCCGGATCGCCTGTGGAGAAGGCACCCTCGTTTTCCACGGCGTTGTGACCGATGGCCTGTCCACTCCAGAAGAAACGGACGGCGTCCCCCTCGGTCAATTCAACCGATGCAGGCGAGAAGCGGAAATTCGTGCTGTCCACGGTGACGACCACGACCTCGGGCTCGTCCTCGGCCATCGGTGCCGACAAATCGCCGGCCAGCATGGCACAGGCCAACATCAACAGCATCACAACGGCTCGCATTGATAGAAAATGGAGCGATTTCGTTTATGAAGCGGTGTTTGCGATTAGCGCTTCTTGAAACTCTTCCGTTTCTTGAACCCGCTGCGCTGCGGTGCTGCGGATTTACGTTGCGATCGCGCCCTTCGGTCGCCGGCCCTTGGCGCTTGCTTGGTCCGGTCCTGCTCAGCCTGACGCTGGTCGCGCTGGAGGCGACGCCATTCTCCACCGAGCAGTTGGAGCAGTTCTTCTTTCGAACCGGCGCCGATGGAATCCTTCGCACCCGAGGAAGAGACCCACAACCGACCTTCACGGCCATGGGGTCGACGAGGGTGGGAGGTGTGTTCTTCTCGCTTGATTTTGCGAAGGCCAATGCTTCGCGCGGCCATGAACAGGCCGTCGAGGTCAGGCTTCAGAACAGCGGCGTCTTTGGGCACGCGGCGACCCGAACGGCGGGATGATTTGAGGTCAAAGTACCCGGGCCAAACACAAAGTCGGTCCGGGTTGTGGTCCATGGTGATGCCTCGTTCATGGGACGGCAACGCCCGAAGCTTCACTCAAGGAGCACGCCGTTGATGACGCCGTCCTTTCCGGGGCGGGACGTGATGCGGACGCGACCTTTGTTGGTCTCGATAACGGCGCCCTTGACGAGGATGTTTCGACGGACGTAGTTGGGGTCCGAGGCGTTTTCGACCACGCTGTGGATGTCACCGAGGGTGGTCTTGCCGCTCTTGGGGTCGTTGATGCTAACCTTGTTCGCGGCCATGACACGTACCATCGTGTTGCCACCGGTCTTTCGGTAGATTTTGCGCTTGGCCTCGCCCACCAAAGCGAACTGCTTCTCGGTGGAAATCTCCGTGGCGCGCTTGCCGCGTGCCTGAACCTTGCGTCCACCCGAGGGTTTGCGTCGTGAAATACCGTGCCATTGAGCCATACTGATGCCTCCTGCGTCGTCACCGACCGGCACGGGCTATATGAAAGCAACCCTCATTGACACGAAAGGGAGATTTCGGAGAGAACAACCCCGTTCATCGTTAACGATGCGTGGAGCTCGTCCCCTGGTTGAAGCTGCCCCACACCCTTTGGCGTTCCCGTGAACATCAGGTCACCGGGTTCGAGGGGCGCCCACGTAACCAGCTCATCGTGTTGCGCCTGAGGCGTCACCGACATGGTCGCCAACGCTGCTGATTGCCGCACTTCACCGTTCACGCTGAGATGGAGTTCGAGCGCATGTTTTTCGGCAACCAAGCCGTTGAATCCGAAACCCCAGGGTGCCATTGGGCCCACGACGGCGCTGGAGCGGAAGGTCTTCCCCTTGGCCCAAGGGTACTGCTTGGCTCGCAGCGCTGCTTGTGCAGCACGGTCGGTCAGGTCAAGACCCACGGCGACCGAGACCGGCTGAAGGTCCTCACCCAACTTCACAACGCACTCCACTTCGTGGTGCACCTCGCCCGGGTGGGATGAAACGGGTAAAGGGCCACTTCCGTGAAGGCAGTTGGTGGGTTTGACGAACACGATCGGTTCTTCAACGGGTGCATTGCCAAGCTCCCGAGCGTGCTGTGTGAACGTCCGAATGGCACACCAGAGGGTCATGTCCCGTCCTGTTGGTCAGCCTTCATCAAGTCCCCGCTCCGAAGGCTCATATTCGTCGTCCTGCAGGGGCACGCATGGCTCAGGATTGGTCGGTGAAGAAACGACGACCCGTGCGACGGAAACACATCGCTCCGTTGCTCAAGCGTCTTGAGGAGGACCTCAACCTCGACCTCAACGTGGACGGAGCCTTCCTTGAAATGGCCTCGTTCGGACCGTGGAGCATGGTGTTTCTCGACAAAACACCCATCGTCATTGAAGTGGTGAACGACGACGGGGAACGGTACGTGTTCCTGACCCTCCGCGGGTTTGTTGACCACCCCAACGCCAACAAGTGGGTGGAAGTTGATCACGGCGCCATCCCGTTTCTCATGAACGGAGCAGATTGCATGATCGCCGGTGTCCACGACGCAGACGACACGGTGGTCACCGGTGACCTGGTGTGGGTCCGCGACATGACCCACAAGAAACCGCTGGCGGTCGGATGGGCGCTCATGGACGGCACAGCCATGGTCGAGGGAACCAAAGGAAAAGGCATCAAAACCCTTCACTGGGTCGGTGACGAACTCTGGGACATGGAATGACGCCCGGCCGCGTAAGTTACATGAAGCACAGGCGGGGGTTTGCCACCATGACCGCGAAGTGGCTGACCCTTGCCGTGATGGTGTTGGTGTTGGGTGCACCGCTTGCCTCGGCCGCCTCTGGCGAAGCCGGTACCGACGAGAACCCCAACGAAGCCGACGTGCCGTTCTCCATCGACGACCGCACCACGCCATCTCAAGACGGCGAAACATGGGGCCTCACCGTGACCTTGGACGACGACGCACATGCCAACGGAACGGTCTTGACGATCACCACGCAAATTTGCCTCAACAACGGCGTTTGCGACCCGCCTGTCAACCAAGAAGCAACCCTGTCCAACGACGGTCAAACCTACGCCGTATCGCTCACGCCCCCTTCGGACCACACCTACGTTAACTGGCGCGTGAAGGCCACCTACGGCGAGGACAACAGCGAGAACTTCCCGCAGGGCGACTGGTACACAACCTGGTCAACGTGCTATTACGACGACGGAAGTTACGGTGGCGTCCACGCTGAAGGGGACGGTTGCAATGTCCCTGGAAGCGGTTCAGGTGAAACCGAAGGCGTCATGCCGCACGTTGGTGTCGTCGGCGCATCCATCGCCTTGATCGCCGTTGCCGTCGGCCGACGGCGTCGCCTTCAAGCCTGATGTTGCTTGTGTTCCACCAGGCGCTCGATAAAGCGACGCTGCGTTGCGCCCCAAGCCGTGAGCGTCACCTCAACTTCACGACGGCCCCGGTGCACCGCACCGTGAGTGAAGCCGGTGGCCATCACGTCACTGGCCACCAAGGGAAGGTGTTCGCCGCGCATGTGCACACGGCATCCTTCATCGTCGACACGGGCCGTCCCCCAATCAAAATCGATGCCGGCTTCTACCTCAACGACGGTGCAGCCACCTGCCCGAAGGAACCGGGTCAAGGCTTCAAGAATCGATGCACCGTTGACGGTGCTGGAACCCCCGGCATCCCCGTAGGCGGAAAGGAAATCAAGTTCGGTGTCGTTTTGCTCCATCAAGTGGTCAAGGCCACGTCCGTTCTCGCTCATGGTCTCACCGGGCTTGTTTCACATGCGTCCATCCCAGAACCCTTCCGTCGGTTGCGTCCGCAAGCACCGAATGGGTGTTGCTCCACGAAGGATCCTCCCATGAGCGTTGAACATCGACCGTGGTCGCACCGTTGACGCTGTCAAAGAGATCGGACAGATCGAAACCAAGGCCGTTCCCCGGCACGACCACGAGGTAGCCCACCCGGGTCTCGGGGTGAAGGCCCGAGGCGGTGAAGAGTGCTTCCTCATCGGTGAGTTCAGGGAAGCGCTGCTCATTGCGCAACCGTTCCACCACCGATTCGAGAGGGAGGGCTTCGGGAATCGCGTCACGGTTGTGAGAAACGGACTCGTCGTAGGCGCCTTTGGCGATGTATTCACAGTTCAGAGCGCCGGGTTCACCGCTGACGGCAAAGAGCACCCAACCGGCGCTGTCGTCGGTCGCCACCCAGGACACGTTCCATTCGGTGGTGGTGCCGTTAAGGTCGTTCTGAGCTCGCCAAATGTAACCGCCCTGATCCAAGGCGGCCGTTGCTCCACTCGCTGCGCTCCCAAACCCGTCCAAACAACCGATGGCGAGGTCAAGCGGGTGGCTCCGCAAACTGGAGTTGTCAGGGAGATGCAGG
Organism: Methanobacteriota archaeon; assembly: GCA_011524855.1. GTDB lineage: Archaea > Thermoplasmatota > Poseidoniia > Poseidoniales > Poseidoniaceae > Poseidonia. The sequence continues at coordinate 10,350 of WTJK01000038.1, read as the reverse complement.
CCGTTGGGACCCCAGTTTTCCAACTCGCTGTCGTCGGGGTTCAGGTCGTTGGCTTGCGGACGGTTGCTGTAAGCCATGCCCAATTCAATGGCTTTGAGCCCTCGTGTGGTTGAGGTCCGTTCAAAGACATGGTGCAATTCAAGCTCGCCCTCGGGAAGAACGGCTTCGACGCCCCGCTCCAACCATCCTGAGCAACTGTCCTGATTGGCTTGGTTGCTGCTGATGGACACGTCCACCGTCTGACGAACCACCCAGGGACTCTCCGCATCCAACCAGAGGTTCATCGTGGCGAAGCCAAGGCAAAAGTCCTGCACGTCGCGGTGGCTGGCGGTGACCTTCCACATCTCGGTGTTGCCCACCATGTCGGTGCCGATCACCCGCCAAGCCCAGCCGGACGAAGTTCCTGAGGCTCCATCGGTGATGTAGCTGTTCCCAAAGAAATCAGCGAGTTCCACCGGTTGGAGGACCATGCCCAAACCGGGCGAGAGCGTGTCCAAACCTCCGAGGAGACCGCCAACGCCGTAGGTCATGGCTTCCACATCGTAGGTCCCTTGCGTGTTTTGAAGCGCCCCGTCCACATGCGTGGCCAAGGTGGCCTGCTCACGGAGTTCGGTCCAACGGGTCACGGTCAAATCGGCCCGTCCTTCCGTCCCTTCTGCAAAGTCGGGGCAGTAGGTTCCGCCGCCGATGCTGGGCTGAGAACGGTGTCCGTAGATGTTGAATTCATCCAAAGCGACCTCGTTTTGGGTTTCGACCGCAAGCCAAGCCAACCCTTGACCACCCCGAGCAGCGACCGCTCCCAATCGGTCCTCTGTCGGTTGACTCGTCAGGTCCATGGAGGTGCCCTCGGTGATGGAGACCGAACCGGCGCCACGGAAGGAAAGCCGCATTTTGCAATAGTCTGAGAGGTCATCAAACTGTTCCGTGACCAACGCCACGTATTCCTCTGAGGCCATGAATTCGCCTTCCGTCAGCGTGTAACCCATGCGATCCCCGTACCGCAGAGCATCCGCCGTGAAGGGTTCCAGTTGGTTGTTGAGGTAGTACCACCCTCCTGCACCGAGCACAAGAACGGTCAACACCACCGCCATCGCCTTGGGTTGACGGATCATGTCCACCAGTGTGGTCGGGGATGCCACTTTGCTGTTCACCGGCACGGGTGCATCGACCGGTGAGGATGACGTGGGCGAAGGAGAAGAGGGTGCCTCCTCGATGTCGGGCACGTACAACTCGGCGTCGAGAACCTCAGCGTCCAGCACCTCATCGTCCGTGTTGGAAGACGTTGGTGGAGCCTTGGTCGAGGGGGAGTTCACGGCCTCGGTGGACGGGGTGAGGGTGTCGTCGTCCTCCAGCGAAAGCATCACCGGTGCTTCCTCGCTTGGTTCATCAGCCGCTTCAACGGTGCCGGTTGAGCCATCCTCGTCCACGTTGTGACCGGACGCAGCCGGGTCGTCGGAGTCCACCGGGAGGCCCACCGTTGCCCGGTCCACACCTGCTTCCAGCAGCCGGTCCACCAGCTCGGCCTTCTTTCCGCTGGTGGGGACATCGTTCAGCACACACAAGGCCTTGAGTTTGGCCACGGTGAGGGTGGATGTCGGCGGTTCGCTCATGCTCCATCCCCATCGTACGGTGAGGGTTGAACCTTTCAAGGCTGGCGATGGATGATTGCCCTAGCATCGTGGTTTTCAAGCAGCGGGCCGTTCACGGTGCCTGATATGCCGTGTATTGACCGTCCTCGCCCTGAACATACACCGTTTGGTCGTAGGTGCCATCGGGCAATTTCCTGAAGAAGTACCCGTTTTCTGCAGGTTCAAACGTGCCGGTCACGCTGGCATCCGATGCCTCAGCGCTTGATGGAGGACCCCCCGGCCCGGATGACGGAGCCGAGGGAGGTGGCCCGGAGGGGCCAGCGCTCGGTGGGCCGCTTGGGCCGGCAGCGATGGCGTTTTGATTGGCGGCTGCCAAGACTTTCGATTCCACGGTTTCGGATTCGCCTTCCAAAATGCGACGCAACGCAGCTCCGTGCTTTTGGGCACCGGTGAACGCAAAGCCGGAGAGGGCAAGACCGAGCAAACCGAACAGTCCCGCAAAGAATTGGTTGGGGTACAAACGCCCTTTCACTGACATGTCAGCGTTCCCGTCGAGGATTTTCTCCTCGTCCTCGTCGAAGTATTCCACAATCAAACAATACTGGCCGGGATCGATGGCAAACTCGAATTCGTACACCCCGTCGACAAGAATGCGTTCAGAGGATGCTTGGAACTGATGGGCGTGAGAACCCCCTGCGCGGGCGGACTCGGTGGCAGCACCCAGGTTGGAGGCACAATCCGATTCCTGCAACACAAACACCCCGATGCTGATGTTCGATTCCGTTGGTGGTTCGTTCGCAGTCACCTCCACGACCACCGGTACGTCAAACAAGCCCTCGCCGCTCAACGGCAAGCCCCAGACGTAGCCCAGATCCTTTTCTGCAGAGGTGGTGAAACCGTCGTACTCCGCAGAAAACGGCATGGGCACCAAGGCAAACGCAAACATGATGGCGGCCAACCCCAACGAGAGAAACACGTTCCAGCGGGCTCGCTTCAAGCGCTCTTTGCGCTCTTCCATGGACATCTCTTCCATGAGCTCATCCTGATCGTCGTCCACGACGAGTCCACCGGTTGAATCCCCTGAAGCATCTTCATCCATCGTCATGCCCCACCTCAGCCGAGCACTTCAAAGGCGCGTATCAGCGGGGATGCCTCCATGCGAACACCTGACGAGGCGCCCACTTTCGGCACCTCCCATGGCGCAGCGTTGCGTTTAGCGGTGTTGAGTCGAGGGCCCCGTCTGTACAGCACACGTCGAATTGTTGAGGAGGCCCGAGCCCGAGGGCTGCGGGTGGATGTTTGCGACCCCATGAAGTTCTCATTGACCGTTGCCGAAGGCTCGGTGGACGTGCTGCACAAAGGCGAGCGATTTGCTTACGATGCCGTGATCCCGCGCATCGGCCACTCCATCACGCAGCACGGCGTTGCGTTGCTTCGCCACATCGAACAGCTTGGCATGTGGACCGCCAACACCGGCCAGGGCATCTTGCAAAGCCGTGACAAATTGCACGCCTCACAAATCCTCGCTCGCAACCGACTTCCCGTTCCCCGCACTGCCTACGTGCGGGACATGGTGGACATTGACCAGGCGATTTCGATGGTCGGAGGGCTGCCGGTCGTGGTGAAAGTCACCCAAGGAACGCAGGGCGACGGGGTGTTCCTGCGCCACACCGCCTACGAAGTCCGCAACCTCGTTCAGGGGTTGCTGATGACCGGGAAATCCGTGCTCGTTCAGGAATACATCGCCGAATCGCACGGAAGGGACATTCGCGCCCTCGTGGTGGGCGACCGGGTGGTCGCTGCGATGCGACGACGTGCCCGCGGTCGTGAATTTCGTAGCAATTTCCACCTCAACGGGACGGTGGAACCCGTCGACCTGCCCGAGGATTACGCCGAAGCGGCGTGCAGGGCCGCCCGGGTGCTGGGCCTCAACATCGCTGGCGTGGACCTCCTCGAAGGAGCCAACGGCCCCTTGGTGTTGGAGGTGAACTCTTCACCCGGCCTTGAGGGCATCGAAAAGGCCAGCGGGGTCAACGTGGCCGGCGCCATCGTTGACTTTGTGATGGACGACACGGCGTTTGGCGAGGTGGACCTTGACCAGTTGTTGCGCACGGTGCCGGGGTCCGGCGTGCTGACCCTCCAACTCCGCAACCATCCCCGAATGGTGGGGCGGCGGCTCAACGAGGTGTTCGCAACCATTCCCGTGTTTGCCCTTTCCAGAGGGGACCGATTGGTGTGGAACCCCGATGAGGACACCCAGCTTCGCTTCGACGACGTCTTGGTGTGTTACGGCGACTTGGTCCAACTGCGTGCTTCCTTGCGCAAGGCGATGCTCGGTCAACCGTTGATGGCAGCCGATGTCGAAGAACACGGGGACGATGAAACGACGGCAGCACCGTAACGTTCACCATTGAAATTTTATTTTCAATGTTGGACGGGGTCACATGACCAACGCTGCACTGGTGGCCCATGTTCTGTGTGGGGCGGTGGCACTGGCCAGTGCTGCCGCCTCCTTCATGACCAAGAAAGGGAAAGCGTGGCACGCCAAAGCCGGCATGGTTTACACCCTGGCGATGATGGGCGTCTCACTGACGGCCTTCATTCTCGTGTTCATGGGTGCCTCCTTGTTTTTGATGATGATCGGGCTGTTTTCTGGCTACATGGTGGCGGTGGGTTGGCGCAGGGCCGTCAACCGGCGAGGCACCATGGAGTCCATGGACAAGGCCCTCATCTACCTCGGCGGTGCTGCCACGGTGGGCCTCATTCTCGTCAGCGTGCTGTTCTTCACGGGCACGGTTGAGCGGGACGGGGAATCCGGTTCCTTTGGCGTGGTGCCGTTGGTGTTCGGGTTGATCTGTGCAGGTTTGGTTTGGGGCCAGGTGCAAGTGGACGAACAAGGGCGCGGGCCCCGAGGAAAAGCTCGGATTACCCAACACGTTGTGTTCATGGGTGCAGGGACCATTTCCACCGTGACGGCGTTTTTGCTCACCGCCGTGGGCGACAGTGCCTTCATGTGGCTGGTGCCGACGGTCATCGGTACCGCCCTCATCACCGTGTACGCACGGCAGGTCAACGACGGCAAAATCTTCGTTCAGTGATGAGAAATTTCGGCGGCGGCTCGTGCGCCGTACCGTTCGCCAAGGAAGCGGCACACGCGTTCCAACATGAGCACATCAGCCTCTGAAAACGCTGCTGGGTCATCCGAGTCAACGTCCAACACGGCCACCACTTCGCCCGACGGCGCCACGACAGGAACCACCACTTCACTGTTCGTGGTGCTGCTGCAGGCGATGTGTTCGGGACGGGCGTGGACGTCGGGAACGTCTTGGGTCGCCTTGGTGCGCGCCGCGGCGCCGCAGATGCCGCGTTCAAACGGGATGTCAAGGCACCCGTGACCGCCTTGATACGGACCCACTTTCAGGTGACCGGGACGCACCGTTCGGTAGAACCCCGTCCAGTGAAAGTGGTCGAACCCGTGATGCAGTTCGCAGGCCACGGTCGACATGGCGGCCACCCAGTCGTCTTCTCCCTCAAGCAAGGCTCGGATGCGTGCTTCGGTTTCCTCATGCGGTGTGTTCATGGTGTTCACTCATCCCCAAAATCGTCGTGTTCGAGCGTATTCAACCTCTGCGTGGTGGATGGCCTTCAACAACGCTTGTTCGTTGTTGGGCGGTGTTTTGACCATGATGCGGGTGGCGGTGGCTTCACCGATGCCACGACCCATCAACGCCATGATGGCGTCGAGACCACGGTTGGCGACCAACGCTGCGTTCTTGGCCATCCTGTCCTGGTCTTTCTGGTCATCCGATGTGACCCAACCCTCGAGCATGCTCGTCAGGCCTTCACGAGCACATGCCAAGCGGGTGCCGCCGCACTTGAGGCAGGTGCCCGGTTTGTCCAGCCCTGCGTATTTGGCGATGCGAAACCGGCGAAGGCCTTGGCAGCGCAAGCAACACAACACCGCCCGCTCGTTCGTCAAACGCAGTTTAAGCCGTTCTCGGAGGGCAGCGTTGTCCCAATTGGGCAACAGCATGTCGTCCTGTGTTCGGTTGGACATGCCAAGCGGCCCAGAAGCGGTGATATGGACGGTCAGCACCCCGGACTGCAACCCTCGCATGACATCGCTGGCGCCGGCCACGTCCATCCGCTCATGGAACAACTTGGACAGCACTTCCTCCATCACTACGGTCCCTCTGTACTTCCGCAAAAGGGCCTGAAGATTGATGCGGCGAGGGTCAACGCCGTGGCGCAGCACACCGAAGGTCTTGGCGACCTGAGCAAATCGCCAGCGAACTTGACGGGAGTTGGGGACCGTGATGCTCAGGAGTTGTTCGATGGCACCCGGTGGGGTGTCAACCAGCCACGAGACAATGTCCTCAGGACGGACACCGGAGGTCTGCAGGGCGATACGGGTGGGTTCGACCACCAGCCGCCCCCACGTCCCTGATTTCGTGGACGCCATGGCGAGCAGAAAATGGCCCAACGCCTCGTTGATCTTTGAGCCGTGGCAGGAATTGATGACAAAGGCATCGTCCCTTTCTTCAACCGTCATGGTCCGTTCCGAAGGAAGGTGCCCGGTGGCCTCCACGTGTGCACGAATAACATCCGCCACCATGGACCTCGCCTCAGCATCCAGCGGGTACTGGGGAAGGGGGGCACTGCTTTTGGTGACCAAACCCAGCGGGTCCAGTTCAACCGGGGGCATGGGCTCAACGAGACCCAAATCTTCGGCGATAAGGCGGCGCAGCCGTCCGATGTCGCGAGCCACTTGAGGCGGAACCGGCGGCAGTTCGCCCAACCATTGCGGTGCTTTACCATGGTCGTTGACAGGGGTGACAAGCAACTCCGACTGTTCCGGGTCCGCATCGATGATCATCCAGGTGCGACCGGCGATGACAAACCGCCTGGGCGACCCGTCTTCGTCCTCCCCGGAATCGTTCAAACTCAACACGAACGCTTCGTCCACGTTGCCCAAACTTTGTCGCGTGACTGCGTCGCGAACGCGATAGGACTTCTTGTCGGGAATCATCGAGAGGTGGTGGCTGACCCACTCACGGGTGCGCCCGGCACTGGCAATCCAACCGTTGGTGAACGCCTTTGGAAGGGTGAGCACCATCGACTTGTAGGCGCCGGGAATGTCATCGTCCGGCGTGGAATACAGTGGCAGCGTTTCAGGGAACGCCTCCCCCTGTTCACCCATCTGCTCAACCGCTGCTTCGTACAGCGCTTTTGGCCAACGGTACCACGGCACCGTGGCCGGGTCGGCCACGGACTTGATGACCCAGCGCTCTGCCAGCACGTTGGCCAACGCCACGGTGTCCTCTCGCGTCCATCCGTCAAATTGAGCGGCTGAGGCCAACACAGCCGTGGCGGCGTCCAACGACACCACTTTGTGGGCATGCACCATCAACACCAACTGATTGGCCGCCACCGTGCGTGGAAAGGGTCGCCATTCCACAGGTTCAATCTCACCGGCCATCGCTCGTTGAGCGATCACGGCGGATTCCATCAGGTGGTCAGCGTCCCAAGAGAGCACGTGACCGCGCCCGAGGCCACCGAGCCGGTGGTCGGCACGACCCACGCGTTGCAGCATGCGGTCCACCGATTTGGGAGAATGAATCTGCACGATTCGACGAACGCTGCCCACGTCAATCCCCAACTCAAGGCTGGACGTGCACACCAAACCTGAGAGGGTACCGTCCCGCAAACGGTCTTCCATCTCCTGACGGGTTTCAGCCGCCAACGAGCCGTGGTGCACGCCGATGTTGAGGTCGGGGGCGATGGATCCGAGTCGAGAGGAGAGGGTTTCCGCATCGCTTCGGCTGTTGACAAACACCAAACAGGGGGCCTGCGTGCGCAGAATGTCACACAACTGTCGATAACAGGCGTGTTGACGCGGGCTCAGCATCATGTCCACCGACCCGATTTCGTCCTCCGGTGTGGGCACCGTTGATTCAACGGTCAATTCGGTTTCACGCATGCCCATCGCGATCAAGGGTGTGCCTTTGCCAGGAGAGAGCCAATCAGCCACTTGGTCGGGGTTGCCGACGGTGGCTGACAACCCCAGACGTTGAACGGGACGGCCGGTCAGGCGGTCCAACCGAGCGAGGCCGATGCTGAGCTGCCAGCCGCGCTCCGAGGCTGCAAGGTCGTGAACCTCGTCAACGATGACCGCTTTGACCGTGCTCAGCATGGCACGGACGTTTTTACCGCTGAAGAGCAGTTGAAAGGTCTCCGGCGTCGTAACCAGAAGGTTGGGTGGTCGCCGGGTTTGTTTGGTACGCTGGGATTGTGGCGTATCACCGTGTCGAACATCCACGCGAAGACCAACCGCCTCTGCAAGTTCCCTCAAACGCCGGTCGACGTCGCGGTTCAACGCCCGAAGCGGGGTGATGTACAGAATCGACAGGTCAGACCATCCTTCGTCCAAGCAACGGTGAAACAACGGCAAGATCCCTGCCATGGTTTTTCCTGAACCGGTCGGCGCGATGACGATACGGTCCTCGCCTTTCACCAAGGCGGGCAAGACCAATTCTTGCACCGGCGTTGGGGTCCACCCTTTCTCGTCCAGGGCGGTTTTGAGGGCGGGGTGAAGCAGAGAAAAGGCGCGCGACAACATCCCTCCCTCCAAGGTGCATCCCTTGGCTCACTCAATTTGAGCGTTTGGCTGAGGACCAAGGTCAGTCGTCGTCGTCCTCGTCGTCGTCCTCGTCGTACGCATCCTCGTCGTCGTCGTCCCAATCTTCGTCCTCATCGAAGGCGCCCTCACCGAAGTCGATGGAGGTGCGGGTAGCGACCACGAACACGATGGACAAGGTCATGATACTGAGCAGGACAAACATCCATGCCAACGGTTGCTCGCGCACCGAGTCAAACCAACCGAAGTACTCACCGTAGGCGATGTCCACGGCGTGCTCAGCTGCGTTGTCGTCGTCGTTGGCCTCCGGGATTTCATCCTCGTAGTCCACCACCACACGCACGCGGTCAACGTTGGTGGATTCCCATGTGCTGGACACCGTCAGGCGTTCGCCGGCCCCGATGCCCACGATGGACACCACATCGAACGGTGTTTCGCTGCTTCCAGCGAAGAACGCCACCTTGAACTGAGCCGTCGTTTCACCGCCAAGGTTGAGCACATCGGCATCAATGTTGATGTTGGCACCCGGCGCGATGTGATCGTCACTGAGTTCGATGTTGTCCACCCGAAGCTCGGGACCGACCGCACCCAAGCGCACCCATTGACGCTCGAAATCAAGATCATCGACCGCCAACTCGGGGACAGGGCTGGCTTCGGAGTTCGACACCACGGGGAATTGGTTGCCGGCGGCATCGTAGCCGGTGACGTAGAAACCAACGAAATCACCCACACGTGGCACGATGGTTCCTCCAGCGGTGATGTCGACCACGGCAGTCCACCGCACCTCTTGACCGTCCTGTTGCATGCCCAACAAAGTGGAGCCGGAACCGATGGTCATGGTTCGGGTGGCGTCGCGCATCACCCAATGCACCACCTGTTGGGAGCCGGTCAGATCAGCATCTTCCGTACCTTGGAACTCCACGGGCACTTGGGTGAGGTCGTTGCTGGCCGAGACGTCAATGACGTTGAGCGGTGCCACGCGACGAGTGACGCGAGGTGAGGCATCGTCCACAACCACCTGCAAGGTGGTCGAAACCAACGTTCCCGTCATGTCTTCGCCTCGCCCGGGGATGTTGGTGATGGAAATCAGGCAGGTGCGGGACGGCGAAGATTGCAGGGTGAGCGCAGAGGACAGTGGCACCTCAACGGCGTACTCCCCGTCGCTGGTCAGCGAACCGTCGGACCACAATTTTTCGCCGTCAAACACCTCAACCAAGATGCCCAGGTTACGGGGTGCAGGAACCTGGCTCCCCTCGTACACCACGCGCCCTGTGAACGCCAAGCGATCGTCCTTGCGCACACGACTTCCGTCCGCTACCGGCCCGGTGCGGGGTTGACTGATGTCGTCCACCGAGAAATCGTTGGGTGAGAGCATGAGATCGTTCTCCACACGGAACGTGTGTTCCAACAGGAGCAATCGTGTGGGTTCGTCGGCTCCAAGCTCCTTGTAGAGCAACGCCACGTCTCCCATTTCTTCGTCAGGCCAGTCCCAGCCGAACGTGAAGTGGAAGTCGAGCAGGATCCATGGCAGTCCGGACTCGTTGGTGGTTTGCGTCATTTGGCTGCTGGGGAGGATGTGGATGTAGGGCGATTCCGACCAGAACGTGTTGTTCAACCCCGAGTAGGAGATGGTCTGAGCGTCCCGCAGTGGGTTGGGACCTTCGAAGTCAAACACGAGGGAGATGTATTCGAAATCGATGGCGGTGTTGGCGTCGATGAACCCAAGGCTGATCGTTTGTTCAAGCCCTGCGTACACGGGTTCGTCGTCTTCGTGACCGAACCACTCCAAACCGGTGAACACCGCCGTCGAATCCTTTCGGGTGCGGAAGGTGGCATCGTCGTAGAGGAAACCGTCCGAAGCCTCGAACTTCAACACCTCGTCGTCGTCGTTCATGGCCGTCCAGTGAAGGGGGTTGCCAGCTTGGTCGCCACCGTCCCAGAAGTAAGACACTCGGCCCATGTTGGGGTTCCGAGAGGTGTCGATGGAGGTGATGAACCACTTGGCTTTCGCCTCGGTGTTGTTGCGCACCGTCTTGCGCACGTACTCTTCTTCGTCGGCCTCACCGTTTCGGTTCGTATCGTGGTCGGCTTCAACCCAATAGTTGAGCTCCAATTCCATGGGGT
>WTJK01000018.1 GCA_011524855.1 Methanobacteriota archaeon | reverse complement strand
ATGAACCCGAGTTGGGCAACCCCTTCACGGCCGAACTTTCGCTTGACCACTGGCCGAGTTCCATGGAGGTGGCGGATTGGCCGGCCCCCACGCTGGTGGCGGATTTTGACGGAACCGCCGAGCTCCACACACCCGGCAACCAACCCATCAACAACGACGCCCTGACGTTCGTCGACGACCGCTTTGGTCGAGCCGAGCGGGCCCTCCAGGTTGACGGGGATTCGCTGCTCAAGTACCGTTTGGACGACACATCGGAGTTGATCTTCGGGGACGGCGAAGCCCACACGGTGTCGTTTTGGATGAACATTGAATCGTTCACCTCTCGAGGCACCATCCTGCAGCTGGAGGACGGTGTGTCCTTCTATTACGGCGCCAACAACGTCTTTGGTCGCTTCATGGTGATGTGGCAGGACAACGAGACACGGCGGCCGTTTTTCGCCCACGATTTCCAGCGAGCAGAGGACGTTGAGCAGTGGATTCACGTGGCACTGTCGACCGATGGCTCGGACACCCACCTGTTCCTTGACGGTCAACATGCCGCCAGTTACCTTTACGCCCACAACAACGTCAACAACGCCAGTGCGCCTGGCGAGGAAATGCACCTTGGACGGCAGTATTCCAGCAGCAACGGTCAGGGCACGTTTGCCATTGACGACCTGCAGATGGTGGACATGGCGCTGACCAACGCCACCGCTCCGGCGGTCTTTGCTGCTCAGTCGGTGGCGTGGACAGTGACACCGCCGCTGCCGGACGGCCTGCGTTGGGACGGCATGCGGGCCACCGTTGACGGCGTCCCCACCGAGGGCGGGTTCTCATCGCACGAGCTGCGAGGCGAATGGACGGAAAACGAGTCCAGCATGTCGGTCAATGCAACCTTGAATTTCTCCATCGCACCTGCCAGCGAACCCCAACACGCATCGCTCACGTTCGCTGACGAACACCGCGTCGCTGAACCCGAGATCGGGTCACCGTTCTACGGTTATCGGACCACCGTGGGCGCTCCCGTCGACCTGTCGTTTAGCATGGCCTCGTGGCAGGCCGGCCCCGACCACCACCACCGGGCCGACCAAACCGTGGCCATCCCGTTTGAGTCCGGCCTCGAACCGTCCGTGAGCGACCTTCGGTTGGTCAACCAAACCAACGTCACGATGGTGGACGACCGTCTCGGCCGGTCCGAATCTGCGGTCCGCATTGAAGCCGGAGGTGAACTCACCTACAACGTCACGGCATGGAACGAAGTGGCCTTCCGAGACAACCAGGACATCGCCATCTCGTTTTGGATGCGCATGGACAGCGACGGCGATGCCAACAACATCGTTCGGCACCACGGCGACGACGTCACCGCGTGGTCCCTGGCGTGGGACCCCACCACGGTGTACGGCGGGACACCGGGTGACATCCGCTACGAACACATCGATTGGAAATCCGGTGGTGGAAGCAGCTCAGGTGGTTCGTGGATCCCCTCCCCGAGCATGGCCGAGTGGCACCACGTTGTTTGGGCAAAAAACGAGGGTTTCATGCGCCACTACATCGACGGCGGCCGACAAGCCATGGTGCACACCCAAGATCATTACGTGTACTGGAACCAGTCCACCCTGCTCACTTTTGGTGGCGGCGAAGGCGCGGTTGAAATCGATGACTTCCGCATCTGGAACCGGAGCATTTCCGAAGATCGCATTGTTGACATCACGCGACTTCGACCGGCTGCCACGTTCTCCGTCACACCCGAACTCCCGACCGGCTTGACCATTGACCAGCGCAACATGACCATCCAGGGCACCGTGGGCACGCCCATGGACGCCTCCACCTACACGCTGGTGGCCACGTGGAACGAATCCTTGTGGGGGTCCACCACCTCCCAACAGTTCACCTTCGAGGTGTCAGGCGAGCCCGATGCGGATCTCGACGGGGTACCCGACGAGGAGGACGCCTTCCCTTCCGACCCCACCGAACAGGTGGACCAGGACGGCGACGGTGTGGGCGACAACGCCGATGCGTTCCCGGACGATGCCTCGGAGCAGGCGGACACCGACGGTGACGGTGTGGGCGACAACAACGACGCTGATCCCCTCGACGCCAACGAGACGCGAACGAACGACGAGGTCGTTGACGAAGGCAGCACGGTCTTTGACCCGCTCAGCGATCCGCTCCGATTGTCCCTGGCGGGTTGCGGCCTGCTGGTGCTGTTGGTGTTGCTCGCCGTGCTGATTCTCAAGCGTTCTCGAGACCCGGAAGGGGAGGCGACGACCGACGACGGCAAGACGCTGTTCGAGCTGCCCGAGGAGGGTACGGATGCCTCTGGTTACGGCAAGAACATCCCGGAACTCATCGACTCGGATCGTTGATTTTCACCGATGGATGCCATCACCACCAAGGCCCACGGCTCGATGTTGGCTGGTGCGGGAGCAGAAACGAACCGCTGAGGCGACAGTAATGTCGTTGAGTAGGTTGTCGGCCAGGTGGCGACCTCACGGCCCTTGCAGCCGTTGCCTCAACGCTTCCACGGCCATGACGCTCACGGCGACCTGGAGGTTGTAGGAGGGGACGAACCCGTCCATGGGCAGTTTGACAATGGCATCGGCGGCTTCAATCACCTCGTTGCTGACCCCGTTGCGCTCTGCCCCCACCACCAACACCACATCGCCGGTCAGGTCTTCGTCCCAAGGGCCGGATTCGCCCACGTCTTCAGCGACCACAAGGCGGACACCGTGCTGGGTGCAAGCAGCCAGAATGGCCGCGGTGGAAGTGTAAACCACGGGAATGAAACGGTCGGCGCGCATGCTGGCTCGCCGGATGGTGCGCCGCTCTTCGTGGGTTTTGTGGACGTTGAGCAGCACGGCGTTGGCACCCGACACCTCAGCGGTTCGGATGGCGAACCCCAGGTTCGTGGAATACTCCACACCGTCGAAGAACCAAATGCAACCGCCGGCGGCCATGACCTGGTCCAGCGTCGTATGCTGAGGGCGGCCGATGAGAGCGAGCGCTTCTTGGTGCCCATCGGCCGACATGCGCCACAGGTCGTTGGTCGACCCCTCCTCGAGCGGAATGCCGCGTGCATCGCACAGGGCGCGTATGGCGGCGGTGTCGGCTTCCCGGTCGACCAGCACCCGATCGAGGGGGACACCGTCCTGCAAGGCGAGCAGCACGGCTTCTTTGCCGGTGATTTGCCCTGCCATGCTCATGGCTGGAGCGCCACGCTCAAGAGGCTACCTCCCTTGGTGGCGCCATGGCGAAACAGCACAGCCCGCGCTTCCTCGCCATCGTTGAAGCCGCACGAGCGGAGGTCGCTGAATGCGAAGCGGCCGACCTCCGGCGAATGTTGGACGACGGTCAACCGTTGCTGGTGCTCGATGTCCGCGAGCGCCATGAGTTCGAGTCGGGCCATCTCGAGGGGGCGGTTCACCTCGGGAAGGGCGTGATTGAACGGGACATCGAGAAGATGGGCGTGGCCGACGACGCCCGCTTGGTGCTCTACTGCGGGGGTGGTTTCCGAAGCGCCCTTGCTGCCAAATCGCTTCAGGACATGGGTTGGACCAACGTGCACTCGCTGTGGGGCGGGTGGCGCGGCATCCAAGCCGAAGGCCTGCCAACACACACGCCCTGAGGGCCCCGGAAATCGCGTGGGCAGGCTCATAAAGGGGAGGATGGTCGGCGAGATGCTGAGAAGCAGAGGTGAGGTCCATGGCTCAAGGATTGTACCAACACGTTCGTGAAACCTGGAAGCGTCCAAAGGACGCACTGCCCCACATGTACCGACAGGCTCGCATGGCCCAGTGGCGCCGCGAACCCGTCAACTGCCGCATCGAGCGCCCCACCCGTCTTGACGCTGCACGTCGCATGGGCTACAAGGCCAAGCAAGGCGTCATCCTCATCCGAACCCGCGTCCGCCGTGGTGGACTGCGCAAGGGCAAGGTCCACATGAAGCGAAAGCCCTCGAAGGCCGGTGTCTCGAAGATCACCATGGCCAAGAACACGCAGCGCATCGCCGAAGAGCGTGTCAACCGCCACTTCCCCAACCTCGAGGTCCTCAACTCCTACTGGGTCGGCCAAGATGGCAAGCACAAGTACTACGAGGTCATCCTCATCGATACGCACCACCCTGCCATTGTCAACGACAAGCAGTTGGGTGCGTTCTCTCGAGCCAACGGCAAGACGTCCCACCGTGGTCGTGCCTACCGTGGCAAGACCTCCGCCGGCAAGCGCGGTCGTGGCCTGCACAACAAGGGCAAGGGTGCCGAAAAGCTCCGCCCCTCGCTGCGTGCGAACCTGAACCGCGGCAAGTGAAGCCCCTGACGGTTTCCGACCGCCTCATCCGTTGGTTTATTGAGCGAACGCTCCTGTGGTGAGACCATGGTCCACGGCACCGACATCATGACGGCGTGGGTCGGTCTTGACGTGTACCTCCCCACCGGACGTCGGTTGGGCGTGGTCCACGACGCCGTCATCGATGCCGAAGGAATGGCGTGCACCCACCTCTTTGTGCGCGACACTCCCGCTGATTTGGTCGAAGGAGGGATTCATGTCGCTGTGCCCTGGCGCTGGGTCAAGGCCATCGATGAGGTCGTTTTGCTGCGGTGGTTCCCCCCCACCCCCATCCCGCTCCAATCCTGAGGTGGACCCATGACGATCGACCTCCACGTGCTCGGCACCGCTTCGGCCCGGCCCACGTCCACCCGAGGCGTGAGCGGCTCGGTGGTCCACACCGAGGACGGGCTGGTGGTCGTTGACGCCGGCGAAGGGTTTCAGACACGCTTTGAGCGCCATCGCAAGCGCTTGAAGACCCACGGCGCTCCTCGGCGCCTCAAACCCAACCGCATCGGGGCGCTCCTGTTCACGCACGGTCATCTCGACCACACCTGGGGCACGTTGCCTTGGTTGCAGACGATGAGCTTGGACCACCGTGAACAACCGCTCTTGGTGCTTGGGCCAACCTCCAGCGACGTGTTTGATGCCATGTGTGAAGGCCGTTCCATGCCCGAAGGTACGCCCCCGGCCGAGCTGGCGTTGCAGTGGAAGGCATGGGCGCAGGTTGGTGGCTACAGCGGCTTCTCTTACCCGGTTCGTTGGGTGCTGGGGGACGTGGTGAACGACCGTTGGATGGAGGTTGACCCGGCGACCCTCGCAGCGACGCTTCTTGACGCCATGCCCCAACCCGAAGGATGGCGCAGGCACCGCCTCCAAGCCCTGCCCACGGTGCACAGCGTCCCCTCCTGCGGGTGGATGGTGGAGCGTACGGCTTCACCTGGGGTGTTTGATCGAGCGAAAGCGGAAGCCATGGGATTGAGCGACGAGCAACGGGCGCAATTGGCCCGTGGTGAGGACGTGGACCACAACGGTGCGAACTTGGAAAGCAGCGCCTTCCGAGGCCCGGGTGCGCCGGTGCTTCGGGCCGTGATCTCAGGCGATACGGCAGCATGTGCTCCTGGGTTCGAGGCCCACCTCGAACCCGACTTGCTGGTTCATGAAGCCACGTTCCTCGAAGCTCAGGCCGACAAGGCCGCTGAGCACCTGCACGCCACCGCCGCTGGCGCCGTGCGAACAGCCGTTCAAACCGGAGCCAAGGCCTTGGCGCTGACCCACTACAGCAGCCGGATCAAATCCGTTGCCGAACCGCTCGCCGAGGCGCTGGAGGAAACCGCTCGCGCGGGAACCATGCTGCCGGTGGTGGCACTCCAAGACGGTGATGTGTTGAGTTTGAACCACGAGGGCGTGACGCATCAGGTCAGCTGTGACGACGGGTGGACTTCGGTGAGCATGGCACCCAATCGTTGAAGTGTCCAAGGTGCATGAATCAGCCATGCGTTTCGTGCCCGTGGTGCTCGTGCTCATGCTGGCGCTCGTCCCGTTGCACGGTGCGGCCGATGCGGGCCGTGCAGCCCCGGGTTGTTTGACGCGAGCCCTGGACGACCTTGCTGCGACCGTCGACGTTGACCCCGGGGTGTGCATCATCGTGGATTTGGGCGTTCTCACCCCCGGTGAAGTGCACGAAGTGGAGGCGGTGATCGTTGACGATGCGCTTGACCTTCTCTTCTTTGATGAAAACGCCGTGCAACCCTACGAATTGGGCCAGTCCTACCGAAACGGTGCCGTCGACACCATCAGCACCGAATCGGCGCTGGGTGGTTACGAATTTCACTGGAAGACCCCACCTTCCATCACGCCAAAACGCTGGTATGCGGTCCTGGACAACCTCGCCCACGACGGCGATGGGGGGCTGGGTGACCAGGGCGGGGTGCGTAGCCGCGTGGCTTTTTCGATGACGCCCATCAGTGAATCGTACTGGACGCCATACCACGATACGGTGGCGGTGGATGCCGGCGCTTCAAGCGTGTTGCTGTCGGGAGACGACCTGCGACTGGACGCCGGGACGACGGTGGTCCTCTCGGCGTGGGAGTTGGAAGCCGTGGGTGACGTGTACCTCCAAACGCGACCCATGCACGACCGTTACCTTGCCGGCGAGGTGGGCATTCAGTACATTGACGGGGGTGCCATGCAAGGCGTGGACGCCGAACGCTCTGTGACATGGCAAGTGCCTTCGACCTTGGACGGGGAAGAACTGCTCTTGGTCGTGGACAACACCGATACACCGCTCGGCGGTGGCAACGGCTCCGAAGCGCTTCGCATGTCGGTGCGCATCGAGTTGGCGCCCCCGCTGACCCCGCTCGTCACCGACAACGGTGCGGGCACGGTATCGCTTGGTCAGGCGTTGACGCTTGATGCCTCGGCATCCCCCAACCGTTTGGGTCAGCAAGGCACGCTTGTTTGGGACTTCGATGCCAACCTGGACACCAACGACGATGGCAACCCCACCAACGACGCCGATGCAAGCGGTTTCAGCGTTGATGCCACCTGGGCACTGCCTGGCACCAAAACCGTCACCGTGACCAACACGGCCCCCTCGGGTGAGACATCCACGACCACGCATCTCGTAGACGTTGTCGATACCGGCTTGCCCGTACCGCGCATCCGTGCAAACGGGACCGCCATCGCCGACGGTTGGCGAACCAACGTGGGCGTCCCCATCGCCCTCCACTGTTTGTCGAGCACGGACGACCACACGGTGGCGATGTGCGATTGGACGGTGGACGGGGAACTCCGGAGCAACGTCACGG
This sequence comes from Methanobacteriota archaeon, assembly GCA_011524855.1. Classification (GTDB taxonomy): domain Archaea; phylum Thermoplasmatota; class Poseidoniia; order Poseidoniales; family Poseidoniaceae; genus Poseidonia. Next base: position 17,564 of record WTJK01000018.1, on the reverse strand, counting down.
CCATCGTTGTCAACCCTGACCGAATTGGAAACTACAGCGTGGTCCTCTCGGTCACGGACCCCGCCGGGAACGCCGCCAACACGACCACCACGGTACGGTCCGTGGACCCCACAATTCCTTCCATCGACCCTGAATCGGTGGTGAACTTCCCGACCGATGTGGACGAGGGCGATGCACTGTCGTTCAGCATTGTCGTAGACGATGCGTACGACGACCCGTTGAGCCTGCGCGTGCATTGGGACCTTGACCCGGAGGTGGACAGCGACGGCAACGGCGAATTCACCGACGATCCCGACCGGGTTGGTCTGAACCCTTCCATCACGTTCAGCACCCCCGGAGAGATTGACATCGTTGTGACCGTGTTTGACGCCTCCAACAACTCCAATGCCTACGCATTCACGGTGGATGTGATGGCGGTTGAACAGGCGCCGCTTCCTGTTGGGCCTGCCCTCGTGTTGCTGGTGACGATCGTGGCGGTGTTGGGTGGGTCAGCCTTGGGCTACCGAACCGTTCAACGTGGTAAAGCACGAGGGATGTTGGTGGCGCGCGGGCTGTCCGTTGAAGAGGCGCGAGCGCACATGGACCTCGTCGCACAGCGCCGCCGTCTCTCGTTCCGGGCCACGCCAGAGGAACACGCCGGGTTGGATGAAGGCGACGTCCAACCTCAAGCCGAACGTGAGCGTGCCGCGAAGGAAGCCGAAATGCAGGCCATCTACGGTGCCAGCGCCCCCGCAGCCGACCCCAACCTCGCCTTCGCACCGCCTTCGCGGGTCGCTTCATCCATGTCTGCCGCCTCTTCGCAGGTGGCGAACGAAGCGGCTGCCTTGCTGGTGGAGGAAGGATCGTTCACCTCGTCCTCAGCCACAAGCGACGCCCTTGAGGCGTTCTACGATGCCAACGAGGCAGACACCGTATCGTCCAAAGGTGCTTCAGCGCCTCAACTCGACGGCGACCCCGTCCAGACGAACAGGACGGCTTCTTCCGAGACGCAACTCGTGCACGGTGGGGTGGCGTTGCCGTCGGGTATCGCTTCGGTCTCCCCTGCCCCTTCAAGCGCACCTTCGCCACCGTCAGCGCCCCAACCCGTGACGGTTCGCCACGGCTGCAGTGCTTGCAGCGCCGTGTTTGAGGTGGACGTGCCAGCGGGATTGGAGGAAGCCGTTGTGGCGTGCCCGTCCTGCGACGTGGACCAAACGGTCCGCATCAACGCCTGAAAAGGGCCGTGGTTGTAGGCACAAACAGGGGAATGCTTCTCAAAGGAGCAGGGCCAGATGACCAGCATGGGTGAAGAGGCCGTGCGCGTGCTGCAGCGCGGGCTTGCCACCTCGCGTCCAAAACGATGGCTTCCCGTTCTGCTTGTTTTGTTGATGCTTGGGGCCTTGATGCAACCTGCTTCAGCGAATCTTTCGGTCTCGCGTGACGACTTCGGCGTGTTGGATGAACTGGCCCAAACCCTCGAACAACGGGCCGATGCGGGTGAGGCGCTTGTCGCCCTGCAGGGGGCCGAGTCGTCCTTTGCGGTGCTTGATGCTGCCAAGCGGCCCGTTGCGGCCGGTGATGCCTTGGCCGATGCGGAAGGTTACCTCGGCGGTGTTGAACTGCGAGACACCGCCCCCATGGAAGAAGACCACCCCCGTCCATACACCTTCCTGACCGACGTAGCGACCCATCCCGATGCGTGGCCTTACAACCTGTGGGAGACGCTCTTTTCCGTGGATGCGCTTGGGTTGGACAACCTGCTCGGTTTTGGCATCAACACCTACGCTGTGTACGTGAATTTCTCCACGCGCAACAACGGCCCTGCGTACGAGGCGTGGGATTCGGGCACGTTTACGGGGGAGCTGTTGGTTGGCACCGACCTCGTCTTGTTTGAGAACTACATCGACATCGATGGCGACGGTACAGACGATTTGTCCGTTGCCTTGACCATCGAGGGCATCACGACCTTCGGTCAAGGTTGGGGCATTGAGACGGGCGGCGGTCTCATTCCCACACCCACGGAAATTTGGCTCAAGCCCACCTTCCAGTGGAAAGTCAGCGCCATGAACATCAACGATCCCTTGTGGAACAACCTTGAGCACCTTGAGGTGACGATGATGAAGGGCTTGTCGTTTGACATCACGCTGTCCAACTCTGAATCCTATGCCGTGGTGGTGGACACGCGCTTCACCCAACCCCCGCACGATGTTCGGCTGGGCGTGGGCATCGAACGGATTGCCTTCAACGTCAGCAACACCTTCGGCTCCGTCGCTGGCTTGACGGCGGCCTTGTTGGGCGGGCTGGTGAATTCCAGTGACTTGTCGTTGACAGGCATCACCGCACCGTATGCCATTCGCCTCACCAACCCGAACGCGCCTGGGGGCTCGAAACAAACGGATTGCAGCGAGACCCTGAACTACAACCCTCAAACGGACCACAACGCGTCCAGCCGTGAGCACAAATGCGGCATCGGCATTGGCGTGGGCTACGTTCACTTCGGTGCGGTTGAGCCCGACCAGACGGTGCCCATCCTGGAATTCGCTTACATCGACGTGGGCTTCCATCCAGAGGCAGGGGAAACGCGCATCCCCAGCGAGGTCGACCTTACACTGCGCAACGACAACGCCGGTGACAATTCCTTTGACACCATCGAAATTTTCAGCGACGTGGGCACAGACGTGTTCATCCACTACTTTGAGGACCGTTCCAACGTTCCTGAAGGCGATGACCCGTTCGGCAACGTGACCGATTCACGCCTGGTCATTCGTGGGTTGCCTTCAGGGTCCATGCATGACGACGAAATCGCGGCCATCTTCACGACCATCGGTGAGGCACCCGGCAGCGTCAACTTGCCCGGTCAAGTGCCGCAACGCCTCTCGATGATCATCGCCATCAAGAATTTCTCCGGCGACCAAACCACCAACGTCAACGACCCCACACTGCCGATCAATCCGTCCTCGCCGCCCAACTCGCTGTTCCTCATTGCGGGTACGGAATCCATCGACCGGTTCCAGTACGACAGCAGCTTCAAGCGCGGAGGTTACGCCACCGACAGCTCATCGATGCACGTGGTCATTGAGGACGTGCCACGTGTCATCGTCATTCAGGGCAGTTTCCTGTTGTCCTCGAGCGGTGTGAACCGGCTCAATTACGACAACCCCAACCTCAACACCATCGCCCAGCTGTTCGACAACGCGCTTTTGACCGTTATCGAGATCGTGCTCGACATCGGGACCATCCTCAACGGCTTGCCCAACGCTGTGGTTGGGACGGCCGGTTCCTCGGGCGGAGAAACCGAAATCCAATGCTTCAACCAGGTGAAGCGAAGTCTCCCCGAGACCGAGCGCGAACCGATGGTCATTGGCCGGCTGGTGTTCGCCCTGGCAAGCAGCCCCCAACCTTGGCTGCCCGGGATGGATCACATTCTGTTGTCCGAAGACACGGGTCAAGCCGTGGTCAACGGACGTTTAGGGCCAATGGACCCCTTGGTGCCGGTGGGCATGAGCATGCAGATCGGCGGCATCTCGGGTGCACGTCACGATTTTGATCCGGTTTCAGGTGTTCGTGAAATGACGCTTGACGGTGAGGCCAGCGGTTCGCTGCTCATCGGGCACATCAAGCACACCGACGGGAACATGAGCACCGCAGTGAAGCAATCTGCGACGGTGTCCAACCGCCCCAGCACGTTCGACATCACCCAACGGACCGATGCGTTGGAATACACGGCTTCGGAACCCATCGGGACCATCACGTACGGTGGTCAATCGGGCGAGCAACGCAACGCCATTCGCCTCTCAGGCCTGCCTGCCAACTTCCGTCTGGTGCTGGGCGACACCGTGGGCTACGTGGCCAACCAGCCGATGGACAGCATTCAGATTCAGATGACCAACGCCTCAACGCCGTTGACCATGGACGGCGATCACATGCGCTTCTGGGTCAACGAGGACACGGCGGAAGCCAGTCTGAGCATGCAACTTTCGGACATCACTGCGCTCCAACGGTTGAGTCCTCTGGTGCCGGGCTCAAGCGGTCCGGAAGGCAATTCCGTGGTTCAATTGGTTCGAGCGACCTCGTCGCCGTTCAGCGTTTCCTTTGAGGATGACACCGATCACGCCGATCCGTTCCTCGGCCTGAACGGGCGGGTCTACTTCGATCCGTTGCCCGCCAACATTTCACTCACGTTGCCCTCCGATGTGGACTCGGACGGTTTGGAACTGCCCACGTTCGATGAAGGCGAAGGGATTGAAGCGCTGTCGTTCTTCCTCGGAGACATCGTGGATTTCGGCTCGGTGGTGAACGATTTCATTCACGGCTTGACCGTTGACGTGGGCGGTGACATCAGCGAAGCACAAAACCTGAGCATGGGCTTGGACTTGTTCACCGGTGAAGCCTTCGATTTGACGGTGGACATGCGCAAGGGCAGCAACGTGGGTGCTGAACCCGACTGGATGCACGGGGTGGGCATGGAGGCGCTGGAGCAAACCCAACTCCAATTCAACCTCTCGAGGATGCCCACCTTCACGTTGTCCAGCCGAGACACCGTCAACGCCGTGTTGGCCGATGGGCGCGTGTCGGAAGCCGAGCGCGTTCAACTCGTGTCCATTCTTGACGTACTGAACGTCACCGATGCTGAAGTGCTGGCCTTCGCCCTCGAAGACGGACGGGTCCAAACGGAGGAGCGCGAACGGCTGAATTTGACCCACCTCGAAGCCAACGGCATCACGCTCAACGACCGACGTGCCTGGCATCTGAAATCATGGTTGCCATCCCTGCCGGCAGGTGAGATCAACCTGCTTTACGATTTCAGACTGCTCGATGGCGTTCCCACCTACGAAATTGACCTTCAGATGTCGCAATGGCAACCCGAGCGGTCGCAGTTTGCCATCGTAGCCAACGGCATCGACGGGCAGGACATGGAGGTCTTCATCGACGGGTTCGACACGGACATGCCTCGGAACGTCGAGATCAACGCGCTGTTCTCCACGCAGGAAAACCTGAGCATTCCTCGCGTGTCGGTCGACATGCATTACGACGCAGGGGTTCGCTTGGAGTCCGCCTACGCGCTCCTCGTCGACCACGATGCGAAAACTCGGGTCGAGGCCATGGTCATCGGCATTCCGCAATCCACCGACGTTTCTGCGGTGGTGGGGGACGTGCTGATTCTGGATTTGGTGGTCCCCGAGGAATACCGTGTCAACCAACATTCAGCAGACTCCCTGATGGTGAAACAACTCCGCTTTGTCGACGGTTTGTGGTGGCCCGCCACCGCCTTCATGCGCGATTTACCTTCGGAAATGCACCTTTCCACCGAGCCCGACCTGCGGTTCGACATCCGCCAACAACTGGCCTTCCAGGGAACGCGTACGCTCAACTACGAATCCAACACGGATGACATGGACCTGTACCTCGAAGCAAGCGGGCGGGCCATTGAGGCCAAAGGTGACGTGCTGATGGTGGCGGAGGACTTGCCTCAGGTGTTCAACCTCCAACCGACGGAAGACTTTGGCATGAGCATTCAATCCTCGGGTGTCGGCGTCAAACGCCTGTACCTCAAGAGCACCGACCTGCCGGCAAGCCCGGGCGTGATGGTGGACCGCGTTGAGGTCGTGGGACAACACCTCAAAGGAGCCACCATCCACATCCTGACGGGACCGGGTGAATACCCGATTTTCGTGGTGGACGACATCACCGACGGTCGCATCGTCGCCAGTGCCGAAGTGCGCATCAAACCCGCCGATCTACGCGCACCGGGTGCGCCACCGTTGACCTTCATGGGCGACTTTGAGATTGAAGGCCGAGCGGTGCTCCTTGATGCGCAGTTCACCGGCATCATCCCCACGGCTTCCTCGATGGGCGTGAACGGCATCGTTACTGACCTGTCACTCATCGGCACCTTGACCGGTGATTTCGTCGAAACCCGTCACATCATGGTGGTGGACCCCATTGGTAGCGCTCTGGCCAGCGGTTTGGCCTATGTCTTCGGGTGATTTCATGGCAAGCGACGTGTCCGCCAACCAACTTCGCGGCGACGACGAAGGCCGGGACGAAGCGGCGTGGGAAGCGGCCCAAGAAGCGGCGAAGTTGCTCCAAACCATCGGGGAGGAAATCACGCCCTTCCGTGTGGGGCTTGCGGCCTCCGTGGTGCTGCTTTTCATCGGCTTGCTGTTCAGCGGGTACTACTACGTGCTTCCTCGTGATTCGGTGAGCCTTGAAACACAGTACATGCAGCGTGGTGGCCACCTGATGATGTCAGAGCTGCACAACGACGGCAGCAGAGCCATCACCGAGGTGTCCATCGAAGTTCAATTCCAAACCATGGACGGGGAGATCCTCGATGTCATGACCATCAACGTCGATGAGGTGGCCGCCCATGCTTCGTTGGCGGGCGACGAACTCGAGATGCTGGTGTTGGGTCACACCGTGTGGGACGACTACGTTCTCGATGTCAGTTTCACTTACCGAGACTACACCGGTGAATTCCGAACCGGCGGGCAGAGCCACATCGTTGGAGAATGGTCGTCGGAGTACTTCCTTGACCGTGCAGACCGGCGATTTTGGCCGTTGGATTGACGCAGCGGCTTCCCGGGAGGACCCAAGCGATAAAGCAGGGGAGGCGAAGCACGCATCATGGCAGCCCTTCAGCGCCCGTCCCGTGCGGTGTTGCTGGTGCTGCTGTTGCTGACATCAACGTCGATTTCGATGTTAACGCCGATGTCCCCGGTTGCCGAAGTCGTGCAAGGGGATTGGGTGGAATTTTCCCTTCGAGAGGGCGTGTACGGTGAAGCCGTGGGTGCGTACACCCAAACGGACACGCTCGAAGACCGTACCGAAACCGCCACCGGGCCCTTTGGGACGTTTGATGCGTGGGGCCTCCAACTCGCAGCGCCCATGCCCGAAGCGTGGTTGGCACCGAGGCTGGACGTGCTTGTGCTCGTCGTCTCGGCCGACGTCCACATCGCTGATGCTCGCTCGGGCCTCAGCGACATCCAAGGGCTGGCGGTGCGCGAATTCATCGCACCCTCAGGACTGATGGTTCAAGGCACGCCGATGGCCTTGCAGCAAGCCTCGGCTCACCCGCACGTGGTCGCTCACCACGCCGCTCCGTTGGGCATGTTCGTTCATCGGGACCTCATGGACCTCCTGCTCCTCGACGATGGCGATGCAGCGCTCACCGAAATCCTGGTTCGCCTCGACGGTTGGCGGGACGGTGAAGGTCCGCTGGAACGCATTTCCTTTGACGACGGTTTGGGCGGGGCGCTTTCCCAATCGATGACCGAGGTGGTGGCGGCTGGCTTCCGTGAGCACCGGGCGTGGGATCTGGGTCGCTACGAAGGCTACCTCTCATCGGGGGCGGTCCTCGAAGTGATGCGCCAACCGTCGGTGATGCACCTGCGCCCCGACCCCGCATTCGCCGCCTTCAACGACCAAGCGCGCAGCAACATGGGCATCAACACGATGGCGACGTACTTCACGACCGATTTGGACGGTTCAGGTCAACGCGTCGCTGTCGCTGATGCGGGCTTGGATGAGGATCACGGTGATTTCGGAACGCGTGTCGTGGGCAACTACGACGTTATCGGGGACGGTTCCACCGCCGACATGCATTCGGGCCACGGCACCCACGTCGCCTGCACGGTGCTTGGTGACGGGTACCGAGGCGGTTACCGAGGGGTGGCGCAATCGGCTGAATTGTACTTCCAAGCGATGGAAAACGACAACACGGGCAACTTCCAATCGCCTTCGCTCAACTACCTGCTCAACACCGCTTACAACGCCAACGCTCGCATCCACACCAATTCCTGGGGTTCAAGCGCCGCCAGCGAACAGGGGAAGTACAACTCCGAGACCGAAGACGTCGACGACCGTGCCAATTACTACGACAAGTACTACTCCAGCCGAGAAGGGCTGACGGTGCTCTTTGCAGCCGGCAACGATGGCCCTGGAACAGGAACGGTGTCTCCGCCCGCCACGGCCAAGAACGTGATCTCGGTCGGGAACCATCAGAACCGGTACAACGGCGCACCGGACACCATCATCAGCGGTTCGTCGCGTGGACCCACGGAGGACGGACGCATCAAGCCCGATCTCGTTGCACCCGGCGGCTACGTCCGCTCCTGTCGTGCTCAGGAAGCAGCCGACACCGGTGGCTCAACGTGGAGCAACACGTACTACCTCGAGTACACCGGGACGTCGATGGCGACCCCCAACGCCGCAGGCGCAGCGACCCTCATCCGGGAATACCTCCTTGAAATTGCCCAACGACCTTCGCCGCAGGGCGCGCTCATCAAGGCGCTCTTGGTGCTCGGCGCAGAAGACGTCGGCGGTCGGGACGTTCCCAACGACAACGAAGGTTGGGGGCGCGTGAATTTGCGCAACACCCTCGCCCCGCCCGGCGGTCAAGGGATTTGGGTGGACGACCGTTCTTACCTCGCACGAACGGGCAACAGCAAGGTGTACTCGTTCAACATCACCCAAAACACCGGCGCCCTGAAGGCGGTGCTGACCTGGTCGGACGAACGCGGGTCCCGTTTCTCCACCGCCCAACTGGTCAACGATCTTGATCTCGTGCTCGAAGCGCCGGATGGCACCCTCTACCTCGGCAATGATTTCGCCAACGGCCGGTCGGTCACCGGTGGCACCCGGGACAGCGTCAACAACCTCGAGGTGGTGCTGATCGACAACGCACAACAAGGCGTTTGGACGGTCACGGTTCGGGACGCGCAACACAGCGGTTCCACCTCCCAGCCGTACGCCGTGGCCGTGTTGGGTCACGGTGTGAACGACCTTCGACCCGACCCGATGGTGGTGCCCGAGTCCTTTGAGATGGATGTGGCGATTCCGCAGGTCGGCGACCCCGTCACCCTCATCACGGATTTCTTCAATTTCGGCAACGTGCGGGCCGAGACCTTCCCGATTGCGTTTGAGGTGGACGGGACGGAACTCGAGCGGCAAAGCATCGACCTGGGTTCGGGCGTGACCCGTTCACTCGTGTGGTCGTGGACGCCACAAACGGCCGGAACGAGCAACCTCTCGTTCATCATCGACCCGGACGATGCGATGGAAGAGATTCGGGAAAACAACAACCGCTTGGACGTTGAGGTGAACATCACGGCCCCGGGTGTGAAACTCGAAACATCATCGCGGGTGCAGACCCTGCTTTCCAGCACCCAAAGCACCTCGGTGTGGAACGTCACCCTCACGAACACCGCCCTCATACCCACCAACGCCTCCATGCAAACCGGGGAGGTGCTTCATGTGGAAGCGGATGCGGTGATGCCGTGGTACGTCGGAAGCACCGAGGCCAACTTCAGTCTGGAGGGGCAAGGCTCGGAACACATCACGGTCACGTTGGTTCATCCCTCGCCCCCCTCGCCGGGAACCTATCGAGTTGCTTTGCTGGGTTTGGACGTGGACAACGGTGTGACGTACCCGCTTGAACTTGAACTCGTTGTGCCCGATTTGGCCGAAGCATCCTTGGATTACGATTACCAAACCGTCCCCGTTCATCCTTCTGACCCCACCAACCTCACGGTGCGGTTCCACAACGACGGCAACGCCCCCATTGGTTACGATTTGTTCCTTGAGGCGCCTGCAGGGTGGCGTGCCGGTTTCACCAACCTCGGCAGCGAGGCGGGGGCCACCTCGGGGTCAACCGGCCTGATCAACAGCGAAGCCTTCCGAGCGGTGGGACTGGTGTTCACGCCGCCTCAAGTCATGACGGCCGCAGGGGCCCAGCGCGTGGTGACGTTGACGGCCATCGGTCAAACCGAGCAACAGGAGCGTTTTGAGTTCGAGATCCCCATTCAACTGGCAACGGTGACCGATTTCAACATCAACCTCGAGTCCTCCTTGGGAACCGTACGTCCCGGTGCGAACGTTTCGATGCGGTTCTCCCTCGAGCACCGCGGCAACATTGACCTTGCATTGACCCCCAGTTTCGAACTCCCGTCGGGATGGTCGGTTGCCAGCGACATGCCGTCGTTTGATTTGGACTGGGCGAGCAGCAAAAACCTCCTGTACACCCTTCAGGCAGGGCCCAACGCCCGCTCTGGCACCGTGCAGCTCCACTTTGACAACGGTTCGGTGAGGACCACGTGGACGGGCACGCTGACGGTGGAGTCCCTGCCCGAACCCACCCTGACGTTCGTTTCCCTCGAGTTGCCCGATGGGACCCGCTTTGGAACGCCTCAAGCCGACGGTTCGCATCCTTCGGGTGAATCGATGACGTTCACGTGGCTGTTGAGCAACACCGCCGAAACAACGTGGACCCCGAGCGTCGCCCTGCAGACCGACACGGGTCTGTTTGGTGATTGCAACGAAGTCGGACCGGTTGCTCGGAACGCTCAGGTGCCGTTGGTGTGCACGGTGCTCATCGCCGACAGCCTTGCACCGATGGCGGAACCCGCATTCACCCTTCGCCTCGACGGAAACGCGGTTGAACTCACCACAACGGTGGGGTTGCTGGTGGCGGAGAACGAACAGGTCACGTGGGACGTGGGTCAGGTGCCGGCGTTTGTGACGGGGGAGACTCGACAGGTTCGCGTCGAAGTGGAAAACACCGGGAACGTGGCTTTGCAGCGTCAACTCCGTGTGGAAGCGCCCGATGGATGGACGGCTTCCGTGGACGGTGACGACATCATTTCCCTTGAGGTTGGCCAATCCGCTCTTGTTCGTTTGGATGTGCGAGCCGATCTGCCCGGAGAAGGTGAACTTCGGCTTGTCCTGGCCGGAAGCTCGGCAACGGACGCTGCTTCCACCATCGCCGTATCGGCCACCGGTGAGCCGGTGGGCACCAGCAGCACCTCGGGCTTGACCGGGGCGACCGCTGCTGGCGCTGCGGTGTTGGTGGTCTTGGTGCTGCTCGGTGTGGCGGTGGCACGGCGCCGCACGCCTGAACCCGCTCGAGCGGCCATGGCTCCCGTTGGTGGGGCGCCCGCACTGAAGCCTGTTCCAGCGGTTCCGGTTGCTGCCGCATCGGTCGCGGCACCGGTGGCTGCACCCGTTGCAACACCGGCGCCCATGTGCTGGGCTTGCAGGACACCGGTCACGCACAACGTGGTGGGTTGCCCTTCGTGCGGCGCACGCTATCACGGCGCCCCATCGCCAGGATGCAACGCCGAGGCGCTCACCGTTTGCAACAATTGCGGCACGGCTGCTTCCACCTTCGTTCAGGCATGACCTGAATCAACCCGATGAAGCAGAATTGGCACAGGGTTTTGATAGGAGAACATGAAGCCGCATCCATGGAGACCAGCGTGAGCGCTGCAGGGCACCAACGCCGCAAGGCCGGTATGCTGGTCGCCCTGATGATGCTGGCACTCCTTCCGCTGAACGCCCCGTTGGCATCGGCCGACGGGGGTCGAGATGCTTCCATTCAAGTCACGGCCATTCCCACAGCGCTGACCGTCAACCCGGGCGAAGCGGGTGAATACACGATTCGCGTTCGCAACACGGGGTCCAACCCCGTGACGGTTCAGTTGAGCACCAGCCAAGAACCAGGAGAGGCCTGCAACGGCTTTTCCTCCACCATCACGCAAATCACTGGCCCCATTGATTCCGGTGCCTCCGAGGATGCGACCATGAACGTCACGCTCACCCAAACCGCTGAAGGCGATTGCGACACCACCGTCACGGTCAACGCACAAGAGCAAGCCACGCCGCCCGACGTGGCCGGTGCACCTGCACAGGAGTCGGTCACGGTGACCACCACCTCAGGCGACGGCTCCGGTAGCGCCCTGTTCGGTGTGGACCTCATCATCGCCGACCGTGAGAAGGATTGGGCCGGCCAAGAGGAAATCGACTTCAGCGTGGAGGTTGAAAACACGGGCCAAACCAACGAGACCGTGGCGCTGAGCGTTGACTCGGCTTCCGGTGACGGCTGCATTGCCTCGGACGATTTCACCGTGACGCTGAGCGATGAAACGGTGAACGTGGATCAGGAAGAATCCGAAACCGTCACCGTATCGATCGAGGTCCCTGAGGGGCAAGCTGCCGACGATTATTGCTGGGAGATCACCGGCACCGTGACCAACGACCCCACGCAAGAAGCCAGCGATGTGGAATCGTTCCAACTGAACGTTCCCGTTCTCAAGCAGTGCACCGTGTCATTGAGCAAGACCTCCGTGAGCGTGCGTCCCGATGCCGAGGCTACGTTGACCGTGACCTTTGCCAACGACGGTAACGCCGACTGGACCATCGCCACCTCGGCGGGTGGTACCAAGGCCTCCTGGGTTCGCGTTGACGGCGCCTCGTCGGGCTTGCTCCCTTACGACAACGGCAACGGTCAGCGTTCGTTCGATTTGGTTGTTTCACCCGATGATTCCGTCCGCGCAGGAACCAGTCAAACCGTCCCCATTCTGGGCAAAGAAGGTCAATCCGTCAAGTGTCAGACGGACCTGACGGTCGTGGTCGGCCAATCCTACGGCGCCAGCATCTCGTTGGCCACGTCGCTGCTTTCGAACATCCAACCGGGACAAAACGAATCCACCACCGTCACGGTGACCAACTTGGGCAACGGGCCGGACAACCTCCGTGTCGCTTCGTCCAGCGCACCCACGGGGTGGGCGGTCCAGCTCGAACAGTCCACCGTATCGGTCGGTTCCATGCACGACGCTGACGACGACGCCACGCTTTCCGTGACGGTGCGTGTGCCCACCAGTGCGTTGGCCACCGAAGAGATTGAACTGGTGCTCAGCGTGCTGCCATCGAGCGGCGGCACGGCCTACGACACGGTGACCTTGCGGGTTACCGTGGCGGCCGTTCACGGCATGGAGATCAGCGTGCCTTCCACCGATCAAACCGGTCGCTCCGGCACCGACGTCCGGTTCCCTATCGACATCAGCAACGAAGGCAATGTACGCGATTCCATTCGTCTCTCGGCTGTCTCTCAGACCGCCAGTCCGGCATGGGGCACGTCGTTTGAAACCACGGAAGGCATGCCGTTTACCGAAATCGATGTTGAACCTCGCTCCACACTTCGGGTGTTTTTGGTCGTCAGCATCGACGGCGAGGAGGAGCTGGAGAACACCCGGGTCACCGTTCGGGTGCGCAACATGGACGACACCAACAGCGCTGACAACGACAACGACGGCATCCCTGACAATCAGCGAGAGGCCACGTTCCTCGCCGTCCTCTCGGACCGAAATTTCTCCATGAGTCTTCGCTTTGCTGATGCCGACACGGCCAACAGCGCCTCCTTGGTGTTGCCGCCTGCTGGCACCGCCACCTACGGCTTGTGGATTCAAAACACCGGCGATGGCAACGACGAAGCCATCTTCACCGTGGGCGGGCTTGAGGGCCTCGCTACCCGCGATTTGGTGGCTTATGGGTTGCCGGTCACCGGTGAAGTGCCCGTCCCCAAGGGCTTCGGTGTGTGGGACGTGACCAACGGGAGTTTTGTGTTCGGCGAGGACGGGACGCCCCTGCTCGGCACAGGTGCCAACGACGACATCGCTCGCACCCGTGCGGAGAACTTGATGGTCGAAAACGGCTACATTGATGGTTATCAGGTGCGCGCTTACGAGGTTTACATCGAATTGACCGTTCGCGTGAACCCCGGTGCTGAAACCGGTCAAAGCGGGCAGTTGCAGATCATCGCAGCCAGCGTGTCCAACGCAGCCGACACCACGGCGGCCGTGACCTTGTCGTTGGACGTGAGCATTGTTCACGATTTGACGTTCGACACCGACAGCGTTCGACGCGAGGTGGCGGTGACGTACGGCGCTTCCAACCACGAGGAGACCGTGACCATCGTGAACACCGGGAACATCGAGACCGACATCCGGATTTTCACGTCCGACAACCTCCGTGGATGGTCGGTCGTGCTCGACACCGAATCTGGCAGCGATTGCACCTTTGATGCTGGGGAATTGGTGTGCACGGTGGATGAAGGCGAATCGGTGAACGTGACCGTCACCATCCGGCCTCCGTTCGGTGCAGAGCTTGAGGACACCTACAAATTCACCCTCTCGGCTGAACCTTCGGACACCGGTGTCTTGGACCGGCAAAACATGGAATTCGTGGTGCAGGGGACGCCCGCCGATGGCGTCTTCAGCTTGGCCAACAACACGACGGTTCAAGCCGGTGCTGCAGGCCTGATTCTTCTTCTGCTCGTGGCGTTGCTGATCCGTCGCCGATGAGGGTCTGAGTGCGCCAACAGCCCGACGCCGTCACCCTTCAACGCCGTTTGCCGGTCGGGGGCGGTTGACAACGCTTATTGAGGGGTCTCAGTTGGACAAGAACAGAGAGCGTATGCGTTCTTTGTTGGTGTGAGTATGTCGGGACTTGAATCCGTGCCCAGTGCCTACCTTTCCATTGGTTTCTTGACGGTTGTCGGAATCCTCATGCCACTGACCAATTTCATCATCACGTGGTTGGTTCGCCCCAAGGTTGACCCTGCCCGGCCGCACATCACCCGGTCGTATTTGTTGGAGGGTTACGAGCGCGACCACAGCCTCTACCCCCGCCGGTTGACCACCTTCGAGTGCGGCAGCGAACCCGTCGGTGAGGCCATGATTCAGTTCCACTTCCAATACTACTGGTACGCCATCATCTTCCTGGTCTTCGATGTGGCCTTCATGTTCCTCGTGCTCGGCGGCATGGTCGCTGCCGACGCCACCAAAGTGGGCAGCACGACCACGGTGGCCGATGCCGAGTCGGCGCTCGTGACGCTGGGCATCTTCTTTGCCACCATGTCCCTTGGTGTCTGGTACGTGTTCCGTAAGCGAGGTCGCATTTACATCTGAGGTGAAGTTCATGGCAGGTCAAGACGAGAACTACGCAGCCTTCAACAGCCGTGCATTGGTCGAAATGGTCGGCGACGTTACCGATGAAGCCCTCAAAGCAACGAAGATCAAGCAATTCCTGAGCGTGCTCGCCGGCCGCTACTTCAACTGGGCCGGTCGCAAGTCTCTGTTCACCCTTCACTTGGGGATCAAGTGCTGCGCCATCGAGATGGCCGCAGCCGCTACCCCTCGATTCGACGGTGACCGGTTCGGTGTGTTGTTCCGTTCGTCCCCACGACAATCCGACGTTCTTCTGGTGAACGGTCCCATCACGAAAAAATTCGCCGACAAGGTCGTTCGTCTCTGGGAGCAGATGCCCGAGCCCAAGTACTGCATCGCCATGGGCGAGTGCGCCATCTCGGGCGGGCCCTACTTCCAATCCTACAACATCCTCGAGGGTGTTGATACCGTCATCCCTGTCGACGTGTACATCCCGGGAT
Organism: Methanobacteriota archaeon; assembly: GCA_011524855.1. GTDB lineage: Archaea > Thermoplasmatota > Poseidoniia > Poseidoniales > Poseidoniaceae > Poseidonia. The sequence goes on along the minus strand of WTJK01000018.1, from coordinate 2,362 downwards.
GTCCGCCTCGTCCCGAGGCGCTCATCGACGGCTTCGGGCTGCTGCGCGAGAAGATCATCCGCATCGGTGCCGCGCCAAGCAGCGGACGCAAGGGCGACAAGCCCGTCATCGTGGGGGAGGACTGAGCATGGGCATGCGCGTGACCCTCGAACAATCCAACGCCGCAGCTGAAGACGCTGTCAAGCGGGTCGATGCCAAGTTCGGCGGCGCTGAGGTGGTGTCCTCCGTGGAGCATCACGCCAATGCCCACAAGATGGCGTTCGTCCGCATTGTGTCTCCAGCCCAACACCTTCAGGCGCTGGCCAAGCACCTCCGATTTGAGGTGGGGGTGAACTACTGTTCCATGGTCACGGGCACCCACTTCCCCGAAGGCGGTGCGGATCGAGGCTGGGAGGTGGTGTACCACCTGATGCGCCAACCGGTCAAAGACCAGGCACCCCACACCAACACGATCCATGTCGCAGAGGGCCTGAAAGGTGACGATGTGCCGCTCGAATTCGAAGTGGTCGTGACCTTGCCCCAAACCGACGACCCTGTTGTACCCAGCGTGCAAAGCGTGTGGGTCGGGGCCGATTGGAACGAAAAGGAAACCTGGGACCTCGTCGGTATTCGGTTCGAAGGTCACGAGAACATGCATCGCGTGCTCAACCCGCACGACAGCCCTGAAGGGTTCCACCCGCTTCAGAAGCAACACAAAATCCGCTATCATGATTTCAACGAAATGTACGACGACGCCCAAGGCTTCGGTCGAAAACCAACCGACGAGGGTCGGGTCAAGTGAGGTGAGACAATGGCACAAATGTGGATCACAATGGGGCCCCAACATCCGATGACGCACGGTTTGTGGACGCTGCGCGTCAAGGTCGACGGTGAGACGGTCGTCGACACCGAAGCCGAGCTCGGCTACATCCACCGCGGCGTGGAAAAAATCGCAGAGGCCAGAGATTTCACCCAAATCACGCCTTACTGCGACCGTCTGTGCTACGTGAGTGCCATGACGTGGTCCAACTCCTACATCTACGCCGCCGAAGACCTGCTGGAGGTCGAGGTTCCTGAGCGTGCGGAATACATCCGCCTCATCGCTGCTGAATGCCAGCGCTTGGCCTCGCACCTGATGTGGCTCGGTGCCTACGGGCCTGATATCGGCAGCCTGACCTTGATGACCTGGTGCATGCGAGACCGTGAGATGTTCCTTGACCTGCTCCAAGAATTGGGCGGTTCACGAATGCACTACAACTACCCCCGCATCGGCGGTGTCAAGCGCGACCTCCCGGTCGGCTTTGCTGACCGGTTGGTGGCCAAAATCCGGCTCTTTGAGAAGCGCATTGATGAATACGAGATGCTGCTGGACGAATCGACCATCTGGTTGGTTCGCCTCCAGGGTGTGGGCTACGCCAAGGCGGAAGACATGGTCAACGCCGGTGTCTCCGGACCCAACATCCGTGCCGCCGGTGTGAACTACGACGTCCGATGGGCCCACCCCTACTCGGTGTACGACCAAGTGGACTGGGAACCGGCCGTGGAAAAGCCCACCTCCGTCAAGGGCGCTGACTGCTACGACCGTTACCGAGTCCGCATGGAAGAGATGCGCCAATCCTGCCGGATGATGCTCGATGCCATCGAGAAAATCCCCGGCGGCAAGAACACGAACTACGCCAACGGCGACGCCATGATCCTCGCCAAGGCGCCCACCCGGGCCCCCGAAGGTGCCACCGGCTTCTCCCACTACGAATGCACCCGAGGTGCCTCCCAGTTCTACATTCAGGGTGGCGGTGACGGGCGTGGAAAGAACCCCTATCGGCTTTCGATCCGTTCGCCGATGTTCATCACCATCCCCTATGTGGCCAAGACGATGATCGGCTACAAGGTGGCGGACATTCCCGCCATCATGGGCAGCTTTGACCCCTGCATTGGAGAGACTGACCGTTGAGGTGATTCCATGGACGACAAGTACGATTTGGTAGGTTTCTTCTTGGACAAGGAGGGCCCCCTCCGCGCCACCATCATCGATGTTCTCGAGGGTTCACCCGTTGAGGAAAGCGCCAGCAGCATTTCGTTTGGCGTGGCGACTTTTGCGGTCACCAACATCGTGTTCTTGATGCTGTTCTTTTCCCAGTTCGCCATCCTGTGGATCGAGCGAAAGGCATGCGCTCGCATGCAAGACCGCTACGGGGCCACCACGGCCCTTCGCTCGCTCTGGGTCGGCGAAAACGGCGTCACGGCCGGCGAGTGGTGGAACATGCTGCCCTTTGGCCTCGGCCGCCCCTTGGGTGCGGTGAACAAGTGGCTCAACAAGCGCTTTGGCAACCGCGACGAAAACTTCGCCACCGTTGACCGTGTGAACAACCGCTCGTGGATGGGC
>WTJK01000062.1:66187-68856 GCA_011524855.1 Methanobacteriota archaeon | reverse complement strand
TGATGGAAGCCCCGGTGATCATGATGGCCATCAGTGTCTCGTGGCCGGGTGCATCGACGAAGGACACCACGCGCTGAAGTTCGTTTTTGACGTCGTCGCCGCCGTCGGGTCGCTTGCCCGTGGCGTAAAATCGGCCCTCATCGTCTTGATAGAACGCTGTGTCGGCGTAGCCGAGTTTGATCGAAATGCCACGCTTGCGTTCTTCGGAATGCGTGTCGGTCCACACACCGGAAAGCGCTTGCGTCAACGTGGTTTTGCCGTGGTCAACGTGACCGACCAAGCCAATGTTGACTTCAGGTTGGGCTGGAAGCTTTCGTGCCATGCTTCCACCCTGCGTTCACTCGACAACCCTCTCGGGTTCACTCCGTTGCTTCCCCGTCACCTGCGGAGAGGATGGTGGCCAGGTCTTTGTTCCCGGCCTCAACCACCTTGAGGTTGATTTGTCGAGTGTCTTGCGTGATCGTGTTGCCACGGAAGTTGCGTCGTCGGCGCAGGCCGTCGGGCTTGTATCGGAACCGCTTTTTGTCGGCGCCCTTTTTCTTGTGGACGACCACTTGCCCCTTGTAGCCCGTGGATTGGGTCACGAGGATGGATTGACGGGAGCCGCCTTCCAAGTCGCGTCGCAGGGGGGTGCCGGTTTTGTCGGAGCCGCCGGTGATTTCGAGTTTGTAGCCACTCAAGGTCTGTTCGCCTTCGCCCACAAAGATACCGTCAACCACGTCGCCAATGCGCTTGCCCAACAGCTGAGCGTGGTTGTTGCCCGTGATTTTGAGAGCGTAGGATTTCCCACCGTTCTTGGGGTTGGTGTCGTTCACCACTGCAATGAATTCAGCCATGTTCAGACCTCTCCGGGTTTGTCCGACTGGAGACCCGTATTTAGGCCCATCGTCTCGGTCTTGGCACCGTCAACGACGGGCCAGCCGCTTGGGAAGGAGCAATTCCAGTCGCCCGGCAATGTCGGTGGGCAGGAGGTTTGGCATGCTGAGGTGGGTGGTTCGTCCGCGTCCGCCCTCCACGGTGGCCACGTGGGAGTCAATGATGCCCTCTTGTTCGAGTGTTTTCACGTACTTCCACAGCGTCGTGTGGCTTTTTGGTGATTGCTCGTATTCTTCGCACACGACTTTGTACAGCCCCTCCACTTCGCCCATCGTCATGCGCGCTTGATTTCGCAACCGCCGGCACATCGCCAACAGGGCGAGCATCACGCTCGGGGGGAGGTCGTCCACGACTTCCAAACGCTCCGTGACGTACACTGCTCCACTGCTGGCCACCACTTCGTTGATGTCCTCAATGGAGATTTCGGGGAGGGAATGGTCGTCTTGTCGGGCTTCGCATCGCTCAGCAGCGCTGTTCAACACCTCGATCACGCGTCGTGCGTCGCCCGTTGGTTCGGCCTTTTTCGCAATGAGGTTCAGGATGCCGTCGTCCCATGAACGTGGAGAGAGCGCAAGTCGAGCACGCTGGGTGGCGATGGCCTGCAACCCTTCAAGGTCGTATTTTGGCACACGGAGGTGATTGGAGGCGCCGAATTTCGAGATGACCGCCGTTTCCAGGACATCGAGGACCTGTTCTTGGCTGATCAACACCAATGAAACACTTCCCGAGCCTTCCTGATCTTCATCGATCCGAAGCAGTTGGTACAGCAATTCATCACCCGAACGGCGTAGCATGTGGTCGACTTCGTCAAGCACAACGATCAGGTGCACCCCGCTGCGCCGAATCATCTTCCGAACGCTCAGCAGCAATTCGCCAAGCGAGAGGCCTCGGTCGGGATGCCCTGGGTCGAACTGGTGCAGGATGCGTTGCGCCACCCGCATGCTGGTTGAGGCGTTTCGACAGTTCACATGCACGGTTTTCAAGGAACGTTTCCCGGAAAGATGCCGCTGCAGGTCGCGACAGAACGTTTTGGCGAGCACCGTTTTTCCGCTGCCAACCGGGCCGGTAATGATCGCTCTTGCCGCTCCACCCGGTGAAGCCACGACGTTGAATTTCATGGCCAGTTGGCGCTGCAAGTGTTCACGGCCGACGAGTTCTTCCGGGACATAATCGAAGTTGAAGGGCTCAGGGTCGGTGATGACCAAGCCCGCTCCGATTCGGTCAAGGTAGCCCGTCATAGCATGGAAGGCTCTTGTCAACCGTTCTAAAACATGTGGCCTCGTCATCCGCTCCAGCACGGCGTTCCTGGCGTGTTCTCAGGGGATTTCGTCGAACTGGTAGCCGGTTTCCCATTGCTTCTCGCCAAGAGCCACCTCGAGTTCGAACGGTGTGATGAGCGGTTTTCGGTACTTGACGGCGTCATCGATGGCGATCCGTGGGCATGCCGTGTTCACGAAGGCGTCGACGGGATAGAAGTCAATCAGTTCGGGTCCGACATGCTCCATGGCGAGCAGGTAGCCCTTTTTGCCATGCTTTGCCAGCATCCGCTTCATTCGAAGCGCAAGCGTGCGACGCATCTGACCGGGTTTTTCACCGATCAAGATGCCGAAGGATTGGGCGTCTTGCACGCTCATGATCAGGCCGAAACGCTGGCGAAGGATGCGTTCGATGCGCTCGAGGGACATCTCTTCTGCATCCCCCGTGTACGGGTCGAGCATCGCCAACGGTTTCCCGGTGTGCAGCACCAAACCGATGGGGTGAAAGTCGCCGCTGCCCAAAAACAGGTAGTGGCC
>WTJK01000062.1:10982-66087 GCA_011524855.1 Methanobacteriota archaeon | reverse complement strand
CGCTGCATGGCCATGGCGCGGTGCTGTTCAAGCCAAGGCAGGACCGGGCTGAGCTCAGGGTCGCCGTCGTAGGTGACGTTGATGAATTGGGTGGGCATGCCGGAATCGATGTTCATTTGGGAATGGCCCATGTGAGCCACAAGTTCAACGCCCATCAGTTGCATTTTGTCGTGGACGAGGTCGCATGCGCCATAGCAAGGGTCCGCAGCCAGCACGACTTGAGCGCTGGTGTCGGTTTCGATCGTGTCCATCATTTCCAGCGCTTGCATTTTGAGCCCCTCAGGGACTTGCAGAGCGATGAGTCGATGGTCGTTGGAGCGGATGCGCTCCATCAGTTCTTCCAATTCGAAATCGTGGCGGTCCAAATCCATGGTGCTCCCCAGTGGATGCCCGTCACCCATGCCTCATGAAGGCACCCCCCAAGAACACGTTAACCGACGATGATGTTCGCACCGTCCATGCGCAAGGTGACGAGGGAAGTAAACGCCGTTTCGGGAAACCGTTCTTTCAGCGTCGTCATGCCCTCTCCTTTCTCGACCACGGTCACGACGCTCGTCACGCTGGCACCGGCCCGCTCAACACCTTGCAGCACGGCCGCCAACGTGCCGCCGGTTGAAATCACGTCGTCGACGATGGCCACCCGCTCGCCGGGGTGCAGGTCGTTCAGATGCATCGCACCCGAAGCGTACCCTGTGGTTTGGTCGATGGTGACCTCCCCGTCCATGGCGTACGACCGTTTGCGGGCCACCACCATCGGCACGCCGTGGCGAAGGCTCAACGGTGCCGTCAACGGAAGCCCCATGGCTTCGATGCCAAGAAGCACGTCGGTCTGCTCCCAGTCAATCGCCGCTGAGGCCAAGTCGATCACCGCAGCAAGCACGTCCGGGTCCAAGCGCGGTACACCGTCGGTGAGGGGGTGGACGAAATACGGGTAGTCGCCTTTCCAAATCACCGGAGCATTGGACAAACTGGTGCGAAGGCGCTCCAAAGCGTCGGTCATGCCACGGCTTGAACCATGGGCCCTATGAGCCTTGATGTGACTCAGAGCTCAGCGAGGTATTCCACGTATTCCTCGTGGTCCATCAGGTTCTCGAGAAGCTGCTTGTCTTCAGGGTCCATCAGCAGGGCATGGGGTTCGAGGAGAATGATCCAGCCGTCGTTGTAGGCCGATTCGTTGACAAGGTCGGGGGAAATTTCCACTTCGCCGTTCACGTCCGAAATCACGCCCGAAAACGGCGAGACCAGGGACACTTTCTCGTCGGCCGTCCACAGCGAAAACAGGCTTCCCCCTTCGTCAACTTCGGTGTCAGCTTGTGGGAGAATCACCCGCAGCACATCGCCGATTTCAACACGCATGAATTCGCTGACGCCGATCATCAACTTGGTTTCCTTTTGTTGGAACCAAAGGTGTTCGGTGGAGTACATGCGGTCTTGTGCAATCACAAATTCATCGTAATCGTCGTCCATGGTGTTCCCTCAAACGCGCCTCATACACGGGGTATATGAACCCTAAGGAGCCGGTGCGTGAGGTTGGATGAAACGGGTTAAGAAAGTCGGCTTGTTCGCCGTGTTGGGGAGCGCATGAACTACGGTGAAACGGAAGAACAGCAAATGATTCGTGAACTTGTTCGGGACTTTGCAGAAAGCGTGTTGGCACCGACCGTGGAGCACCGCGACCAGCAACAAATTCCACCTTCTGAGGAATGGCAGTCGTTCCTTGAGTACGGCCTTCACGGGGTGACCATCCCCGAAGCATACGGCGGTTCACCCATCGACGACGTTTCGGAAGCCATCATCATCGAGGAGTTGGCTCGTGTCGACCCCTCCTTCGCCGTCATGTACTGCGTCCATGTTGGTCTGTGTTCGATGACCATCGCCCTCCACGGGGACGAGCATCAAAAATCCACCTACCTGCCCCGCCTCGCTGCTGGCGAAGTTGGTGCTTACTCACTCTCCGAGGCCGGTGCTGGTACCGATGCAGCTGCCATGGTCTGCAAGGCGAAGTTGTCCGATGACGGTACGCATTACGTGCTGAACGGGGAGAAAATGTGGGTCACGAACGGTGCCCAAGCCGACATCTTGGTGCTGTTCGCCAAGGACGTCGACCACCCCGACTACGGCTCCAAAAAGCACGGCGGGACGACGGCGTTCATCGTCGAGTCGGCGTTTGAGGGGTTCAGCGTGGGCAAGAAAGAGGACAAGCTTGGCATTCGGTCATCCGACACGTGCACGCTGATTCTTGACAATTGCAAGGTCCCCGTTGAGAACGTCATCAAGGGCGCTGGCAACGGCTTCCCCATCGCCATGAACGCCCTTGACAACAGCCGTATTGGCATTGCAGCCCAAGCGCTTGGCATCGCCCAGGGTGCGTACGAGGCGGCGCTGAAGTACGCCCACGAGCGCGAGGCCTTTGGCAAACCCATCGCTTACCACCAGATGATCATGGCTTACTTGGCTGACATGGCCACCCGCACCGAGGCCGCCCGCCATCTGGTCTACAAAGCCGCCTGGACAAAAGAACAGCACTACCACGCCAACGGGCCGCGTCACTCCAAGGAGGCCAGCATGGCCAAGCTGTATGCAGGTGACACCGCCATGTGGGTGTCGGAGCGCGCCATCCAGGTTCTCGGCGGTTACGGCTACACCAAGGAATTCCCCGTCGAGCGCTTCTTCCGGGACGCCAAAATCACCCAGATCTACGAGGGAACCCAAGAAGTCCAGCGCATTGTGATCGCTCGGGCCTTGAAGGATTGATCAGTGCTCAAGCGCCATCATTCGACGGCGTGCCAGGGACCAATCGCTTGGTTGAACCGTCATTGACACTTCTGTGCCAATCTCAGGGTATCTTTCGGCCGTCTTCATCATGACTTCAATCAAGTGAGCACCTGCTTGCACGACCAACGTTTCGCTGTTTCGATAACCTTCGGGCCCCAAGAGCGTGGTGGACGTTTCCGTCACGATGCCGTGAAGCATCATCAACGGCGCCGCCTTCGCTGCTCCAATGGCTTCGCTGCGCAGCTTGCATTCGGCCAGGTGGTCAACCAAATCGGCAAGGGTGTTGGGTGAGGGTGCGACGGGTGCTTCCACAACGGCCTCGGTAGGTTCGCTCGGGGTCGGTGGACGTTCCGGTTCCTCGGCAACGATCGGGGTGGGCTCCAAGACGGCTCCTCGCACATCGATCACCGAGGTCGCCAGACAAACATCACCGTGCATCAAACGCAGGGTGTAGCGGTCGGCTTCATCGGGTGTCAATTCCAAATCATCAAAGGTTCCTCCGTCCATCTCTGTGGGGGGAACCGAAAGTCGCTCCACATCGTTCGCTCCCTCCTGCTCAACGACCAAGTCGTATCCTTCAACACGCCTCGAAAACGACAGCCTGACGGTTAACGTCTCATCAACGCGATGCGGTCCATCGGGTTCAATCGATATGGCGCCGGTGAGCGGTACTTCCGAAGCGAAGAGGTCGTCAGGGACTTCCACGCCGAGGGCTGCCAACAAGGCAAGCCATTCTCCGACCGCAATGCCAATGTCAGGGGAAGCGCCTGCGAACGAGAACATCAGTTCCGTGACCCAACCGGGCGGTCGCTCTCCGGTCATGGTCCCGAGCAGATCGGCGAATTCATCGCCTGAAATCAAACCGTTCTGGTCTTTGTCCATGCGCACGGTGAGTTCCAACGGTGAGACTGCGGCGGAGCTGACCCAACCTCGAAAGTTGTCGACGAGCAATTTTGCCATGCGATTGCTTTTCGTGATCTTGTCGACGTTGGCACCGATGGCTTGGGACCTCGCCAGAAAAATTTCTTTTTTGGGCAGCACGATGTTGGCGGCCATGCTTAATCCACTCCTTGCGTGGTGATGAAGATACTGCCTGCATCTGTGGGGAAGTTGGGCTGAGGCCATGTTTCGGGGTCGCCGTGAACAAACGGGAGCGTGTTCAGGGTCGTCTCCACCTCAGCCGCCGTGCGCAATCCTCGTTCGATTTGCAATCGGTGCACCCACCCCTTCAACCGTCCCAAACGGCGCCCGCTGGGCAACCCCGTTCGTTGCATCAACCAGCGGCCGTCCACCAACGCTTCAACGGGCTCAAGACGGTACGGTATCGCTGACCACGCATCCAGGTAGGCATTGACAAGCGATTCGTTCGCTTGATGTTGCAGTCCGCATTGAAGTCCGAGGCGATGGAAGGTGGCATGATGAAGGGCCTCGGTTCCCATGGCATGGGCGAAAACGCGTAACGACGGTGTGCTGGCTTTCGGGACCGCTGCGAGTGATTGAGCGAACTTCACCGTGCCTTGAATCACGGATTTTGGCGCCGTTAATCCTTGAAGCACGGGGTTGATGTCCTCGATGGCATGGTGATGCATGAGGGTCGCCAATCGATGATGGAGCCCCCAGCTGTTGGCCTCCGTTCCATCCAGCATCGTCAGTTGAGGGGGTGGAACCGGTCGCAATCCTCGCACGACGTGGTGCAGGACGCCGTCGTGTTGCATTTGTGCCAAGACGTGACCCGGCGACGGTCCGAGGATGATTTTCCGCAATTCGACCCATTTCCGTTCAACGGCGATCAGATCCAACCTCGTCCGCAACAGCACCAAGGCCTGATGCAAGGTTTCGTCGATGGTCCAAGCCTTCGCATCGTGGACGCCCCAAAACCGGTAAGCTCTCAGGATGCGCAAAGCATCTTCGTTGCACCGTTCCATGGGTCTGCCGACGGCGCGTATTCGACGGTTCATGAGGTCGTCCACGCCCCTGTGCGGGTCGTACAATCGATGTTCAAGCGGGTCAACTGCCATGCTGTTGATGGTGAAATCCCGTCGTTTGAGGTCTTCACGCAACGATGTTCCCCATGCGACGTTGGTGGGCCTTCGACCGTCTTTGTACAGCGATTCCGTACGCAAGGTGGTCACCTCGTAGATTCCATGTTGGCCTTTGACGCTCACGGTGCCGAAATCGATCCCGGTGGGAATGGCTTGGTCGCCAAAGATGTCCAAAGTGGTCTGAGGAGGGCTGGTCGTGCAAAGGTCGATGTCACCGCCCCGTGCACCCAACCATGCATCGCGAACGCAGCCGCCCACCAGCCATGCTCGGTAGCCGTTGGCCTGCAAGGTCTTGATGATCTCCATCACATCGTCGGGAAGTTCTTCCAGCCAACCCTCCATCTCGGCGGGAAGGGGTTGACCAGGAAGGTCGGCGGAAGGAAGCGGTGCGGTGGGACCGTTCATCATCGTCCTCCTCCAGTTAGCGGTCTGTCAGTCTCCTTGGTGAAAAAGGATTATGACGAACATGCGTGAGCAGGGACAATGGAGTGGAAGGAGGATGAAATCCAGTTGGTCCCTTTGGCGTGGTTGAAAACCCACGAGGCCATCAAGCCTCGAAACAAAGACAAACTCTTCGAGATGACGCAACGGTGGAACGGGTACACCAAGCCGCTTCTTGTCGACAAACGGACGGGTGTTATTCTGGACGGTCACCACCGCTACCACGTGGGGGTTGACCTGGGGTTGATGCGGGTGCCTGCGGTGTGCGTTGATTACCTGACGGACGACCGCATTACGGTAACGGCTTGGCCAGCATCAGGACGGGAAACACTCACCAAAAGCGAAGTGATTGAAATGGGATTGTCCGATGAAGTTTTTCCCCCGAAAACGAGCCGTCACGCCATCACCGATGACATGCCGCCCATTCACGTGCCGCTGGACCGATTGATGCTGCTTCAAGACGACTGACGAGATGCGATCCACGCTCGCCAGCGGTCGTTGCCTTTTCCTGTCAATTTCGTACCGTGCTGCGGCGGTGCACTCGGCGTTACCGTGATGACGCTGAGCACCCCTTCGTGGACGATGCTCAACGATGTTGGTTGGTCAGCTCGGCCTTGAAGCAATTTGCTCAGATGGGCAGCTGAAGTGACGCGCAGGCCTTCCACGGCCACGATTTCGTCGCCCACTTGGGCCAAAAGACGCATGGGGGAGCCGGCGTGGAAGGTGGTGATTCGCGTGCGGTTCCCGTTGTCGTTCAGGCCCACGCCGAGCCATGCAGCTTCGGGTTTTGGTTCGTGTTCAGGGGTCAATTTGAGTCGGAAAAACCGCATGGCCTTCTCCACAGGCGGTGGTTGACGGTGCTTGACCAACCGATCGAGGAACGGACCCATGGAAGCACCGCCCGGGGCGCGTTGAAGCGCGCTTCTCAAGTCGGCGTAGTCCACGCCGAGGCCTCTTGGTGCATCGGTGTCCATGGCGTGAGCAGCGACCACATCGGCCATCAAGTTGCAGGCGCCGTAGGTGTCGCCGTTTCGTCGGCGGAGCTCGGTGTCCAAGCACATCATCGCCAATTCGCCTTCAAGGTAATACGAGATTTGACTTTCTCTCGTGTAGGGGCCGCTTCTATAGAGGTGAATCCACGCATCGTGACTTGATTCCGCAAGCGATTCCCTGTGGCAGCCGTTGCAGCGGGTGTGCCGGTTCATCTTTCGAAGGAAATCCTTGCGCCAATCCGCTTCGGTCCACGCACCTGACCGAACACACATCATGTCGCCCAGCCACGAAGTCCCTCCTTCAAACCACCAAAGAAGGTCCGTGTGCCCCTCGTGTTGGAGGTCATAATCCAGGAACGAAGTGGGTTTCAACCGCTTGACGTTCCACTGGTGGAGGTACTCATGGGAAAACAAACTCACGAGGTCACGGTATTCATCGTCGTGACCCGGAAACAGGCATGACCTCGGCATCATCGAGGTTTGTGAGTTCATGTGTTCAAGCCCCCCTCGTCCTGTGTCGGTGAGTTGCAAGACGGTGTAGTATTCGCCCCAGGAGGGGACGCCGAACAACGCGTGGTGTTCTCGAACGATTTTTTCCATGTCATCCTCAAACACGGCCAGCCGTTCTGGGTGCACGGCGTGGCCTCCGCTGTCCCAGATTTTCAGGTGGTGGAGTCGACCGTCGATGTCACGGGAAATCATCGGGTTGGGGTTGACTTCCATGATGCTGTCCAGCAGGTGGTCGCGGTTCTTCGCAGCAAAGACCCAACGGTGGCCAGCGTCGCCTTGCTCCATGTCCTCGACGGGGGGCAGTTGGGTGGCAGGTGTCCATGTTTTGGGTGCGATCAACTCGACCGTGTGCCCGAGATGGCAGCGTTCAGGATCCACCCCTTTGGTCGGCCAAAACCACGTGAACGGTGGCATCATGTGAAGGTGAGAAGCATCGAGGTGGTTGGACCGCACCGACAGCTCACGTGCAAACAGGTCGTAGGCGAGGCGGACCTGCGTGGTGTTGGCTCGCAGATGGACGACCATGCCGTCGACGTCAAGCCGTTTCGCGGTCAGTGGCCGACCCGCCTGGTCAACGGCGGTGAAATTGAACATGTGCTGAATGGGCTCTCGAATCATGTACGAGCCAGGCACCCAGCGAGGGAATTTGAGGTGAAGGTTGCGTGAAGTGAACGGTCCTTCGATGTCCAGACCCACCTCAAGCCGGTGCTCCGCACCGTTTGTCGCATCGAGGGTGAAGGTCATTCCGGACGAGGTTGAACTCATGCGTCCAGTTCCAGTGCGGCGGTTGATAGGTTCTCGCATGCGACGCGAAGCAGAGGGTGGAGGTCGCTCGCCAACAGCGCTTTCACGTGTTCCCGTACGGAAGGGTCGTTGGCTCGCCCAATCAAGCGTTCAAGCAAAATGGACCGCTCAATAACGGGGACCGATTCCATGCTGATCAGCGACCACCGCAACGCATCCTCCTCCGGACCTCGGTGGAGCACCCACTTGGTCACAAGATCGTGACCGTTCGCTTCGAACCACCGCTCAACCTGAAGATCTTCTGACGATTTCACCGTTTCGCGCAAAAGGTTGGCGAGGGCCTTGCGGGGGCGTCCCGTGAGCAACGGAAGCAACGGTGCCAGCATCGAGGGGTGGTGTTGAGCCACCCACCAGACCAACTCGGGCGTAGGAGAGGTTGTGTTGAGGTGGGGTTCGATGACATCGTTGTTCACGGGCCGTCCTGACCGGAGAATTCCTTGGAGTGCCAGACGTTGCACGCTCTCATGGTCGTCGGACAAACCGATTTCGAGCAGTTCAGTCGGCAAGTTCGTTCGCATGAACAAGGCTCGGCGGACGACGACATTGGGATGGTTGGCCAATGCAGCACGGGCTTCCTCGTCGCCGTTTTTGATGAGCCAGCGTGCAGCATGCTGCTGCACGGTGGCATCGGCATCCGAGAGAAGTCGGTGTGCGGTGTCCATGGCTTCCACTCCAAACTCGTCCAACAGGTTTGCACCCGCTTGTCGAACACCCACGTCAGTGTGGTTCAGCATGGGCTCAAGCGCTTCGACGCCTCGCAACGGCGCCCATTTTCGGTGCGCTTCCACGGCTTTCGCCACAAACCAAGGATCGTCATCATCGAGCAACGTGACGAAGCCGTCAAGCGCCTCAGGGCGGTCGTGTTCGTACAAATCACGAATCGCCCGGCGACGGGTCCGAATGTCCCGGTGCGTCAAGCGCTGCATGGCTCGACCGAGGTCGGTGGGCATGGGCGTAGCAACACGCCGTCCTTCAAAGCCCTGCTGACGTTCAACGAAGTTCAAGCCACACCATGGTCATGGCAACGGGGACCAACAACAGCAGCCGTCGATGCATTCGCTGGGTGGCGTTCAGGTGTTCAATGTACGCCTCGGGCATGACTTCGATCATGGACCGCGTGCTGCGCAGCCGGTGAGCAGGGACGGTGCGCTCAAGGTGGCTCAGCACGGTTGGCCGCAACGAGGGGGCGCGACTGTTGGGCTGCCCTCGCCCCACCACAAATCGCACCGGTTGGTCTCCGGCCGCCTCCAGAGCGGTCTTGACGATTGCAAGTGGGTCACGCGAGTCGTGAAGGTCCACACGGGTCGTCTGCCCGTCGCTTCGGGTATGACTCAGCACGCGCCACCGGCCTCGTCCTTCGTTCAGCGGTTCCAAGGCTGTGCGTGCTTCCTGCAAACGGTCTTGGTGCAAGGTAACGGGTACGGTGCGCCAGCCCAGAGCAGGACCAAGCGTGACAGCGGTGATCAGCGGGGTGATGCACAGCAGTTGAGCGACGAGCAGCAAATCCTCCGAGCGGGTCAAGGCAGCTACCACCGCCATTGAGAATCCCAAGAAGACGCCGACCACAAACCCGGCTTGGACCCCCGTGAACAGCCCGATGCGTCGGACCTCGGGTTCCTTCATGGGTGATTTTGAGGGTGAGTGGAACTTGAAGCCTTTCCTTCACACAAGGTCTTTACCGCTGCGTCCTGTGTTCACCACGTGGAGCGAAACGGATTGGCCGACCGGCACCGTGAAGCCCGCATTGGGCGTTGGGTCTTCGGCGTGTGTGGTTTTCTCTTCGCCTCGTTTTTCCTCGCTCCTTGGAGCCTCGAGGCCGGCACGGTAAACGACCTGCAAGGACGAGCCAACGCCATTGACTTCGCCACGCAAAACGGGTGGGGCTCGGCTGGCAACGATGCGACCAACCTCTACATCGATGACGAGGGCCGGTTGCATGCCACGGGGCAATTGGCATGGACCGATTTGAATCCCTATGCAGCCTTCATGTACGGGTTTGGTGACTTGAACTGCCACCAAAAGCATGAGCGTTCGCTGGAAATCAACGGAAATCAAATGCCTGTCTGCACCCGAGATGTGGGGATTTTCTTCGGTCTGTTCGTCGGTGGCGCCGTGTTTCACCGCCGTGGGTGGAACCGTTGGACGGTGCGCGATACCTGCCTCTCCTTGCTGCCGGAAACGTGGCTCCAGCCGGTGTATGCCAACAACCGTCGAACGCTTGTTTGGTTCGGCGTTGGCCTCTTGCTCTGCCTGCCGTTGATCTTGGATGGGTTCCTGCAGTTGCTCACCCCTTACGAATCCACCAACGTTAAACGTGTCTTGACCGGGGTCCCCTTTGGCTTCGGTTTGGGCATCCTGATGTGTTCCATGTTCGCTGCGCGAGCTGATGCGTTCGCCACCGCAGGGCACGTGCTGTTGCCGGGTTCGTCCCGATTTGTGTTGGCGCAAGACGGTGCAAACGCTCAGGAATCGGAGTGATTTGGCGGGGCCATGGACCACCAAACGATCAGTTCCTCGGCGGTTTCGGGCAACGGGCACCCTTCGTGCCCGCTGGACAAAATGGCCAACCGCTCGTTGATGTCTCGAACGGCTTTCTGCAACGCAGCGGACAACGTCCGCCCTTCCTTGACCGACAACACGTCGCCCATGGCGTCTTCCCACGGGGCGTCCGGGTGGCTTCGTCGCCAGGACGCCAACGCTGAACGCAGCGGCCAGACGGCGAGGGTCAGACGAGAGAAGCCGAGGCGTTCATCTCGAAGTTTGAACAATTGAGCGTCAGCAAACGGCACGTGATTTTGCTGCTTGTGGATCCAGTTTTCGTTGAGCAACCACCGGACCAACCGTTGCGTGTGGCGTTGCGTGACCGTCCGAACCGGTCCCAACGAAGCGTAGAGCCGTGGGACCTCGGATGATCCTACCATCAGGGAAAGCGTGCCAAGGACCGACCACACGGAGTGCGCCATCGGTGTGAGGGGGACATCGCTGGCTTCGGCGGAGGTCGACGGCCAGTGGGCTTCTGCATCGGCCATCCAATGCGCCGGCGAAGCCCCCCCGAGCCAATCGGTGTGGATGGCGGTGCGTTCCTGAGGCGCCCCCGGAAGACGTTGCTGCTGCTTCACCTCGTGGACCAATCGGTTGAGCAGATGACGGTCCACGCGGTCTTTGTCCACGTTGAGCGGCGCTGGCTTACGGTTGAAGAACCGGCGCAGTTCCTTTCGCAATTTTCGCCTGAGTTCATCCAGCCCTCCCTCGTTCATGATGGGACCAACCACATGGCATTTGTCAAACGGCGGCGGGACGCGCTGTTGGTCGCCAAAAAGGGCATGGAACCCTTGTCGAATGGTGGTTTGGATCTCTTGGGTTTCGAAGTATTCCTGCTTTTCGCTGGTCATGCGAAGGGTGCCGCTGTTGATGCGCCGCATGGCTTTGGCCGGGTCGCAATCGATCCAAAACACGAGGTCTGGTACCATGGCTGCTGCGTTCATGTTGGCCACTTGCTCAACACCCAACGCCCCGACAACGCCCTGGTAGATGATGGAGGAGTGGATGTTGCGGTCCGACACCACCACGGTGCCTTGTTCCAACAGCGGTCGGATGAAGGTATGGGAATGATCCAACCGGTCAGCTGCGAACAAACCGGCTTCCTCCAGGGGTGTTTTGTTCCCCAATTTCACCGAGGACAACGCCAACTTCCCCAATTCAGAGTGACGTCGAGGTTCGTGGGTCATGGCGACCTCGGGAAAAGCAAAATCTTGGAGCAATTCTCCGAGAATCCTCGCTGCCTCGCCCTTCCCAGAACCGTCCCCACCCTCCACGGTGATGAGGTACATGTTCAGTCCTCTCTCATGTCGTCGTAGTCGGAACGTGCGAGCACGTTGATGATCATCCCGAACAAGATCAGCGTTGGTCCGATGATGATGAGGCCCCGGCTGAGCAACGACACGCCAGCAAGGTACTGTGCTCGACGGTACTTTGCGCCGCGTCGTGATTCAACAGCAGCTTGGACGCCTGCGAAGGCCGTGATGACGGTCAAGCCACCGATGATGCTGGAGAGTCCCACGGCGTCGTCGAGGGTCCAACCGGTGGATGCAGCCCCTTCCGATTCTTCCTGCGTGCCCTCTCCCGTCTTCATGGTCACGGGTCGCAGTTCCACTCGGTCCGGAGTGAAGGTCCGTTCAATCGTGGTGTACCCTTCCGCTTCAACCACCAACACGTGCGGTTCGTTGGCCATGTTTTCGAAAGTGAAGTAGCCATCTCGGTCCGTGACGGTGGTCTGCAACACGGCGGCCGACGTGGCGTCTTGAAGTGCGACCGACACGTTCTCCAAGCCTCGCCCATCCTCGTCCAAGACCAATCCGGTGATCTCCACCGATGCCTCGTTGTTGAACAATGAACTTTCGAGCAGGTTGGTGGGGTTGCCTTGGAGGATGAGGACGCCGCTGATCATCCCGAGGATGCTGCCGACCAAGATCAGCGCAGCCGCCAGGTTCCGCCAGCGGTCGATGTCGCGGTCCTGCATCGCCAACCAATCGTTGCCTTCATCCCGTGCCTGTGGGGTCTCGACGGTGAGTGCAGAGGCTTGAACGACCAACTCCTCGTCCGAGGGTTCGTTGCCATCGAGGCGTGCTTGGACGCGTGCACGCAGGGCGGCCATCCGCTCTTCGCGTCCTTCGTCCACTTCATGCCCCTCCGAGCAAAGCCAGCCCGTGCGCGGATAAGACCCCTTTCATCGCAGGGCGCGCCTTCAACTGCGCTTCAAGTACCATTCAGCCGTCCCAATGAGGCCCAAAATCAGAAGCAGGCCAACGAGACCAAGCGCCAAAAGACCGCTGTTGCGTGATGGGGCCGACGAGGTTTCGACATCGGTTGCTGTGGAACCGGGGTCGTTTGGTTCGGGTTGCTCCTGAGGGTCGACGTCGAGCAACGCACCTGTTCGTAGCGCCACTTCGACCAAGCGACCCACGCGTTCAAGCGATTCCGCGCTGACCTTGTCCGGCGTGTCTTCCATGGTGTGCCAGTAAGATCCAAACGTGCCAGATTTGGATTCACCGTACACCGGGTCCATCAGGTTGACACTTGGGATGCCAAGGGCGTGGGGGTGGATGTGATCGTCAATCACGGCCGTGGTCACGTTGTAGCGCATGATGTCTTCGCCAAGTTCACCGGCGCAATCGGTTTGGTCGGCGACCATGCCGAGGGCGGCTCCCAGCGCCAGCAAGCGCTGTTTCAACGTTTGATTGCCTGGTTCAATGTTGTGAAGGTGCAGGTCGGCGTCGCCAACCATGTCAAGCAAAAGGAAGGATTCGATGCGCTCCACATCTTCGTCCGTCAGGTTGTCCGCCCACGCTTCTGCTCCTTCGGTGTAGTTCTGGTTTTGGTCCTCTGCATCGTTGAAGAACAACACAAGGTCGTGTTCAAGGTTCAACTGGGGTGCGATGGAAATGAATTGAAGGAGCACGGCTGTTCCGCTGGCTCCGTCGTTTGCCCCGGGCACCGGGAGGCTGCGGTTGGAAGCGTTGAGGTCCTGGTCGGCAATGTTGCGTGAGTCATAGTGTGCGCTCAGTACAACAGCAGTTCGCGGTGTGGCAGCGGAGCCGTTCAGCGTCAAGATCACGTTGGTGAGGTTCATGCCGTGGCGCTCGTGGACCTGTGTTTCTGCGGTCCAGCCGTTCGCTTCGGCAGCTTCCAACATGATGGTTCGAAGGGCCAGGGAAGCGTTTGAGCCGGGCAACCTCGGGCCAAGGTCCACTTGTTCACTGATCGATCGATTGGCCGCTGTGCCGTCAAACAACAGCGTGGACGACACATCGCATGCCGCATCCTCGAGGGTTGATGGCATCGGTTGTTGGCCTGCGACCGAACAGGTTGCGAGCACCAAACAGGCCATCAACGCCAGCGCACGCACGGCAAGTCGCGACATCATGATGACGCCCGAACCACGGACTCTTAAATACCTCCATTGCGGACGGAGAAATGGGAATCTGTCACTTGATTCTCACGGTGAATCTCATGTCGGAACGGCGCTCCACTTCTGCCTTGGCGTTGACCCTCCTCAT
The DNA here is from genome assembly GCA_011524855.1 of Methanobacteriota archaeon. Taxonomy (GTDB): domain Archaea; phylum Thermoplasmatota; class Poseidoniia; order Poseidoniales; family Poseidoniaceae; genus Poseidonia. Next base: position 52,467 of record WTJK01000062.1, on the reverse strand, counting down.
GGTGCTCATGGCATGGGCACCGTTTGCGGGTTCGGCCATGGCCTCTGTCGAGGAGGAGGCACCTGCTGAATACGCCGGTGAACTTGGCGAAATCGTCGGCGATTTGGATGATTTTCATCCCGACGAAGGTTCAGCTTACCTGTTCATTCACGAGGAAGAGCCCGTGGTTTCAGCGACCGGCTTCATGCGGCAGGCGTGGATTGACGCAGGGCGCCCCGGCGTTGATGACATGACCTACACACCCGCCACCTCGGGTCGCTCCGCCAGAGCATGTACGCCCCACACCGTGGGTGACACGCTGTCGTCCAACACGGCCGATGGCACCAAAAGCGTCTACGTGGCCAAGACCACCAACACCGTGGCGTTTCTTGTTGAATCGGGTCGAACGCTGTCTTCCACGGTGCTCAACAACCTCGCCAGCACATGGGATTCCACCATCTACCCTACCATGACCACCTATTATGGGAAAGATTACCTCGATGGGCGTGGGCTTGCCCCCCCCGATGTTGACAACAACTGTCAAGTCCAAATCGTGATCTATCAAATGGACGGCGCTTACGGGACGGGTGGTTACTTCGCACCGTCCTACGCCTCGTCTCGGGAGGCGGTCTTCGTGGACTTCGCTGACATCACCCTGTCCTGGGGCAAATCCATCCTTGCCCACGAACTGCAGCACTTGCTCCACAACGCCTTGGACCCCTACGAAAATCTGTGGATCGACGAAGGAAACGCTGATGTTGCCATTTATCTCTGCTTTGGAGCGGATTCAACGCTCGTCAGCCACGTGAATGCGTGGACCGGCAGCCCCGAGCAATCGGTGCGATGGTGGAACCAACGCATCGCTGACTACGGTGCGGGTTACATGTTCACGATGTACCTTGCCGAGCACCTCGGCGGGGGTCCTGCTGTTCGCCAACTGGTACAGGACACCGCCACAGGCGGGCTGGGTGTGGAGAACCTCGCTCTCTCCCCACAAGCAGGTCAAGTGGGGTTGTTGGGCCGGACCATGGGAGAAATTTACGCCAACTTCAGCATCGCAGCGACCCTCGATTCGGACCAAGGCATCTACGGTTACCCGAACCTCGATCTGAACCCTGTGTGCACGGGAGGCGCCTTCTGCACGGCTCAGCCCACCGAAACCAACAGCGACTGGCTCGCACCTTGGTCATCAACAGGCAACCCCGTCGAGGGATGGGGGATCCGCTCATTCAAGTTCACCCCCGGCGGCGCTGCGCCTGCCCCGCTGACCATCCGCGCAACCGGTTCTGTTTCGCAATTCGACGGCGTGGTGGTGAGCAAAGCCACCTCGGACGGTTTGTGGTCTGCAACCGACCTTGACTTCACCAACAACGTGGCGACTGCTCTCGTGCCAGGGTTTGGCAACCTCACCGATGAGGTGTGGGTGATTACCTGGTACGCCAGTTCGGTGGCTGATTGCGATTATACCTCCTGTGGCCCCTCCTACCCGACCGGGACCGTCGACGTGGAGGCGGCACGCATCACCTCGCCCGCGACCTTGTCCCTGAATGCAACGACCCTCTCTGACCGTGACGGGGATGCCATCGACGACACGGTGATGCTGAGTTACGGGGTCCTTTCCAACGCCTTTTTCGAAGATCTCGACGTCGAGATTACCGTCACCGACAGCAACGGCCAACAGGTGGACATGCTGACCGATCGTGTGGCAGCGGGCGGCGGCCAAGAGGTCAACGGCGAGGTGTACTTCACAGCCCCGCAAGCCGGTCAGTACACGTTCAGCCTCGTCATGAAGGACATGCTCGGCGATACGGTTGACGCAGCAACCAGTGCCCCTCAGTTGTTGGGCAACATGAAGCCGGTCGCCAACGGAACGGTGGCAACTCCCGAGGTACAAACCTGGGAGAACATCCAATTCATCGGCGGCGGTTTCGACGCATGGGGGTTGTCCTTGGACAACAACACCCTTCCTTACCTTGACCTGCCTGCCGCTTACGCATGGTCCTTTGGTGACAACGGCTCCTCCAACTTGAAGTCGCCACTGCGATCGTACACCGCCGTTGGTTCGTACAACGCCACCCTCCGAGTCATGGACCAGGGCGGGACCTGGTCGGAGAGCGACGTGCATGTCATCAACATCTCCGACGATTCGGCGCCCGTCCCCATCATCACGGTCAACAACGTCGTTGTGGAGGACCAATTGAGCCTGCTCACCAACCAACGCATCCTGTTTTCAGCGGGTCGAACCTCCGACAACGTCCCGACCGAGCATCTCAACTTCCACTGGGATTGGGGCGATGGGTCGTCTGATACCGGCGTAGGTGTGTACGCCCAACAACATGAGTGGGGCGAAATCGACGGTGAAAACATCACCTATACCCTTGTTCTCAACGTTTCGGACGGCATCAACATCGGTACCAAGGAGGTGCAGGTCACCATCAACAATCGGGTTCCCGTCCAGGTGTTCAGCGAGACGCTGGTTACGCAAACCTACACCTCACTCGTCATGCCTGACGTGTTCGAAGACTTGGATGGTGAACTGGTCGCCTACGAGTGGCTGTTCGCCGACGGCGTTCGCCTCGGCTCAGGTGTTCCCGCTCGAGGCGATGACTTTTCCACGGTGAGCGGCTCAAACGCCAACCCGATTTTGGCCTGGGACACGGCGGGGAACAAAACCGTGACGTTGACGGTCACGGACGATGATGGAAGCCAGCGAACCGCTGTGCTGAACGTTGTGGTCCTGAACCAGCTGCCTTTTGCTGCCTTTGAGGTCCGCACCTCCTCAGCACTGGGGTCCAGCGAGATAGACTTCAGGGCTGAGGACGGCCAGGTGGATGAGGCGTACGTGTTCGACGGTCGAATGAGCAGAGATCCCGATGGTATGATCGGTGATGACGCCGACATCGCCGTGTGGAATTGGTCGTTTTCTGACGGAACCTACGGGGACCGCCCCCAGGTCACCCACACCTTCACCACGCCGGGCGAGCACACGGTGACCCTCGTTGTCGTCGATGCTGAGGGCGAGGCCAGTTACCCACGCACGATGACCGTCCGCATCGCAAACCCACTGCCCATCGTTCAGGTGCGAATCCTTGACGGATGGATCAACGGGACCCTCATCACCAGTGAAACAGCGCTACCGGAGGGCACCGAGCCCGATGCTTGGTCGCACACGTTCACGGATGAAGGATCGGTCGTCACGGCCCCCGGTCGGATGGTCTTCTTCGATTCCTCCGGGACACGAGACGGTGACCGCCAGTTCGAAGGCCGATACGTGCCGTTTGAATCGGGGTCCGATGAGTGGAACGGATTGGTGGAATACACGTGGGATTTCGGCGATGCCACGCCGTTGAATCACGAGGCACATCCAAGGCATGCGTATGTGCTGCCAGGCATCTACACCGTCACGCTCACCGTGCGAGATGCGTTTGGAACGGGCGATGTCACGCGGGCTTCGTTTGAAATCATCGTCGATCACCCCCCTATGATCAACGACCTGTTCCTGCCAGAGGACACTTTTGCAGGCGTGTCATCGTCCTACGACGCCAACATCACGGACCGTGAATTCGGGAGTGAGGTGGAAATTTATCGAGATCTGGACGTGAACGATGGCTCCATTGAAGAGAGGGACGAGCGCATCCTGACTGAATACACCGTACGTTGGGATTTTGACGTTGAAACCGACCAAGATGCTGACGGTGATGCCGCAAACGATTGGGTTATGCCGACCGCTGGGTCCATGGAGCGCGCCATTCATGTCTACGATGAACCCGGTTACTACACGCTCGTGGTCGAGGTTTGCGATGGCATGGGGCAATGCACGACCATGTCCGCGGAAGTGGAGGTGGTTCCTGAACCTGAAGGGCCGCCTTCCCTGTCCGAGTTCAGTGCTGAGGAATGGAAATCATGGCTGGCCGACGCAGGTTCGGACATGGCCACGTTTGCTGTCCTCATCGTCGTGGCTCTTGTGTTGGGCTGGCTGGTGATGCGGCAGCCGACCGAGCTCGAAGAGGAGGCCAAACAAGCCGCTGAAGCCTACACGGATCTCGAAACCGTCGAAGCTCAAGGTGGCTTGTTGGGGATGGACCATCACCAACCGCCGCCAGCGCCCAAAATCTTGTCCAAAGAGGAGCGTCGAAGCGATGACAGCGGTTATGTTCGCCCACTCCGACGACGGTGAACGCCGACAGGTTCTCAAGCCGCCGAGAACGGTTCGCAATCAAGGGTTGAGGATGCGCGTTGATGTTTTGCTCACGGTGATGTCCTTGCTGGCCGCCACGCTGGCGGGGGCTGTGATCGTGCCCTCGTCGGTAGCAGCGGACGGTGATTGCGAGGGTGAGGTGCTTCCCACCGCATGGAACGAATCCGTCCAACGTCACGCCAGTGTTCCCTTCTTCACGGGTGGATTTTGGTACAACGAGTGGGACGATGTCGCAGAGGACGAGGTTGCTGCCGACCAACCGTCACGAACCAACCGCGACGGCTCGCCCGTGGACAATGCCCTTCACCCTGAAGCTTCATGGATGTACAATCCTACATGGCCTCTGCCCGTGCTTGACCCGCTCACGGACGGTGTGTATACGACCCTCCAAGTGGGCAACGACAGCACCGGTTCCCTTCGTGTCAACCTCTCGAGCACCCACCGCACCACGGTGTGTGTCAACCTCTTCACCGTGGTGGACAACGTCTCCCAACCCGCTTCCGCCGATGTGTATCTGATGACCACGGTTCAACACGATCGCTACGAGAACCATTACGACATGATGCACGGATCTTGGGGGTATTGGGGTGACGATGGCATCGGTGACATCAACGATGCGCTGAGCGACATTCCACCGGAATGGCGGAGCGTGACGCCCAACGGGTGGACCACCTACCGCGATGTCCACGCCTACGAGGGCGTGACGGACGTGACGTTTTCCGTCGCCTTGGATGGGCCTGAAATTTACGATTCGCTCCTTGGGGGTGCGAACTGGCAGGATTTCTACATCGTCATCGACCACTGGGACAACGGTCACGATGGCGATTCCTTGAGCACGGGCGAGGTGCTTGTAGCCGACGTGACGTTGATGCCCGTTGAACGGTCGCTGGTCTTGCCCACCTGGACCGTGCCGTTGGTGTTCTTCGCCCTTCTCGCAGTGGCGGTGGCAGCGCCATTTTTGCTCAACAAACGGTACATGGACGCTGGGCTTGGGCCACGCGTCGATGAAGCCAAGCAGGTGCCAACAATGATGCAGGCATCCGTCGGTTTGCCTCCGGATGCCACCGGCGGACGAGAAGCCGAGTGACTCAGTATTCCATCAGGGTCCAAGCGCGCTTGAGGTCCCTAACGTTGACGAGTCCTTTGTTGGAGAGTTTGAACTCGTTGCGAAGGGTGGCGTACACGAGGGCTTGGCCGAGGGCAGGTGCGTGGAGGCGCCCCCAATCTCCGCCGTTGCCAAGTGCCATCAAGGCGTAAAGGTAGCTTGTGTTCTTCAGTTCATAGCAAGCCTCGACGATCTGAAGCGCATCTTGGTGGTCGTTGACCGTGCCACAGAACTTGAACACGGCCTCTTCGGTGGCGTGTTCCTTGACCATGTTGACCAATTCCTCTGCGCTGGGTGTGGTCGTGGTGTTGTGGATGGAGGAAATCACCTTGACGCCCTTGCCGGCAGCCAATTCGACGAGACGGGTTCGGGTGTCCGCTTCAATGGACAATTCAAGGTCAACGGAGTTGACGTTGGATTCAATGGCGGCTTCAAGGATGGTCATGCGTTCTTCATCCGTTCCGGGGAAATGTCCGCCCTCAGCGGTGGGTCGGACGGTGAAAATGACGGGCAACGGGATGGATTCCTTGAGCGTGGCAATGGCTTCTCCAGCGTCCACTTCATCGGCGTTCTTGATGTGCCATTCGTCCTCGGGCGGCATCACGTGTTTGATTTCGCCGTTCTCATCCTCTTGTGCCACGGGTTGAGGTTTCACAAGGTACAGGCGGTCGAAGCGGACTTCGACAAGTTCTGCACCAGCGATGTTGGCCCGGGCCGCTTCATCGCCCATTTCCTTCACGGTGGTTCCTTCAAGGGTCACGCACACTTTCGGTTCAGCCATGCGTCGTCCAACTGCGGCCTCTTCTTAACGCTCACGCCTCTGTTTTTGGCGGGGCTGAGCCAGAAGCATGCACATTTGGCACGGTGCTCCGAGGGCGGGCGCCGCAGCGGTGTAGAAACATGGTTTTCAGAGGTCGGAAATGGCTCGCTATCATGCGTTTTCGAGGGTGGTTTATGGGTATGTTTATACCCCTTCGCAGGGAGTCTTTTTTGATGAGCGAATCAAGCCTCCTCGGGTGCCGTGACCGGCGCACGGAGCGCCGAATTTCCACCCTCTGAACGGGGTTTCCATCGCTATGGTGAACACGATGAGCAACGATTACGACGCAGGTAGCATCCAGGTGCTTGAGGGTCTTGAGGCGGTACGCAAGCGCCCGGGCATGTATCTGGGAGATCCACACGACGGTTCTGCCCTTCACCACTGTATCTGGGAAGTGGTTGACAACTCCGTGGACGAACACCTTGCCGGTTTCAACGACGTCGTTGAGATCACCCTCCATCCAGACCACTCCCTCTCGGTACGAGATTTCGGCCGAGGGATCCCTGTGGACGTGCACGATGAGTTTGGCATCTCCGCAGCTGAAGTTATCATGACCAAGTTGCACGCCGGCGGGAAATTCGACAACAGCTCGTACAAGGTCAGCGGGGGGCTCCATGGCGTGGGTGTTTCTGCGGTCAATGCGGTATCGGAATGGATGGAAGTGACCATTCATCGCGACGGCCAGGTTTACCGTCAGCGCTTCGAAGCGGGTGTTCGAGTGACCGACCTCGATGTGATTGGCACCTGTGATGACACGGGCACCCACATCAGCTTCAAGCCCGACACGACCATTTTCACGAACATCACGGAATTCAATTTCGATCAAATTGACACCCGTCTGAAGGAGACGTCGTTCTTGAATGCAGGCTTGCGCATTGTCATCAAGGATGAGCGCAGCGAAGAGCATCACGTGAGCGAGCACCACTACGAAGGAGGAATCTCAGAGTTTGTTCGTCAAATCAATGCCAACCGAGAGGTCTTGCACACCGATCCGATCATCATCATCGGCGAGCGAGAAACCGAGAAGGGCCCCGTCTCTGTCGAATTGGCCTTGCAGTGGTCAGATGCGTTCAGTGAGAACATCCTCTGTTACACGAACATCATCCGCAATCGCGACGGCGGCACGCATCTTTCTGGCCTCCGCACGGCGCTGACCAGCAGCGTGAACGGGCATGCGAAACGGAAAAATTTACTCAAAAACGACGGTTTGTCCGGTGACGACGTTCGAGAAGGCCTGTCGGCAGTTGTGAGTGTCAAGCATCCGGACCCATCTTTCTCGTCCCAAACCAAGGACAAGCTGGTGAGCAGCGAAGTCGCTGGCATTGTACAAACCGTGGTGTACGAGAAGTTGAACGAATTCTTTGAGGAAAATCCCTCCGTTGGCAAGCAGATCGTGGACAAGGCGGTGCTCGCCTCAAAAGCCCGTGAGGCCGCTCGCAAAGCACGCGATTTGACCCGTCGAAAAGGCGTCTTGGAGGGCGGTGGCTTGCCCGGGAAGTTGGCCGACTGCCAGTCAAGGAACCCAGAGGAATGCGAAATCTACCTTGTTGAAGGCGATTCCGCAGGCGGCTCTGCCAAGACCGGTCGCGACAGGAGGACCCAAGCGATTTTGCCGCTCCGTGGGAAGATCCTCAACGTGGAGCGCCAGCTGCACAACGTGGCCAAAGTGTTCCAAAACCAAGAGATTCAAACCATGATTCGGGCGTTTGGCGCAGGAGTGGGCAACAACGACGAAGACGAGGGGGCGTTCAACCCCGAAAAACTTCGTTACAAACGCCTCATCATCATGACCGACGCCGACGTGGACGGGGCACACATTCGCACCCTGATGCTCACGTTTTTGTGGCGTTTCATGCGCAAAGCCATCACCGACGGGCACGTCTACATTGCGCAGCCCCCGCTGTACCAAGTCAGCAAAGGACGAATCAGCCGGTACGCCTTCAGCGATGAGGAACGGGACGCCATCATCGAGACGCTAAAAGGCGACAACCCGAACGCCAAGATTGGGGTTCAGCGCTACAAAGGTCTGGGTGAGATGAACCCCGAGCAACTTTGGGAGACCACCATGAACCCTGAGACCCGAACCATGCTCCAAGTGACGGTGCAAGAAGCGGAAGCAACGAACAAAATGTTCGAGGTGCTGATGGGCGAGGATGTCCCCGAACGCCGTGCCTTCATCGAACGACACGCCAAGGAGGTGACCAACCTTGACATCTGAAGACGCCAACCACGACGAGCAAACCCCTGCCAGCGGCGAAACGGTGCTGAACCACGCACTGAACACCGAAATGAAAAATTCCTACATCAACTACGCCATGTCGGTCATCATCGGTCGTGCGCTTCCCGACGCACGGGACGGCCTCAAACCGGTCCACCGCCGCGTGCTGTACGGCATGTTCGAAGGCGGACACACCGCCGACAAGAAGTTCAGCAAATCCGCACGATCGGTCGGTGAGGTGATGGGGAAGTACCACCCCCACGGCGACCAATCGATCTACGACACCATGGTCCGCATGGCCCAGGAGTTTTCCCTTCGCTATCCGCTGGTGGACGGTCAGGGCAATTTCGGGTCCATCGACGGGGATCCACCGGCTGCCATGCGATACACGGAGAGTCGGCTGGACCGCATCGCCAAACACATGTTGGAGGACATCAACAAAAACACGGTTGATTTTCAGCCAAATTTTGACGATTCGGAGCAAGAGCCGACGGTGCTTCCGTCCCGGCTCCCCAACCTTCTGCTCAACGGCAGCGACGGGATTGCGGTGGGGATGGCCACGCGCATCCCGCCTCACAACTTGACCGAAGTGGCGGGTGCGGTCGGTCTCCATGTGGACCGAATCCTCGAAAACGGGGGCTCTTCCGGCATGCCTTCCATCGCTATAGAGGAGTACATGCAGCACGTGAAGGGTCCGGACTTCCCAACGGGCGCGACCATCCACGGCATTGACGGCATCGTTGACATGTACACGCACGGAAAGGGCCGGTTCCATGTGCGTTCCAAGTGCGACGTGTTCGACGATGAAAACGGCAAGCGCATCGTCGTCCACGAGATCCCCTATCAGGTCAAGAAAGCCGACATGTTGGTCCACATCGCCGACCTCGTCAACAAGGAGGTCGTTGTGGGTATTCGCGACATACGGGACGAATCTTCCAAAGAAGGCATTCGCGTGGTCATCGAAGTAAAAAACAACGCCGACCCTCATGCTGTGTTGAATCAGCTCTTCAAATCCAGCCGCTTGCAAGAATCCTACTCTGCGAACATGATGGGCATCCTTGACGGACGCCCTGTGCTGCTGAACTTGCCCATGATGATCCACACCTACGTGGAGCACCGAGAATCCGTGATTGAACGGCGAGCAGTGTTTGACCTGGAGAAGGCCGAAGCGCGTGCCCATATCCTCGAAGGTCTGGTCAAGATGCAAGACCGTGTGGACGACGTGGTCACCGCCGGTAAAGCAAGCGAACGCAAGGACCATTTCGAATCCATTTTGCGCGGTGACGAAACCATCGCCGGCCTTGCGCCGTTTGATTTTTCGGCACCACAGGCGAAGGCCATTGCAGAACGTCAACTCTACCAGCTCAGCCGAGTGGACGTGGAAAAAGTTCAGGGTGAATTCGACGAACTTCAAATCAAGATCACCGATCTCAAGGAGATCATCGGTTCCCGTCCCCGCCGCTTGACGATTCTCAAGGATGAAATGGCCGAGGTGGTCGACCGTCACGGCGATGAACGCCGATCGATGGTGGACCCCATGCCGCTGTCCATGGACCGAGAAGACCTCATCCAAGAACGGGCCATTGTCATCACCCTCAGCGAGGACAACTACATCCGCCATTCACCGGTGGAGGCGTTCCGGACCCAAAATCGAGGTGGGCGCGGGCTCAAAGGGGTGGCCACCAAAGAAGAGGACACCCCCCAGCTCGTGGTTACCTGTTTCAGCAAAGACCGTCTCTTGATCTTCACGGACCAGGGAAGGGTGTACGGTATCAAAGCCTGGGAGACGCCCATTGGCAGCCGCCATTCGAAGGGTTCCCACATCCGAAATCTCATCGAAAACCTGCGGGATGACGAGAACATCGTTTCCATTCTGCCGTTGAGTCGTGAACGTCTTGAATCACCGGAGGGTTTCTACTTGATGTTCGCTACCCGGTTGGGCTTGATCAAGAAAACTGCGTTGTCCGAGTACGTCCGCATCAACCGGAACGGGAAGTTTGCCATCCGGTTCAAGCTCGACGGTGACGCCTTGGTCAACGTCCGAAGCGCGACGGAAGAACACCATGTGGTGATGATTTCAACCACCGGTTACGCTGTACGCTTCCCCGTGGCGGCCATCCGTGCATCAGGCCGTGTCTCGGGTGGTGTTTACGGCATCAAAGTCGCCGAACGCAAGGGTTCGGGAGGCGGTGTGGTGGCCGGGATGATGGCCATGTTGGACGAGAGCGAACAAATTCTCACCATTTCCAAATACGGCATGGCCAAACGCAGCCGTTTGGGTTCAGGTGGTCGTATCGAAGACACCAATGCCGCAGGCGAGATCAAGAAGGATGAAAACGGCCAACCCAAGATGACCACGGACGGCTACCGCATCACCAAACCGGGGGCCAAAGGCGTGCGGACCATGCGACTTGACGAAGAGCACGACGACGCCATCATCAGCGTTCGCGTGGTCCCGAACACCGAAGACCACCTGTTCCTCTTGACCAAATCGGGCATGATGATTCGCATCCGAGTGGACCAGACCAAGGAGACCACGGGGAAGGCCACTCGAGGAACGCGCGTGATGGAACTACGCGACAAGCGCAAGGGCGGATTTGAAGACGAAATCATCTTCTCATCGAGGATTTCTGCCGACCTGTTGGACGATGACGCCGGACCCAATGAGGCTGAAGGCGACATCGTTAGCGCCGATGAGGAAGAGTGAGTTGCCATCCTGTGTGCTGAACGCGCTCCACCGTCGGTAAGCGACGCATTGAAACGGGAGGGCAGACCGTGCAGGAATGCTGGGCTCTCTTCTCAGCAGGTGTTATCCCATGGACGATTCATCGTTGATTTACGATTGGAACACGGTAGAGTATGAATTTACGCGAAATCCCGCCAATCACCCTCACGGCGTGTGGTTTGATGACGAAACGCTGCGCGACGGCTTGCAGAGCCCCAGCGCCCGCAACCCGACGATCGAACAGAAGATCGAGTTGCTTTCCTACATGGAGCGCCTTGGCCTTCAGAAGGTCGACCTGGGTCTGCCCGGCGCAGGGCCTCACCACCGCGACCACATCGACGCCATGATGACGCACATCAAGGAGAACGACTACCAGATTCGTCCCGGCGCTGCAGTTCGAACGTTGATGGGCGACATTGAACCGCTTGTTGATTTGCAGGCCAAGCACGACATGGAGATTCAAGCCTCAGCGTTCCTTGGCACCAGCCCCATCCGTCAATTCACCGAAGGCTGGACGATGGAGAAACTCATGACAACGATGGAAAAAGCCGTTTCCTACGCCGTTGACAACGATGTTCCCGTGATGTTTGTTACCGAGGACACGACGCGCTCGAACCCCAACGATGTGAAGATGATCTATCAACGAGCCATGGAACTTGGCGTGCGCCGTTTGTGCATTTGCGACACCTGCGGGCACGTGACGCCCAACGGCGTCAAGAAACTCCTCGCGTTCATCGACGAGGAGGTCATCAAGGACGCGGGCTATCAGCGCCGCGACATCGAGGTCAATTGGCACGGACATCAAGACCGAGGTTTGGGCGTGGCCAACAACATCGCTGCCGTTGAAGCCGGTGCCGATGTGATCCACGGCACGGCACTGGGTGTCGGGGAGCGCGCTGGCAACGCGCCGCTTGACCAGACGCTCGTCAACCTCAAGCTCATGGGCGTCATTGACAACGACCTCACCTTGCTGGATGCTTACATGCAAAAAGCCAACGAATACATCGAAGTCCCGCTTCCCCGAAATTACCCCGTGTTTGGCATGGATGCCTTTGAAACCGGTACCGGTGTACACGCCTCGGCCGTGATCAAGGCCATGCGAAAGGGCGACCAGTGGCTTGCAGACCGTGTCTATTCCGGCGTACCTGCGGGCGACTTCGGCTTGAAGCAGGTCATCCGCATCGGTCACATGTCGGGTCGGTCGAACATCATTTGGTGGCTGGAACAACACGGCATCGAAGCCACCGACGATTTGGTGGCCCACCTCTTCGAAGTGGCAAAGTCCCAGAAACGGAACATGTTGGACGAAGAGATTCACGCTGCGGTAGCAGCGTTTGCGAAGGCCTGATCAGGCCTCTTCTTCCCCGTCCGGGCCAGGTGCGACCTGCGCCTCCATCCAATCGTTATCGATGTCCCCGGAACCCCAGTCACCCTCGACGGCGATTTCGTTGATCTCATGCTCTTCACGCCAGATTTTTTCCTTCTGGCTCCCGTTCACGATGAAGTGACCGTTGGCGTCGATTTGCTCCTCGAGCAGGGCGAAATGTTTCGAAATGGGCAGGAAATGGCCAACAGGCATTCCGGCAGCGGTGAAAGGGTTGGTGGCTGCTCCGATGACGAGTCCATCTTCGGGCGCCACGATGTCAACGGTCATCCCGGGTGTGGCAGGGTCGGAAATTGTCGCCACCACTTCGCCTTCGCGCATGACGCTGCCAGCGGAGACGAACATGTCCAACAACCCGCCTTCGGCGGCCCTCAACCACGTGGAACCCGACGCCAGGATCCTGAACTTCGGACGCTGCGGAGCGCCGTGCGCCATTTTCAAGGAGCGAAGCACGTTCATGATGCCGTAAACGGCCACGCGAACCGATTGGTCGCCGAGGAAGTCTGCTCCTCCCCCTTCGTAGGTGATGACGGGGATGTCCTCTTGGTTCCCTGCGAACCGAAGCGTTCCCTTGGGTGGGATGGAATCGATGATGATCTCAACACCAAACGCCTTGGCCAGCAGGTACGAACTGGTGTGACTGAGATTGACGCGAACCTGTGGCATGTTGATTCGGCCCTTCGCAGCCGCATGCAAGTCGATGATGCCATCGCTGTCCTCCACCAAGTGCTGCCAAACTTGTGCCGCCACACGGCGGGTGGTCGAACCGGATGGATTGCCGGGGAACTGTCGGTTCAAATCACGCCCATCGGGAAAATAGCGTGATTTGGACCGGTAGCCTGGAAGGTTCACCACCGGGACGATGCGCAGGGTTCCTGCGAGCGTTGCGGGATCCAACGGTTTGCCGGGGTCGGTGAAGGCGTTGCTCAGCAGGTGCGTGCACGCCGATGGTCCGGTCAATTCGTCACCGTGAATGCCGCCCAGGACCGTGATGCATGGGCCAGGACGAGCACCGTGAATGACCGTGACGGGGATGGGCCACGTGTCACCGAGGCTCACGTCCAACAGCGGGAGGTGGACCGTCCGGATTTCACCCGGCTTGATGCGCTTTCTGAAAAATCGGATGTCGCCCCACGCCGAAGAGCGGTCCCATTCGGGTCGGTCTTCGGTCCGATGCTCCTTCAACGCCTGGTCGATGAGTTTCTTCCGTCGTTTCGGGAGTTCATGGGCCACGCGAACCTTCCGCTTGCGCTGGCCCATGCCGCGACGAGGAACGCTGTCAACATGAAGCATGCGCCTGACCGTGAGAACAATCATGAAGCGTCGGTTGAATTGCGAGGTATGAACGACCTCGGTGTCCAACGCTTGCATGCGCCCAATTCCATCTGCTTTGGATGCGGTCCAGCAAACGCGGATGGTCTGCAAATTGACTCGCATCGAACAGCGAACGGGTTGACCATGACCTACACCCCAGAGCCGCATCACCAAGCCTTCCCGGGCATGGTCAACGGCGGTATCATTGGTACGTTGTTGGATTGCCACGGCAACTGGACTGCCGCCATTGCCCTGATGGACGCTGCAGGGTTGGACCAACCGCCCTGCACCGTCACGGCATCGTACAGCGTTCAATTGCGCCGACCGACCCCGCTCGGGGCCACGTTGACCGTCAATGCAGAAACGGTGGACCTCGGAGAGGACCGGGCCACGGTTAAGATGGAACTGCTGGCGGAGGGCAAGGTCTGCGCTCGTGGCGAGGGACTGTTTGTGGCTGTGAAGGAAGGGCACCCCGCCTATCATCGATGGTCCTAAGGTGGTGGATGTGGCTCGACCCAACGGTGATCAACAGGCCGTGTTGAACAACCTCCGGCATGGTGTCTTGGAGGTCATGCGATCGTTGCGTCTCCTCGACGAGACCTCGACCCAACGGCTCGAAGACGTGCCGCTCGGCTTGCTGCGTTCGAACGCCACACAGCGGCATGGGGCGACGCGCTGGCGTCGTCAGGCGGGGGGAATGCAGCTGCTCACGGTTGACCTTCATCCACGCCTGCTGGACGAGGTCTGGTCTGCTTACGCTGCGTTTGTCCTCTATCACGAATTTCTGCACGCCATGGGGTGGCGTGCTCACGACCGCGACTTCAGAACATTGGAATCGGCATGGCCAGACGCCGAAGCTCGAACCCTTGGCCCCTCGTTTACGCAAGCCATGCGTGCCGAGCAAGCACGATGGTGGTGGGTGTGCAGCGCTTGCAACGGACGTTACCCAAGAAAAAAACCATCACGTGGGCGATATCAATGCCGCTCGTGTTCCGTCCCGCTTCAGGACGTGAGGGCGAATGGCGGGTCATAATATACAGAAACACGTCGCAAACCCGGGGTAAGGTTCGGTGCGTTGGCTCGTCGTGTGTTCCTTGCTGTTGGCGACGTTGGCGGTTCCACAGCCGGTCACAGCTGCGCTGGTGGTGGGAGAGGGAACCGAAACGCTGCACTTTTCTTGCCGCTCGGACAACGACTGCGTCCTGACGCCAACTCCCGTCGGCGAGGAGTTCGTGGGCGGTCAAACCACCGCCACATCGTTTCAACCCGAGACGGTCGTCTTCGAATTCAACGCCGATCCTGGTCAACACCACGTGGCCTTGCTGCCCGAACAGTTGACGGCGTTGGAACTTGACGTGCGTCAACAAACCGAATCGGGTGGTTTGCTGCGCCCTGAGGTTGACGTGCGCTTGATCTTGGGTCCGAGCGTCAACGAATGGAATTTTCCAGCGGACCTCATCCCAACGGGTGCGACCTTTGAACCGTTCACCCTTGAGGACGAGCGGTTGAACCTTGACAGCGGGCGGGTGGTGTGGGTGGACGATCCCGTACGTGTCATCCTCACCATCACCTTGGACCGACCCGGGAACTGGGCATTGAACATGCGAGGTGCCTCCTTCCTGGACATCGATGTTCCGTGGTCGGTGAACCCCGATGCTCAAAACGTGGACGAACCTTCCTCATCCACCGAACCGGTAAACACGGATTTCGAAGATGTTCATCGAGGTGCACTGGTGGGCGCCGATCGTGATTGTTGGCGGTTCGAAGTGGAAGAACACGAGATTCTGAGGCTCATGGTCACCTGGTACGAGGTGCCCATTGAATTGGAACAACCACACGGGGTGCCTGACTTCGTCAACGAGGTTGGTCGCCGAGCCCCGTCGCCGGAGGTGATTGCTGAGTCGGATGGTTCCTCAACGCAGATCACCTACCGCTGGCGTGCATTGGATCCCGATGCTTACAGCCTCTGCATGGGTGGCTCGCCTGACCGCTTTCAGGCCTATGCATGGTCGGGCGTTTTCGGCTACGAAAGTCTTGGCCCAACGGATCCCACCGGCTTCGACGGGCAGAGCTTCTACCCGGAGGGAGCAGGCAGCGTCGAGGCTGCGGGTGATGCGGTGGCCCTCGAGCGGCAGGGGTACAGCGGCTTGTTCATGGCCGTGATGTTCTCGGCCGTGTTGTTGGTGCTGTCCATCCGGCCCACGACTTCCATGCGGTGGCGCTACGGTGGGCTCGTTCCCGGTATGGTGCTGTTGCTGGTCGGCGGCATCCTGCATCCGTTGGTGGCCATCGGCAACGAGGTGCAGGGTTCAAACCAGATCGATTTTGAGGACCTTGTTGAGATGCGCCTCCAGCAACTGTGGGACGTCTCTGCCCCTGGTGTGCCGGAACAAACCTTGGTCACGCACACGGGTGCAACATGGGGCTTGTTGAGCGGTGAACGGTTGACCCTGCGTCTCGAAGTGGAACAGGCCGTGCCAACGGAGGACGGGCGATGGCAACTGGTCGTTCCTCAACTTGAAAACTTTCGAATGGACCAAGCCATCTTCAGCCAAGTCGGGCGCGCAGCATCGTTTACGTCGGACGGCATGTTGGAAGACCAGACCGTGCGGTTTGTGCTGCTCGCCGGCCGTTCCCTCTTGCTTGATTTCATGATGCTCGAGGCCATGCTGGTGGTGGATGAACGGCCTACATCCTCCGTGGTGCACATCGATACGGAAATGGTAGCGACCAAAGCAGCTGGTTCACCCACAGCACCGGCGTGGTCCACACGTCCCGACGCCGTGTCCGATGCGGAATGGGTCACCCTGCAGCAGTCGCTGTTTCCAGAGCGCATCTCCATCACTTTGTGCGACTGCGATTTGGACTTGATGGACGTCCGGTTGCTTGAATCCGAGGGTTTTGGAGTCGATGATGTTCCGGTTGGATGGGGGATTGCTTCGGCCGAAGGCCTCACGCCGTACGCCGGGCACCTTACGTTGTTGGGAATCTCCGTGGCGTTCCTTGCGGTGGTGGTCGAGCAACGCCGGTGGGTGAAGGCGAAAACCATGGCGGCTGAGTACGGGATGGCCAACGAGAACGGCTGGATGTGAACCTGCTCAATCCTTTTTGGACAATTCTTCGTCCAACGCTTCCTTGACGTCCTTGGGGGACATCTTGGCTTCACGAGCGGCTTCGTCAATGGCCTTGGCTTCTTCAGCCGAGATTTCACCGTCGGATGCAGCGGATTTGATAGCGGCCTTGACACTCATGCCAGCAGCCTCTTCGTCGGAGATGCCCAATGCCTCTTGGAACGATTTCAACTCAGCCAGTTCTTCTTCCGAAATCACGCCGTCTTCCCACGCTGATTCGTAGGCTTGGACCAGGAAGTCCTTGTACGCATCTTGGTTGAGGAGCACGTCTCGAATCAGGCCGGTGTCAATGCCTCCAGCGTCAGCATCGGCGGTCTCCAACACGGCGATCGAACGTCGGACCTCTTTGACAGCCATGTCCTTGAGGCCATGGCCGGCCCAGACGGCACCCGCTGCGACGACAGCAGCTGCGAACCATCGCATGACATCGGGGTCGACGAGGTTCCCGGGTTCAACGAGGTGGAAGATGCCCAGCACGGCCATGGCAGCGCCGCACATCACCTCGACCCAGTCGTTCAAATCGGGCTCGTCATCAAAGACCGCCAAGCGTTCTTCAACCATCGCGTCCATGTCATCGCTCATGGTTTAACCACGAGCGCTCGGGACTTATGGATGTCGGCGAGGAAACGAAAGCGTTGTCCTTTTGGACCCGTGCCGCCGGTTGGGCCTCATGGAGGTTCATGAACGGCGCATTGAAGCGCTCAACCTTCCATCCCGGTTTGCCTCCTTCCTTGTTGAAGAGTGGGGAATCACTCACCTCCATCCCCCCCAAGCGGAAGCCGCACCGGGGCTCCTTGCAGGACGAAACACACTGGTGGCCATTCCAACGGCATCAGGTAAGTCGCTTCTTGCTTACATGGCCATTATCGCCCGTTTGTCACAGTCACACGATCGGGCAAAAGCGGTGTACATCGTCCCGTTGAAGGCACTCGCCATGGAGAAGTACGAAGATCTCCAAGCCATTGCTGGAGCGATGGGGTACACCGTTGGCCTTGGCGTCGGAGATGCCACGTCAGAAGCGAAAAACATCGACGAATGCAACATCTTGGTTTGCACGTCCGAGAAACTCGATTCCTTGCTGCGCCACCGGTCTGAATTGGTTGCGAACGTTGAGGTGGTGGTCGCCGATGAATTTCATCTTCTCAACGATGCATCACGAGGGCCAACCCTCGAAATCAACCTCACGCGTCTTCGTCATGTCCGTCCTCAAGCCCAATTGGTGGCCCTTTCCGCCACGGTCGGAAACTGCGGCGAATTGGCGACCTGGTTGGATGCGGACCTCGTCCAGTCCGATTGGCGACCGGTCGCTTTGGAATACGCTACCTTCCATGATTTTCACGTCGAGCCGCGTACGGTACAGGCCCCAGCATCGGATGATGAACGGTTCCAATTGAGTCCGCCGCGTGACTTGGTCGGACTGAAAAGCCACCCCGTGTGGAGCGTCGTGGACGACGGTCTGGACCAAGGTGCTCAGGTTCTCATGTTCGTGGGCACCCGACGAGGTGCCCAATCCGAAGCACGAAACTTGGCCAAGCGGGTGAAAAAGCGTTTGGAAAAGGAGGACCCTGACCGCCTCGTGCGGCTGAGGGAGCTGACGCAGCGACTCTCCGGTCGCGGGCAATCTCGTCTTTCGGACGACCTCGTTGCGTGCCTCTCAGGCGGCGTGGGTTTTCACCACGCAGGCCTCACCCATGCCCAACGGAAGGACGTGGAAGCGGCGTTCAAATCGGGAGATTTGGTGGCGCTCACCGCCACCCCGACCCTGGCGGCAGGGGTCAATCTGCCTGCCCGACGGGTGCTGGTGCGAGACCTGAAGCGGTGGGACGACGGCATGAGCCGGCCTTTGCCCGTCATGGAGGTGAGGCAAATGCTCGGCCGGGCGGGCCGACCGAAATACGACACACGCGGCGAAGCATGGGTGTACTGCAAGGGGACGGACGGTTGGGAAGAAGCCGATGCGGTTGCAGACCGCTATTTTTTCGGCTCCGTGGAGGACATCAGTTCCAAACTGGCCAGCGAACCTGCGTTGCGCATGCACGTCCTGGCCAGCATTGCGACCGGCGGCCTCGTGCACAAAGGTTCCATTGAGCGGTTCTTCCAGTCGACGTTCCTTGGGTCCACCATGCCCCGTTCTGAGTTGAACGAACGCATTGCGAACATGCTGGACTGGTTGGTGGAGGAGCGGTTCATTCGGGTGAGGGGGTTGGATGAACACTACACGCTGCCGCTGTCCGCCGCGCAGGACGAAGATGAAGCATCGTGGGATGACACCCGGCCGACATGGGCGAGCGTCGCAGAGGTGGCCGATGGCGTGGCCTGGTCTCCGCTGCCCACATCCGCACCGCGTAGCCCTGCCCCTTCGAGCTCAGCACCTGCAACCTTCGGGTTCACCAACGCAAGGCACATCCGTGGGGCGTCACCACCGGTTGAGGTCAATGCCGTTGCCCCTGAGAACACGATGTACGAAGCCACCACCATGGGTGAGCGCGTGACCCAACTCTACCTTGACCCCCTCTCGGCGTCCATGATGCGAACAGGGCTGCGACGCGCCGTGCGCCGCTTGGTCCGGGAGGACGGTCCTGTGACGTTGTTTGGTTTGCTTCACATGGCGGTGACAACGCCGGATTTCAATTCCTTGTGGGCCAAAGGGTCGGACCTCGAAGCGAACTCCATGGCGTGGTTGAAAGCCAACGCCCACGAGCAGGAATTTTTGCTCGAAAAATCCTATGCAGAAGCCATGATCGGCGATGTCAAGAGCGCTTGGATGGTCGAAGAGTGGATGGAAGAAACCACGTTGCGCGATTTGGAAGAACGGTTGGATGTTACACCGGGTGATGTTCATCATCGTGTGGACTTGATGGGATGGTTGCTGACCGGTGCACAACACGTGCTGCTGACCGATGATGTGTTCGCCGAAGACCACGCCCCCGTCATCGCTGATTTGGTGGCGATGCTGAGCATCGCTCAACAGCGTGTCCGTCACGGATGCAAAGCTGATCTCTTGCCCTTGGTCAACATCCGGCACGTTGGTCGCCAGCGTGCTCGTGTCTTTGCGAACCACGGTGTGCGAACCCCGCAACAGGTGCTCGACATGCCGCCTGCCACCCGCCGAAAATTGCTGGATCTTCGTGGATGGGGGCCCGTCTTGATGGACAAGATTGAGCGCGAGGTCGCTCGAGTGGTTCGCACATCGCCTTCTTCCGAACCCGCTTCACGCTGGGACGACACCCCGTTGGCCGGGGAGCGCAAGGACAACCATTGAATTTGGCCAGCGTCTGGCCCCGCCATGGCAGCGTGGTCGGTGATGGTACACGGCGTGCGAGTGAGGGACGATGATGCATCGCCCGTCCAGTCGTTCCTCGCCCATCGTCCAAGCGATCGGTGGGTTTTGCTTGCCGACCATGCGGTTCAATCCATGCACCAACTTCAAGCCGCATGGACCCAAGCCGCACGTCAAGAAATCCGCCAGAACATGGTCGCTCGTTCGGTGGACGCTGAATTCCTGCGCTACCTGGCCGGCACCCATCACATCGCCGAAGCTTTTCGACGAACAGGCCTTCAGGGCGAAGAACGCAAGGCTTGGGTGGTGCACCTGGCCGATGCCACGCCCTCGGATGACAACCCTTCTCAGCCGGTGGCCGGTTCGTCAGAGGGTGTTCCATCGGCGATGAACGAACTCATCGCCTCGCTCAATTGGCATCACGATGAACGACCTGTTGCTGCTTCTATAGAAGGAATGAGCCGGTTGGGCATCGATGCGGAAGGATGGGACATGTCCCGATGGAGTGAGGCCTGCGTTGCGCACGTCTTGATGGCGGACGACCAAAGCGCTGCTCACCGTTGAGGCGAGGGTTCAAGAATCGCCATGCCACGCAAGGAGCCATGGTTGTTGCACAAAAGCCCGGCACGAGCCACCGCCCGCAGACCGGACGCTACCTCGATCAGGACAAAGTCCGACGAGCATTGGACCACGCAGAGGCCTTGGGTGCCACCTATGCAGAAGTTCGTCTCGTCGCTCTCAGCGAGACGTCCATCGCCATGCGAGACGGTGCGCTCGAGCGCGCCATCCCCGGTCAAGAACTTGGCATGACGTTGCGTGTCCTCGCTGATGGTTCTTGGGGCGTTCATTCCACGACCGATGTGCACGCACTGCACGACCACATTGAATCCACCACACGGTTGGCCAAAGCGGTGGCGAAGCGTCGTGCTTCATCGGACAGGCCCATCGGTCTCGCCCCGGTCCCCGTGATCGAAGATGAGGTCCATTGGGCGTCGAAAATCGATGTTCGTCACGTGGATTTGGAGACAAAAATTGCGCACATGAACGACCTTCACTCGGGTGCCGTGGGGGACGAGCGAATCGTGTCGGTCCGTACGGGTTGGAGCGACGAGCACATTCACACCGAATTGATGACCACGGAAGGCATGGACCGCGTGTGGTCCTTCCAACGCACGTTGATGCACGGGACCGTCACGGCTCGTGAGAACGGTGAGGTGGTCTCGTACCGGACGCGTCACGGTGGCCAAGGCGGTCTTGAGTTGATCGAGGCCTGCGACACGGTAGGGCTCGGGGCGAACGCTCAGCAAGCCGCTCTGCGACTCCTGAAAGCAAAGCGTGCCCCCTCGGGAAAACTCCCCCTCATCGCTGACCGAGACCTCACCGGTGTGTACATTCACGAAGCCCTCGGTCACCCCTGTGAAGCCGACCTTGTGGCCGCCGGCGATTCGTGTTTGGACGGTAAGCTGGGCCAAAAAATTGGCAACGACATCGTGACCGTGGTGGACGACCCGACGATGATGGGTGGTTACGGTGCCTACCCCATCGACGATGAAGGCGTGAACACACGCGCCAAGGTGCTCATCAAGGATGGCGTGTTGACGGAATACCTCAACCATCGCGAAACAGCCCACCACTTCGGGGTGGATCCCAACGCCGGTGCACGCGCTCAAGACGGTCTGCACCACCCCATGGTCCGCATGTCCAACACGATGATTCAGGGAGGCTCGCACGCCGACATGGACGAACTCATGGAGGACATCGAACACGGTGTCTTCGCTTGCGGCACGCGCGGCGGGCAGGTGGACACCGGTCGAGGTTCGTTCCAGTTCGCTGCTCAGGAAGCGTGGCTCATTGAGAACGGGGAATTGACCACGCCGCTCAAAGACGTCAGCGTCAGTGGCCTGACCCTTGAAATCCTCCAAAACGTGGACGGCCTGACGCAGGATGCTCGGCTGGCATCTCCAGGGTTTTGCGGCAAAGGGCAAACCGTCCCGGTTGGCGATGGTGGACCCATCATGCGAATCCGCGAAGCACTGGTGGGATGAACATGCTCCCTGACGGTGCAGAAGACCGCTTGATGGGCAACGCCCAGCGTTTGGCGAACGCCTGCAAAGCAGCCGGCGTCCAACAATGGGACCTCGTTGGCTTCCAAGCCTACGGCCAGCAGGTGGACATTGAAGCAGGCAAAGTCACGATGGCTGCGGGAGGTGGCGAAGGCGGATTCGGCGTTCGGGTGGTCGAAAACGGCCGGTTTGGTTTCGCCCACATGGTTGATGTGAGCGGAGCAGACGACGCTGTTGCGCAGGCCCTCAAAATCGCGAACATGTCGCCCCAAATTGATGGGTTTGTGTTGCCCAGCGAACAACATGCCGATCCGGTGGCCGGACTTTATGACGCCAACGTGCTTGACGTCCAACCGGAAACCTTGCTGGCTCAAGCCGATGCCGTCATTGCTTCGGTGGCAAGCGAAGATGAGCGAGCGGTGGTCACGGGAGGTGGCCTTGGTGTTTCTGCCACCGCCTCGGTGCTGATGAGCAGCGAGGGCGTCCTCGCCAGCGGTGTGACGACCAACCACGGCCTCGGTGTTCAAGTCACGATTGACGTCGACGGCCATTTGACCAGTGCCTATCAAGGTCAATCCAGCCGCACCCTCATGGACGATGTACCTTCGTGCGTCGGTCGGGCCGTGCATTGGGCCCAGGTGACACAGCACACCGTGTCATCGGACGATGGCGCCGTTGAAGCCCCCGTGTTGTTTACGAGCGAGGGGATGTCGCCGCTGTTTTCCATGGTGGTGCCACCCGCCATGACCGGTGAAAAACTCGTTCGTGGTGAATCGTTTTGGTCCGATAGACAAGGAAAGCAGGTGCTGGCCGATCACCTCTCCCTTACGGACAACGGACGACTCGAGGGAGGCATGTCGAGCGGTTCGCGCGATGGCGAGGGGGTCCCTCGGCGCGTCCAAACACTCGTGCAAGACGGTGTGCTCAAAGGCGCCTTCTGGTCAACGAGGGACGCAGCCCAGCAAATCGCCGAGGGACGGACAACCGATGCCGCATCCACGGGTTCTGCCACCGCAGGTGGTCACCAGTCGCCCCCGGGGACCGGGTGCACGGAGTTGATGCTCACCAGTTCGGCGCCCACCGAAGACTGGGATGCCTTGGTCGGCAGGCTGGACAGCGGCTTCATCGTGAACAGCGTGATGGGGGCCCACACCGCCAACCCCACCAGCGGTGATTTTTCAGTGACCACCAGTTCCATTCTTCGAGTCATTGACGGGGAGGTGGTCGGCGCCCTCAAACAAGCTGGCTTGTCGGGCAACCTGGCCCAAGCGATGACCGGTCAGGTCGTGCTGGGTCAAACGGTCCGTCAACAAGGTTCCTACTCATCGGGTCGAATGCACCTTCCCGATGTCCTCATTGCCGAAGGCCTCCGTATCAACCCTGCTTGAGTTCACAAACCCTCCTGTGGGATTGTTTATACCCCGTCGTCGGGAGTTGAAAGGCCCAAGGAGGTCAAAGGGAGTGTATTGTCTTCACCAAACCGCACAAAAGCCCAACACCGTCGTTTCCATGCGATGGCAACCGAACGCGCTGAACGGGGGTTCGGCACATGTCTGAAGAAAAGTATGCGGATTACGTCGCCGCTGTCATCAAGGAATGTGCCGATGCCGATCCCGGTGAGGTGGCTGAAGCGTTCAAGAAGTACGAAGAGGAGTTCTACATTCCTCCTCAGGACGCCATGCGCTCGGTGGTGCGTCGGTTCCAATCGGGGACCTCGCCCGGCAAATCATCCACCACGAACAACCGAACTTCAACACCGACAAAGAAGGTCAGCGCTCTCAGCGAACTTTCGGGCAGCGATCGTGATGTTGAAGTTGAAGTGAAAATCATCACACACAACGTTCGGGACCAGTTGATTCGCGGCGAAGAACGCCAAATCGTGTTTGGCATGCTGGAAGACGACCCGTGGAACGAGGGAACGCCCGGGACGCGCTGGGACTACAAAGACTGGGGGCCCAGCCCTCAACTCACCGCAGGGAGCATTGTTCGCTTGGAAGGCGCCAGTGTCAACGAGTACAACGGAAAAATGTCCTTGAACATCAACCAATCCACGCGTGTGGTGGTTTTGAAGGAAGGCACCGGTACGACGATGGCGACCAACGACCCTGTGGATGTCGTCGACCTCCCCGCCGACGGTTACGTGTGTGTCGTCGGCCGTGTACTGGCGTCGCGACCCGATCAGATTCACCGCAAGGACGGTTCGGGTTCCATCGACGTTGTTCGGGGCCGAATCGCTGACGCCACGGGAACCATTGGATTCCTGTCATGGGAGCCGTTTGACCACGAAGTAGGGGCGTTGCTCAAGATCGACGGTGCGCAGGTTCGTTCCTTCCGGGACACGCCTGAGCTGAATTTCGGACGCACCACCCGAATCGAGGTGTACCATGATGCTCAGTTCGCTGATTTGAGTACACTGGCTGAACAGACCGTGCAGACCGTGGCTCAACTCAGGGACGGGTCTCGGGACGTTGATACGGTCGTTCAAATCCTTGAGTGGAACAAGCGCAGTTTCACAAGGGACGGGGTCGAGAAATTCCTGTGGTCCGGACAGATCGCAGACCCTTCCGGACGCTGCCGCATGAGCGCTTGGGAAGAACTGCCCATCGAATCAGCCGATTTACCCGTCACGGTGCGGCTCAAAGGTGTCCGTGTACGTGCTTGGCAAGGTATCCCCGACATTACGGTGGACACCGCTGCTCAGGTTGAGGTGCTGGCCGCCCCGCCATGGGACGAAGCGGTTGATCTAAGCAATCACGCCGTTGAGGTGGCCCTGACCGATGTTGTTGCAGGCCCGAGTCGTGTGGGTCTCAAAACGGAGGGCATGGTTGTGAGCGTACGCGAAGATTCAGGGTTCATCCGTCGTTGCACCGAATGTCGACGTGTGCTGAGGGACGGTGCGTGTTTCGATCACGGTGTGAACGAAGGGACCGAAGACGTTCGTCTTCGTTTGGTGGTTGATGCTGCTGGGTCGGCCACTGCAGCGGTTTTGGTCAACAAAGATGCCTCATTGGCGGTGTTGGAAATGAACGAGGCTGCGATGCGATCACAAGTTGATGAAATGGGCGAAGTCGGTTTTGTTCAGGCGGTTCGTGAGCGCTTGCTTGGCCGCAACCTCACGGTCAACGGCCGGAGCATCGTGGACGATCAAGGAGCGATGATTTTGGCCGATGCCGTGGCTTTGGTCGGGGGCGATGCCCAACTTCGTGCGACTGAGCTTCGAACCCAGTGGGGGTGGTCGTGATGGAGCGCCCTCGCATCCAGCGGCAACCGGCTCACCTCTTGTTGGCGGCTGAGTTTGGTAGCGCCACCCTTCATGAGAAAGGCTCAGGAGAGTACGATCCGTCGTTTATCATCACCAAACTTGGAGCCAAGGTCAACCGTTTGGTAGCTGCCGGTTTGCTCGAGCGAATGGAATTGAGAGAGACCAGTTCCGGAGCCTCCATGTTCCAAGGGCAGATTCGAGACCCGTCCGGTTTGCATTACTTCTCGATCGGCGATTACAACTCGGAGGTCATCCGTGAACAAGCCCACGATTGGGCCGAGCGATTGGACGACGGGGAGCCGTTGCTGGTGATGATGGTGGCCAAAAGCCGTTGGTACCAAACCGATGAGGGTGCGGTGTACACGTCGCTGCGCCCCGAAGAGGCATCGATCGTCACGCGTGAGGTGTACGCC
The DNA here is from genome assembly GCA_011524855.1 of Methanobacteriota archaeon. Lineage (GTDB taxonomy): Archaea > Thermoplasmatota > Poseidoniia > Poseidoniales > Poseidoniaceae > Poseidonia. Next base: position 26,575 of record WTJK01000062.1, on the reverse strand, counting down.
AATTGGCTGTTGGATGCATGCGATGCCACCATGCAGCGAATGAACCAGTTCACGGCTTCCATGGAGGTTGAGCCGACGATGGACGCCTACCGTCGAGCCGAACTCCCGGAGAGTTTGTTGTTGGCTCGCAATCACTACGGGGAAGTGGACGTTGAACCGTTCAAACTCAACCTGATGCAAGCGTTGGACATCGCCGAAGGTCGCCTTGAGGCAGCCACAACGCCGCCACCGATGATGTCTCTTCCAGAAGAAGGCGATGATAGCGGGGATGCCACGGGCAGTGACGGCCTCCGTACCTTCCTGCTTCAAGCCGTTCGACAACTCGACCAGGGCGAAGGCGTTGACTTTGACACCGTGCTGAAAAATGCCGCTTCTCGAGGCCATGCCCGCGAGGTGGCTGAGCAGGTTCTGGACGAAATGGTCGAAGCCGGTCAACTTGAGGAGCCACGTTTCGGATGGTTCAGAGCCGTTGCTGCCGATTGAGGGTGCCAACACATTCAAGTCCCGATGGACATGTCGGAGAAGCAGGGGTTACACCATGGCCGGAATGGATTTCTTTATTCGACCAGCGACCGGGACATCCAGTTCAGACTGGATTCGTATTGCGAACGCAGACATCAAGGTGCGCATGACACGCAGACTCACCCGAACCGTGGTTCGTGGTCAGGAGGGTGACGACCTTCACGATGAAGGCTCGGAGTCGACCATGTACACGATCAATGGCGAATTGACCATTGATGAATACAAGCGCATTGTCGCCATGTTCCGAACGGGTCAGCCCTACATTCACGACCCCTTCGAAGAGCGAGATGTCAAAGTCATCTTTGCCGTGATGGAATACGACAGCTCGAACGAATCGTTCCACTTTGAACTCCTGGAAGACGTGATTTGAACCGGTGAGCAACATGCGGCTGCTTGATGAAAAGCGAGAATTGCTCTACGTGATTCGCACGTTCGACGTCTTGATGTCCTCGGGTGTGGGTCTTGAGGCAGCCATCCACACCATCGGTCAAGGCGGGTACGGCATCATTTCGGAGGATTTCGCGGGACTGATGAAGCGGCTACGAAAGGGATCCGGAGGCGGTCTTGACAAGCAGCTCAAACAGCTCATGAAGAGTGCTGAATCACCGGGCTACAAGCGTCTCTTGAACACGCTGTACACCAACGTGACACAGAACACCGACTTGGTTGAGACCCTCAAGAAACAAGGCACGCGCATGGAAGAAGAGCGCAGCGAAGCCGTGGAGAAGTACATTGAAGAATTGGGAGGTGTTCCTGAAACCTTGCTCTCCATTGGCATGATTGGCCCCATCATCTTGTCCATCGTTGGGCTTGTCCCCCAGTTGATGTCGGGTGATTTGGGTTCGTTCATGTCGCTGCCAGACCCAGCGGTGATCGCTGGCGTTGTCAACATGGGGCTGGTGATGACGCTGGTGGCCATGTTCTTCATCGGGCTCAAAGCTCACACCAAAGACCCGGGTTTGTGAGGTGTTGTCGTGATTTTTGGCATCATCGAATCCTTCAACGACACACCGTTGTTGCTGTTTTTGCTCGTTCTGGGATTGGGGTTTGCGGGCGGTGGCATCCCGCCCATGCGGGAACGGTCTCGACGTCGTACCATCGAAAACGAACTGCCCTCGTTCCTCGAGGCCCTTTCCGATTCGGTGGGCGCAGGCCGCGGTCTTCAGGAAGCGATGATGGAGCAATCCACTGCGAACGACGGACCCCTTGCTCAACTCCTCGCTGAAACCCTGAAGGAAAGCCATGCTTCGTCCTTTGAAGCATCGCTTGCCTCCTTTGCTGCCAAATCCAGGTCCAGTCAGGTCCAGCGGGTGATGGTTTTGCTTGAAACGGCGATTCAGCAGGACTCCTCACTGCGTGACATTCTTTCCGACCTCAGCATGGATTACGAGCGTCTCAACGATTTGATGAATCGACGAGAGAGCGAGCTTCAGGGCCGAGGTATTCTGATCATTCTCTTTGTGAGCGTCGGGCTTCCCGTCTTGATTGCGTTCATTGTGGGGTTGTTTGCACCCGCCAGTCAAGGCTACCAAATCACCGCCTTCAACAACACCTTCGCGCTGTTCTTCGCTGCTGCATCGGCCATCGGCGTGGGGGTCTCTGGCCGCATGATGGGTCGTCTCAAGGACGTGCTCTGGTGGCTTCCCATGTGGATGGCACTCTCCATGGGCTTGTATCTTGGTGCTGTGAAATTGGTTGGTGGTTGACATGTCGGAACAAATTTTGGAACAATACGGTCGCGTGACCATCTACACGGAAGCGAACCACCCCTCGCCGATTTACCACGTGGACGGGAACATTGAGCCGAACCCCTACGGTGACCTGGCCGCGCTGTTTGAGGACGATGCTCTTGAGGAAGTGATGTACAACGGTGGCACGCAATGCGTGAAGGTGGCGCACCGCAACCATGGCATGTGCCGAACAAACATTTGGATTGACGACGACTCCGGTCTTCAAATCGCCAAGAACATCGCTTCGTTCACCAACGTCCCGTTGGGTGACGGACCGGGTTTGGTTCCCATTTTCGACGGTCGCTTGCCCGACGGTTCTCGTGTCAACGGTACCATCCCCCCGGTGTCACCGGACGGTCCAACCCTAACCATTCGTAAGTTCAAGGAAGACCCTCTGACGATGATTGATTTGGTGAACTTTGGAACCGTGAATTCACGCCTGGCAGCCATGATGTGGGTCTGGATTGAAGGCTTGGACAGTCGACCAGCCAACTTTGTTATCGCAGGAGGTACAGGCTCCGGTAAGACCACCACACTCAACTGCCTTGGGATGTACATTCCTTGGTCGCGACGTTTGCTCACCGTGGAAGATACGGCTGAATTGCAGGTGTATCACGACCACTGGCTGCGCATGGAAACCCGCCGAGAACGGCCCGACGGGACCCCTGAGGTCGACATGAACGACTGTTTGAAATCCAGTTTGCGCATGCGACCCGACCGAATCATCGTTGGTGAGGTCCGTGGACCTGAGTGTGCGACCCTTTTGACGGCGATGAACACCGGTCACGACGGTTCGTTCGGTTCCTTGCACGCCAACACGGCTCAGGAGACGGTCACGAGGATGATCAATCCCCCCATGAACGTCCCTCCGATCATGCTCAGCGGGCTTGACCTGATCATCATTCAAGCACGACTTCACGTAAACGGGAAAACGGCGAGGAAGATCACGGAAGTAGCAGAAATCGCCGGTATGGAGGGTGAAAAGCCTCGTCTGAACGCCATCTGGAAGTACAACGCGGCCACGGACCAGATCGAGGAGACCGGCATCCCCTCCAAACTTCGAGAAACCATTTGCAACGCAGCAGGTGTGACACCCGACGTGTTCGAACGCCACGTGTCGCAACGGCAAGCCATCATCGAGGACTTGTGCGCTCGTGGCATCAGCGACATTCAGACGGTCACCTCCGTGATCCAGAATTTCTACGCACGTCAAGGGCATTGATCCCAGACGATGCTGACGCCGATGTGCGGTTCATCCTTTCAATCGGTTCAACAGGTCGTCGATGTGATCGATGGTTCCTCGAACGCGTTCTACCGTCGAGGCTGCCTCGATGGCGGCTTCGTCTTGGTGATCGGCTTCTGATGCCTCAGCGGTCTCGTTGTTTTCCGTCGTTGGCTTGAAGGAAGCAGCCAAGTGCTTGAGTTCGGTGACGATGGCGTCGACTTCTGTTTCGCTGATGAGGATGCCTGGTGCTAGTTTTGGAATCTCACTGGGCGAGAGGTACCCCAGCTCGGCCCCCACGATTCCTGCGCATGCCAGGACTCTAGGACGGAGGTTGGGCGTGTTGACATCGTACCCCTTTCCTTCCAAAAAGCGAATGACCAACGCTTGTTGTGCTTCGCCAAACCCATCTTCGCTGTGCTCAAGGACGGTTTGAACCAACTCCTCAAAGGACACGAGGTTGCGTTCGATTCGCTCAACGGTGAGGCGTTCACCGTGTGCGAGGTGCACTGCGCCGCGGTGGAGGATGCGAAGCATGCGCTGGCGACGCAGCGCATCGGGACTGCTGGAGGCTTGCGCTTCGTTGATTTCAACATGGAGATCAAACAACGCGTGCAATCGGCCAGAGATGCTGGGCAAACGGAGGTCCAAACCCAGCGAACGAGCCTCGGCTTCGAACGCCATACGCGCCTTGACGGTGTCCGTCGGATGGAGGGCGAGTGAAGCCTCCATTCGCTCTCGCAACGTCCCACGTAAGTCCTCAAAACGTCGGAGTGCTTCTCGCTCGCTCCATGACCGTGGCAGGGCCACAGCGGCGCCTTTTTCTTGTTGAATTTGGTGGTCGAGGTTCATGATGGCTTGAGCGATTTCATCGTGAACAGGGGCCAGGTCGGTGGCAAAACCATGATGGCGAAGCGAGCCGATGAACGCTCTGAAATCGTCCACGTTGGTCGTGGTGCTGACGCTCAAGAAATCACGCGCAAAGGCGTGAATCTCTGGCATTCGGCTGCGCACTTCCATGAGGGCTGTCTCCACTTCGAGGCTGTGATGCGGCTCGATCGTTGGGTGTTGAACCATGGGTGGCACGGGCGAGGTGGTTGCATCGGGACGCGCCGTTACAAGCATGGCGTCGATTTCCGAAAGTGAGGGTGCTTGGGCGTCGTCCGACAAGGCCTCTTTCAACGCCACCTCCTCTTCAAACGACCAGCCTTCGTCGTTGTCTTCAACGAACGAGGCCACGGTCGGCTCGGGCTCGGCCCGTTCTTCAGCCTTCGCTGAGATGTCGGGGGTGTGAATCTTCGGAAGGGTCAACGCACCGCGTGGCCTGCGCAAGCTTTTCTTGACTTTCCCCCAACCTTGCTCTTGGGCTGAGAGAACGCCCGCCACCCGCACAAGGAGGGTTTGTTTGCTACCTGAAAGGGGAAGTTCGAGCGCTTTGCACAACGCGTGCAGTTCCTCCTTGTTCATGGCGTCAAGACTCTCGGGGTTGAGCTGTTTTGGGTCATGGTTCAGGTGGAGGTAGAGTCGCTGCCTCCGAGCCTTGATGGAGCCCGATTTTTTGATGCCGAAGACACCCAAGATCTCTCCCAAATCTGCGTTCGCAATGGCTCGGATGGCCTCTGGCGTGAGGTCCCACTCGTCCAAGATGACGTGTCGAATCAACCGAGCGCGAAGCGTTTCAACCGACCCGTTTTTTGCGACCGCGTGTTCGCCGGCGATGGCCTTCAACTCATCGAACCTTGCTTGGTACAAGCGACCGAGCAAGGCTGATTTGTCAATCATTGGCTCACCGCTGATTGTTTTTCACGCTCCGAGGCATATATGTCTTCTCGGTCCAGCGAGCGATTACGCCGTGGTTCTCGCCCTTCATTCGTCCCTCGGATGCTGGTCTTGAAGGCTCAGCATGCGCGGTGCAGGGTCCATGAACGCTGGTGGCATTCCCGGAACGCCACGCTTCATGGCTTCGTGGTCGGTGGTCATCAAGGCCAAGAGTTGGGTGAATTCCTTCAGCACGTTCACCATCCCCATGTGGCCGTCCTCCGAAGCGACGATTCGATGGCAAGATGCGGTCACGGCGCCGTCAGGGGAAAGGGTTTCGATCATGAATTCAAGGCGTGGGCCGCCTCGCAGGACCTTTTTGTTGGGGTGCTCGGGGTCAACAAGCGCATCAAGCACCATCTCGTCGCCGTCGTTTTTTGCGCTCTTGAGAATGGTTCGAAGTTTGCGTTGCTCGACGTGGATGCCCACCAGTTCGGTCATGTCGCTGTCCATGCTTTCTCGCATGCTGCTCTCCATTCGCCAAGCGAGGTAAGCACTCGGGTCGGCCATGTCAGCCAGCGTCTTTGCAGGGAATCCTTGGCGCGTCACCAGCAAGGCAAAGCCGTGAAGCGGAGGCGGGACAAACCGTTCTCGGTCTTGCTCCGTAGGGTCTCGCTGAAGGCCAAGCGTGTGGCGTCGTGATTTCATCCGGGCGTCCGTATGGACGGCTCGAGGGACAATGAAGCCGGAGATGTGCCCTTGCTGCATCTTTTCTTCAACCCAGGGCCAACGTTCGAGCGGTTCCAGCGTGTTGTAGTGTTCCATTTCGCCGCATTGTTCGGCCAGCGCTTCCCTGTCAACGGTCACCACATCGGCTCGCAACCTTCGAAGTTGGCGCCGTAGGAGTTCGTGTTCACAGACGACGACCGCTTCAAGTGGGAGGTATTCGGGTTTGTCGGGCCCAACCAACACCCATGTGGGTTCCTTGCGAGGCAAGACTCCAGCCACCATCAGGCCCTCTGTGTCTTCTTTCAACCAATCAAAAGCGCTCAAGGCCACGATGTCGCCGTGGCCGTCCCGGAGTGCCTGCAAAGCCGAGGATACGTGGGGAACCTGCTTCATCAACAGGTCTCGGTGTTTTCCGTGCGTTCCGACGGCTTTCTCAATCTGGCTTCGCACACCGTCTTGTTGGGAGGACGTGGTGAGCACAACCAAGCGTTCACCCTCGTTCATCCAAACACCTCGGTGAGGGGACCCCTCACAAACCAAGGGCGGTGACGACGGGTTAAGAAGCCCACCCCCGTGGGAAGAGCATGCACAGCGAGGTGGAGGTGTTCGCTGAAACCCTCGACCGTTTGCGTCTGGATGTGAACAAAGCCCTTGAGTCACTGATTCAGGACGAACTGAACCTGGGCGCTGGCGAGGTGGCACGCGAAGCCGGTCGGATGTTAAACGCCGGCGGAAAACGCCTCCGCCCCATCCTTTTCATGCTGGCTTACCGGTTGGCAGGAGGCGACAACGATGAGCATGCCATGCCACTGGCGTTGGCGTTTGAGTTGATTCATACCGCCACGCTGGTCCACGATGACATCAACGATGAAGCGGAACAACGTCGAGGAATCCCGACCATTCACGCCACCTCCGGACAAGCCAAAGCGGTGATTGCAGGCGATTGGCTGTTTGTCCAAGGATTCGGTCTCGGCGGCCGGTACAGCGCGCAAATCGTTGACATCATCGCACGTTGCTGTGCCAACATCGCCGTGTCGGAGTTTCATCAACTCGACCATGTGTTGAATTTGGCCACCACGCCGGAAGATTACTTCAGCATCGTGAAGGGCAAAACTGCGGGACCCTTCGCTGCAGGTTGTCAGGCTGCAGGGCTGATTGCAGGTTTATCCGAATCCCAAGCGCTGGGACTTGAGCGCTTTGGGATGGAATTGGGAATTGCATTCCAATTGGTCGATGACCTGCTTGACCTTCGCGGCGACGAGCGAATGGGGAAACCGCGAGGTGCGGATGTACACGAGGGAAAAATGACCCTTCCGCTCATCCACGCCCTCACGCTATCCCACGGCCCGCACCGTCAGCGCTTGTCCGAACTCATTGAGGACTTCAGCGACGATGATTTTGATGAATTGATGGCTCTCTTGGATCGCTCGACCAGCATGGAGTACGCTGAATTGCTGGTCCGGACCCACATCGAGCGCGCTCGAGCGGAGCTTGAGGTGTTCCCCGAAAGCGATGCCAAGCGATTGATGCTTCACATCACGGAGTACGTGATGAACCGTCACGTCTGAGGGAAGGGCATGGTCGTCAAAACCGTTGAGCATCGCCAAGTCATTGTGGTGGGTGCTGGACCCGCCGGAAGTGCATGTGCGCAACGGCTGGCAGAGTCGGGTTTGGACGTGCTGATGCTGGAGCGGCGCACGGTGGTTGGGAACCCAGCACAATGCGGCGAATGCATTCCTCATTGGGGTGAGGTGGTGGGCACGTTCAAACACCTGGACGACCATGCGTGGTTGAAACAATATTTCGAATTTCCAAAACGACTGCAACTGCACCGTCTCGACAACATGCGCGTGTTCCTTCCATCAGGCAAATCCTTTGATTTTGAACTCGACGCCTTCGCTGGTCACCGTTTGCAATTCGATGGATACCTGGCTGACAAAGCCGTGCAAGCCGGTGCCGAACTGCGCGTGAACACGGCGTTGAAACGAATACAACACCAAAGCAAAGCCGGTCGTGACGTGCTCGTCACGACGAACGGTCGCTTCTCCTGTGACTTTTTGATCGACGCCTCCGGAAGCCTTGCGCACATCGCCCGCTTGCGACATGGACAGGACCCTGCTGTACGGCCCGACGACCAAGTGCCGACGATGTACGCTCAGGTGCGGGGCAAGGTGCCGGAAACCTTCGATGTCTTTCTCGGGTCGGTGGCACCGTCCGGGTATGCGTGGATCATCCCCAAAGGCCCCGACACAGCCAACGTAGGGCTGGGGGTTCGTGCTGGGAAACTCGAAGGCAACATCAAGGAGCACCTGAAGCGGTTTTGCGATGATTTGGGACTTGAGATTCTCTCGTACGGCGGCGGTTGGATTCCCATGGGTGGGCCCGTCAAACGCATGGTGGACGGTACAACCCTTGCCGTGGGGGACGCAGCGGGTTTGGTGATGCCCAGCAACGGTGGCGGCATCAGCCAAGCCATCATTTCGGGTTGTTTTGCTGCCGAGGCGATCGTGGCTCACCTGGAGTCAGGGACGCCGTTGGCAACCTACGAAACGAGGGTGAGGGCCTCGATGGGCAAGGCACTCAAGAACTCTCTACGCACCAAGAACATGGGGTACGCCTTTTTCCGCAACGATGCCATCACAGAGGTGCTGCTGAGGATTCTGGGGCCCATCGGTGGCATCAAGCGGGCGATGGAATGCGACCGGCCCGTCTGGATTCTGTGAACTTCATCTCTTTCCCTCGGGTTTCAGCGGTGTGTTCAAGTGATTCAAGCCCCACCCCGTCCCATGGGAGCACACCTGAAGGGCGATGACGAGGCCGTGAGCCCCGTGATTGCTACGGTGCTGCTGCTCGCCATCACCGTGATGCTCTCCAGCATGGTGTTTGTGCTGATTCAAGGCTCGTTGACCACCGTCGAAAAAGCACCACCACAAGCCACGGTCAGCGTTCGAGCCCTCGACAACGGGTTCCACGTGATTCGCATCACCAGCTTGGACCAGTCCATCGATCCTGCTCGGCTTCAATTCGATCTTCTTCCCGGTAACTTGAGTGCTGACAACCCCATCCGTGGTCACGTGAACGATGCTGATGTGTACGGCGTCATCGGGGCCAACGTTTCCTTCCACGACCGTGACGCAGGTTATTCGGTCACCCAGGGTGACTATTTTGTGGTCGATTCACGAACGCTTGGAGCGGACGATGGCACCTGGAGTTTCAGGCTTGTTGAGGAGACTGCCAACGTCTTGCTCGTCGACGTTCGCTTGCCCCCGATGTCGTGATTATCCACCGATGTAGGACATCTCGACCTTTGGTTCGGTCGCCGTTTCTTCTGTCCGATCCATCGAGTAACGGTCCCTGCGTTGTTGCCATACGCCCGTCATCGCTTCGCGGATGGCGGTGACGTCCGCTCCCCATCGAAGCATGGCCTTCAGGTCGTGGCCCTTTGAGGCGAACAAACAGGTGAACAGGGCGCCGTCGGCGGAGAGGCGAAGCCGTGTGCAGCCTCCGCAGAAGGGGGCGGTCACGGATTCAATGAATCCGAATTCCCTCCCGCCGGCTGTCACGTACCGTTTGGACACCTCGCCAGCCTGTTTTGCGGGGAGGGCTTCAAGCGGTCCGTAGGCGTTTGAGAGCACCTGTCGGAGTTCGGCGCCGCTCACCACCTCCTTCATGGACCAAGCGTTGGTGCTACCGACGTCCATGAATTCAATGAATCGAAGCGGAACTCGGTGTTGTTCCAGAGCCTTGGCCAACGGGAGCACTTCGTTGTCGTTCACGCCCCGCTTGACCACGGCGTTGACCTTGACGCCCAAACCCGCCTGCCTCGCCTCTGCGATGCCATTGAGCACGTCGGTGGGGGTGAACCGGTCCGTGTCAGCCATGGCTTGGAACACTTGGAGGTTGACCGCATCCAAACTGACGGTCACTCGGTTCAATCCTGCTGCTTTCAACGATTGCGCGTGTTGAGCCAGCAACGCGCCGTTCGTTGTCAGGGCGATGTCCAAATCAGGTCCTTCTTCTCGAATCATGCTGATCAAGGTCGTGATGTCGCGCCGCAGAAGAGGCTCCCCTCCCGTGATGCGCACTTTCGTCACACCCGCACCCATGGCAGCCTTGACCACCACAAGGATTTCTTCAAACGTCAAGAGGTGTTGTCGGTCAAGGAACACGTGATCTTGGCCAAAATGCTCCCTCGGCATGCAATATCGGCATCTGAAATTGCACCGGTCGGTCACGGAGATTCGAAGGTCACGCACGGGGCGCTCCAACACATCCACCACGGGCAACCGTTGCACATGGATTCCTGCCAACGGCCCATTGTAAGGGTTCTTAGGAAGCAGCATGCCTTTCGAATCATGGCCCGCAAGTGGGTGGAACGCTGGGACCCGGCGCCCGCTGGCCAACCGGGAAGCCTCGTGCCTGCCATAAAGATCCATCCACCTGCTGAACTGAATCAGATGGAGTGGACGTTGCCCGTGTCCAAAAGCCATGCCATTCGCTGGGTGGCACTTGCCGCTCAGACCGATGTTGACATGGTCCTGCATGGCATGAGCACCGCAGGTGAAGATGTTCTTGCCATGCGCCGATGTTTGATGCAATGCGGCATCCAATTCACCGACCTCGATGCTGAGGGACGGGCCCTTCCGTCTGCCGAAAATGCCGATTTCATTCCGGACCACCGTGCCGTCTCTTGGAAGGTTCACGGGCGAAAGCCAGAGGAATGGCGACCACCGGGGACGGTGCTCCATGCTGGCAACTCGGGGACCACGCTTCGTGTTCTGATGGGCCTGGCGAGCAGATGGGATGTCCCGGTGATGGTTGACGGTGATGCCAATCTTCGCCGTCGTTCATTCAAGGTCATGTTGAACGCCCTGGAACAAGCCGGCGTGACCGTCTCCCACGGCATTGGACCCGAACACCTCCCGGTCCTGATTCAAGGCCCGTTCGAAGCAGAATCGGTCGCCCTGGATGCCACGGCATCGAGTCAACCGATCACATCGCTGTTGATCGCCAGCGCTGGACGCACCGTTCCCTTCTCCATCCAGCTTGAAGGTGAAGCGGTGTCGACCCGTCACGCAGCCCTTACAGCGGACCTCTGTGGCTGGTTTGGAGCAGAAGTGGAGCAAGATGAACGGTCCTATTCGATTCATCCGTGGGCCCCTGAACCACGTGCGCTGGAAGTCGACGTGGTGTCCGATGCTTCGATGATGGCCTTCCCGCTCCTGGCGGCAGCCTCAACGGGTGCAAGGGTCCATCTGCTGAATCCCCCTTCACAGGACGATTCGCTCGGCCATGAACTGCTCCTCGACCTTGCTCCTTCGCTGGGGTTGTCGGTATCCGAAGGGTCATGGCGTTGGTCCCCCGACCACGTGACACCTTGCGATGTGAATCTGAGGGATGGCAACGACCTCATCACACCGCTCTGTGCGCTGCTTGCGCTTTCGGGTGGGGGCGTTGTGCGGGGTGCCGCCCATGCAGCGCACAAGGAAAGCAACCGTCTCAACCGGACGGTGGATTTGTTGGCCCAGTTCGGTTTGGTGGGTGAGGTGACCCCGGACGGGGTACGCATCGAGGGCGGTCAGACCCTCCAGCAGCCTACAGAACCGGTCCAAACGTGGGGTGATCATCGCATGCACATGACTGCGTTGGTACTGAGCATGGGGTTGCGTCAGGAGGTGCTTCTCCTTGGAGATGCGTTGTATTCCGTTGCCGATCCCAACGCTGTTGAGCGGTGGCAAGAGGTGGGCGCCCGTGTGGAAACGGTGCTTCACCAGCCTTGGTAACTCAGCCGTGTCGTCCAAAATGGTGGTCCAGGTCATCCACTTGGATTCGAAGTGCTGTTGGCCGACCGTGGACGCACGCCCAGGGGTTGGGGATGCGACGCATGTCGTCAATCAATCGTCGCATTTCGGGGAGGGTGAGCCGCTCGTTGGCTTTCACTGCGCCTCGGCAAGCGGTCATGAACGCGATGTGATCCATTTTGTCCTCCACCGTCTCGATGGGGCCACCGTCTTCCGCCACGTCCTGGAGGACATCCAAGAAAAACGGGCGCATGGCCTCGGGTTTCAACAAACGTGGTGATGCAAGGAGGTGCCACGCCCCGTTTTGGCGTTCGGTGTGGAACCCAAGGTCCCAAAGGCGTTGGTGTTGTGCTTCCAAAACAGCGTCTTGACGTGCATCCAATTCCAGATGAAGCGATTCAAGTCGAGCTTGCGGTTCCCATGCCTGACCGGCATGCCTCAATCGCTCGTATCGAATCCGCTCGTGGAGGGCATGCTGGTCGATCAGCAGCAGTTCGTCCTCGGCTTGGACCAAGATGTAGGAGTCGGCAAATTGGGCCAACGGCTCCATAGGAGGCAAGTCGTTGAGCACCCCCTCGAGGGGTGGCTCAGAGGACGGAGAGGTGCTGCTCACGGTGCCGGCATGGCGGTGCAGGTCACGCTCGGCCGAGGAAAGCGCAGCCGCCATGGGTTTGTCCACGCCCGTCGGTAGCACGGTTTGTCCGAGTGGAGAAGCTGACGTTGGTCGTGCTTTGTCGGGTTGCTCTGGGGCAGTGGCGGCTTGACCTGCAAGGTTCAGTTGTTCACTCGCTGCCACGGCCCAAGCCGGCGGCGGTGTTGTGTTGCGACCCAACGTTGAGGGTCGCTCCTTCAAGCCAGAGGCGGATGCCAATGTTGTTGAGGGCTCAAAGTGAGCATGTACTGATTTACTGGACTGGTGGTCGTCAAGACCCCGCAATTCGGGCAGTGCCCCACCGGCTTCTGGTTCGGTCGGGACCGTTTCAAGCGAGTGAGCGATGGACCGCTCAAGCCGCTCCAGAACCCGCCAAGAGTGTCGAAGCCGCACCTCGCTTTTGGTGGGATGCACGTTGACATCAACATCTTCGGGGGGGCAGGTGAGGTGAAGGACGGCAACAGGGTGACGTCCTTGCATCAACCGTGTTTTGTAACCTCGACGAATCGCTTGGTGAAACGGTCCGGAGGCGACCGGTCGGCCGTTGATCAGCACGTGGATGTCCGAGCCCTTTCCCCGGGTGATGTCCGGTGTGCTGATGTGACCGGACCATCGCTCCGAACCGGGGGCATCGCTGTCCTGAGGCGGCGCGCTCAACGGCAACAGTTCGCTGGCTTGTGCCCCCAGCACGTCATAGAGTCGGTCCATCGGGTCATGAGCGAGAGGGACGTTGAGCAACACCCTTTGGGAGGTCTTGAGGGTGAACGCTGCTTCAGGATGGGCAAGCGCATGGCTCACCACCACGTCAACCACCCGCGCCGTTTCTGTTTCAGGCCGCCGCTGAAAGGCCAAGCGAGCGGGTGTGTTTTCGAACAATCGATCAACCGTGATCCGAGTGCCGTGCTGCATCCCCATGGGTTCGACCTTTGACTTCGTTCCCTGTACCATGCGAACGGCAGCTCCGTCCTCACCGCGGGGGCGGCTGGCGATTTCCAGGGTGGACACCATCCCGATGCTTGCCAGCGCTTCGCCCCGGAAACCAAGGGAGTTGATGGCAGCAAGGTCATCCCGGTGTTTCAATTTCGAAGTGGCGTGCCGGTCGAGCGCAAGGGACAGGTCGTCACGATGAATCCCCGAACCGTTGTCGTCCACCTGGAGCCGTTCGAACCCACCGCGTTCAAGGTGGACGGTGATGTGAGTTGCACCGGCATCAAGGCTGTTCTCGATCAGTTCCTTGACCACCTGAGCCGGGCGCTCAACCACTTCACCTGCGGCGATGTGCCCGATGGTTTCCTCATCGAGTTGTTGAATCCGGTTGGGGTTCATTCAGGGCCCTCCATTTCGGCTTTCAACTCATAGAGTGTTTGCAACGCATCCCTCGGGCTCAAGTCGTCGAGGTTGAGCGCCTTCAAGCGCTCCAAGGTTCGTGCGTCGTTTTCTGAGAGTGAGGCAGGAACCGCCGTTGGGGCAGCGCCCATAGCAGCCGCTGCGAAGTAACCCATCAGGCTGGCTTGGCCTTTGTCCCGTGCTGTCGGTGCACCGTCCTCACCCGCTTTGGCGCCTTGCGCTTGTGCTTCGAGGAAGGCCAACAGGTCGGTCGCGCGTTCGACGACATGGCGAGGCAAGCCCGCAAGTGCAGCGACTTGGACACCGTACGAATCATCGCACGGACCTTCTGCCACGGTGTGGAGGAAGCGCAGTTGGCCATCCACCTGCGCCACCTCAACGTGCACGTTGACGAGTTCAGGAAGCTGGTCCTCGAGCCCCACCAGTTGGTGGTAGTGCGTGGCGAACAACGTCCTTGCTGCCAGTCGCTGACACACATCTTCCGTCACCGCCCAAGCAATGGACAGGCCGTCGAAGGTTGAGGTGCCCCGTCCGATTTCGTCCAGTAGAATGAGCGACCGGGGCGTTGCCCGTTTGAGAATATGGGCCACCTCGATCATTTCCATCATGAAGGTTGAGCGTCCTCGACGCAGGTCGTCGCTGGCGCCCACCCGGGTAAAAATCCGATCAACCAAACCGATTTTGGCCTTGGTGGCAGGTACGTAAGCACCTGCTTGCGCAAGCACGGTGACCAAAGCAGCCGTCCTCAGGTAAGTGGACTTGCCGCCCATGTTCGGTCCCGTGATGAGCAAAAAGGAGCGTTTGGACCGCATGTCAAGGTTGTTGGGGACAAACCCAGCCATCGTTTCCAGCACGGGATGGCGAGCGCCTTGGACGGACATCGTTGGGCGATCGGTCAATTCCGGTTTGGTCCAACCACGCTCACGGGCCACCGTGGCGAAGCACTGCAACACGTCGATGGAGGCCACCCGACGAGCGATGTCTGCGAGCGTGTGTGCTTGTTGGGCACAGTAGTTCCTCAGCTCGAGGAACTTACGGTATTCCAGTTCCTTCAGTTTGGCATCGGCTCCCAACAGTTCATCGTCGCGCTTGACCAATTCGTCCGTGACGTACCTTGAACCGTTGGTCATTTGTTGCTTACGTCGCCACCCGTCGGGCACACGATGCTCGTTCGTTTTGGTCACTTCGATGAACCAGCCGATTTGGCGATTCATGCGGACCTTGAGCGAGGGGATGTTCAGTTCACTCCTGAGTGAGGCCTCCAAGTTGCTGAACCAACCCTTTCCTTCGGCGGTAAGGGATCGCAAGCGGTCCACCTCCTCATCAACGCCGTCCTTCAACAAGCCACCGTCGCGCAGTCCCAACGGAGGTGATTCATTGAGCGTGGCTTGAATCAGTTTGGCGGTCTCGTCAAGTTGCGTAAGTCCGTCCTGGAGCAGGTGGAGCAGTGCGTCATCGGCATCGATGCACCATCGTTCAAGCGCCGGCATTCGTTCAAGCGCAAGACCCGTGGCGAGCAAGTCCCTGGCGTTGCTTCGGCCATAGGTCAGCAGCGTGGCCAAGCGTTCCATGTCCCTCACCCCGTTGAGGGTGGCTCGAAGACCGTCCAACCGTTTTGCAGACCGTGAGAGCGAACCGACGGCGGCATGACGCGCTTGAATGGCGTCCAGGTCCGTCAGCGGTTGCAGCAACCACGACTTCAGCAGTCGACGGCCCATGGCCGTACGGCATCGGTTGAGGGTCGACAACAAGCTGCCGTCGTATTCGCCGGCCAGTGTGGTGGTGAGTTCTAAATTCCTCAACGTGGTTTGGTCGAGGAGCAAGTGCCCGTC
>WTJK01000062.1:0-10882 GCA_011524855.1 Methanobacteriota archaeon | reverse complement strand
TGGTGGTGAGTTCTAAATTCCTCAACGTGGTTTGGTCGAGGAGCAAGTGCCCGTCCGGTTGCATCAGGTTGACTTCCCGAAGGTGAAGGTGTTCGGTCAAGTGCACGGCGCACAAGTAATCGGTCACCAAACCCAGCGCTGATGTGGCCTGAGGTGAATTGTCGAGGTCCAAGTGGCCTGCATCGATGACACCCATGGACTTCGTCAGTTGCGTCGCTCGCTTGGATTCGGAGGCGGTGTGTTTGGAGACCATGGTCCCCTCCAGCTGCATCAGAAGACGCCGCACTTCCTCCGTGTCGGCTTGCCTCGGATCAACGACCAGTTCCTTCGGTTGCCAGCGCTGAAGGTGGTCCACGGCTTGCGTCCATCGGTCATGACCTTCGACGCTTACAGCCCAAGCTTGCCCGGTGGAGGCGTCGATGCCTGCCAACCCCAGCCGGTCTTTCGCAACGGCAATGCCGGCAAGCATGGAGCGTTCGTCTTGGTTCAGAAGTTGTTCCTCGTAGAGGCTACCGGGTGTGTAGATCCGGGTGGCGACGCGCTCCAACAATTTGGCCCCCTCTCGTAACTCGTCTTCTTGTTCCGCAACCGTGACTTTGTACCCTGCATGAAGCATGGTTTTGAGGTGTTCTTCCAAACCGTGCCAAGGAAAGCCGGCCATGGGGATGGGTTCTGCAGCGTTTTTGTCTCGACTGGTCAAGGAGAGTCCGAGCACCTCCGCTGCGATGGTCGCGTCAGCGTGGAACAATTCGTAGAAATCCCCCATGCGGAAGAACAGAACGGTGTCGGGATGGGCTTCTTTGAGCTCAAAGAACTGGTCCATCATCGTTCGTTTGGCCATGTGCCCTCACCTCCTCCAATGCGCTGGACCGGGAAGATGTTGACGGGGGCACATGAAGGTTCTCGCAGAACCGGTCAGGACCCGCTGTTTTGGAGAGGTGCAAGCCGGCAAACCCTTTGGGCAACGTCACGCTTGATTGGAACCGGTAAGCGCTCGGCCTGCATGGACGGCCATCAGTCCAAGCACGGCAGCGCCGGCGATCAAGAACAGGAGGTTGAGGAATCCACGTCCGCTCTCTATAGAGCCGTTGGCGGTGGCGTCAATCGACCATTGGACCGGTGCGCCTGTGGCATCGGTTCCGTGGAGGTGGAGGGTGGTGTCCTGCGCAGCGATGGCGCTGATCTCCACCGGCATCGGTCGAGTCAAGGTGTGGACGGTGTATTCACCGTCCGTGTACTCGCCGATGGTGGTGGCGCCCTGTTCGCCAAAGAACCACACCGACCCCGATGTGTCCATGACAGTGGATGCAGAGGGGGCGTTGAGCGCTGCGATGCTTGCATCGTTGGCGATGATGTAACTTGTTTCGGTGCCACCTACGACCGCACCTTCGGGTGTCGAGACAAGGCTGTGGAAGGTGCCGGACATCATGCTGACCGAGGTCAGGACAGGGGTTTGGTTGGTGCCGTCCCAGGCAATGAAACCGATGGCAGGCTTGCGTTCGGGTGTGGCGGGGCTCGAACCGCCTGCGCCCGCAGTGGCGATGTGGTGGCCAATGGCGACCCAGACATCACCCTCGAGGTGGGCCACGTCGCTCCACTGCACCCCCGACGTGGTGGACATGGGGGAGGTGGATTGCAAGTTTACGACGCCACGAACGGTGGAGAATTGACCTTCTTGTGTCAAGAGGAGCGTGTGCCCTTCGTCGGGGTGTTCCACGACATTCAGCACGTCGAAGTCCTCTCCGTTGGTCTGAATCTGGTAGGTTAACATGGCACCGTTTTGAAGTTCAATCCAGGCGTTGGGCGCTGAAGAAAACACCACACGGTCGTCGATGGTGGTCAGGAAGTTGACCTCACGGCCCAAATCAACTGCGTCAGGTGAATAGATTTCGTTCACCGTGCCGTCAGCGAATTCCGTGAACATGTGGTAGCCTGCATCGGGGGCGTACACCAACGCGGTGTAGGTGCCGGTCTCGCCGTGGTAGACAATGTCGAGCACAAGGGCGCCTTCGTGTTGATTTTCAACGCGAACCATGTCGGCTCCCACGAAATCCGAGGTGGCCTCGAGAGCAAACCCTCCGAGCAAAATGAAGATGAAGAAGCCGGAAATGGCCACCCACTGGTGCTCGGATTCCTCCTCGAGGTACCGACGCCATCCCTCGGCCATGTTGCAAGGTGATGCCTTGAGTCCATGAAGCCTTTGTTGACAGCGACCCCGTTCACCGGCTCGGGCACCATCATCGGAGATATCATAAAGGGAGCATCGGTCGCAAGCCTGCTTGGAGGCATACCTATGGCACGAAAACCAGCCGTCATGTACCGCCGCTTGAAGGGACCTGCCTACACCCGCCGAAAATACATCGGTGGTGTGCCCAACAACCGAATTCACCAGTATCACGTCGGTAACCGCCGTGCTGCAGAGATGGGCCAGTTCCCCGTCGTGCTCGAACTGCGCGCCGACAACGATGTGCAGATCCGCCACACGGCCCTTGAGGCCGCTCGTGTGGTATCCAACTCCACCATTCGTAAGGAAGCCGGCGCACAGGGTTACGCTCTCCGCGTCCACACCTTCCCGCACCACGTCCTCCGCGAAAACAAGCAGGCCACCGGTGCCGGTGCTGACCGTGTGTCCCAAGGGATGCGCTGTGCCTTCGGGAAGAACGTCGGAACGGCCGCCCGCGTCAAGCGAGGCCAGCGCGTGCTCTCCATCCAGGTGAATCCCCAACACTACCTCGCTGCCCGTGACGCACTCCGCAAGGCCAGCATGAAGTTCCCGACTTCGTGCACGACCAAGCTCATCAGCGGTCACGAGCACCTGAAGGGCCTCATTTGATTCCGGCAACGGACGACCGTGCGGCCTGACGCCGCGCAATCCATATACCACGGGTTTGAGGGCAACACAGAGGCATTGAGATGAGGGTGGCGGTGCTCAAGGAGGACAACTGCCAACCCAAGAAGTGCAACGATGAGTGCTATGCCTTCTGCCCGCCCGTTCGGAACGGCCAGGAATGCATCATTCTTGACGAAAGAACCGGAAAACCCCACATTTCAGAGAGTCTTTGCATCGGTTGTGGTATTTGCGTAAACAAGTGCCCCCACGACGCCTTGATCATTGAAAACCTGCCTTCGGAATTGGAAACCGACATGATTCATCGGTATTCCCTGAACGGGTTCCGTCTGTTCCGCTTGCCCACACCCTCGAAAGAAAGCGTTGTGGGCATTCTCGGCCCCAACGGTATGGGGAAGTCCACCGCCATCAGTGCCCTTTCGGGACGAATGATTCCCAACTTAGGGGATTGGTTGGACGACCAACCCGATTGGAACGAGGTGATAGCGTCGCTGCCGAAGGGTGAGCTGCGGGACTTTTTCATCGCCGTTCAAGACAAGAAAATCAGCGTTGCCGTGAAGCCTCAGAACGTGGACCGCCTCCCCAAGCGTGTTCAGGGCACGGTGCGATCGTTGCTCAGCAAGGTCGACGAGCGGAAGATGATGGGCCGCATGACGGAAGCCCTCGGCATCGACCATTTGCTCGACCGAACCGTCCAGCAACTGTCGGGCGGTGAGTTGCAGCGAATGGCCGTGTGTGCCACCATCCTTCGGGACGTCGACGTCTACTTCTTTGATGAACCGTCATCGTACCTTGATATTCATGAGCGCATGCGAATGGTGGGCATCATCCAAGAATTGGCCGAGACCAAGCGGGTCATCGTGATCGAACACGATCTCGCCGTGCTCGACGTGCTGGCGGACCTCGTTCACATCGTCTACGGGAAGAAAGGTGCCTTCGGCATTTTCACCCCTGCCCGTTCCACGCGTCAAGCGATCAACACCTACCTGGATGGATTTTTGCCCGGCGAAAACGTCCGCATCCGTGACAAACCCATTCAATTCTTGCGCCATCGTGACCGAAAGGCCGAGATTGGGACCCCCGTGGTGTCGTGGGGTGGATTGGAAAAAACCCTTGGTGAGTTTAAACTCACTTCTGAGGAAGGCGCTGTGCACCGGGCGGAGGTGGTCGGTGTGGTCGGTTCCAACGGGACCGGAAAATCGACGATGATCAAAATCCTTGCAGGGGAGCACGAATACGAAGGCGGGTGGGTGACAGCAGACGCGACGATCTCGTACAAGCCCCAGCACATCGATGTCGACATCAACGGCACCGTTCAACTGTGGCTGGACAGTGAACTTGGCCCACGTTGGCGAAGCGGTGAATTCAACGTCAACGTGATTCGAGCCTTGGGTGTTGATCAGCTCCTTCCCAAACGGGTCAAGAAACTGTCCGGCGGCGAACGGCAAGCGGTGTCCATCGCTCTCTGCCTCGGCCGAGACGCGGACCTTTACCTCCTCGATGAGCCCTCAGCTCATCTCGACGCCAACGCACGTATGGAAGCGGCGAAAGCCATTCGCCGTACCATGGAAGCCAACGAGAAGTCAGCTTTTGTGATCGACCACGACGTGTACTTCATCGACATCGTTTCCGACTCGTTGCTCGTGTTCGAAGGGGAGGGAGGTGTCACCGGCCACGCCACAGGCCCCTACGATCTGCGTGTCGGTATGAACAAATTCCTGTCCGATGTGAACGTGACGTTCCGCCGCGACCATGATTCAAAGCGACCGCGGATCAACAAGGCTTCAAGCCGGAAAGACCGAGAACAACGCACCAGTGGTGACTACTATTCCTACGATGCGTGAATCGATGATTTCTGCCTGCTCCAAGGAGGCGAACGCATGCCAGTAGGGCTTCCTCCGCTGGGCGGGCCGCTGGGCCGTTCCCGTGGCCGCCTCTCCGCCAGTTCACTCACCACCTACCTCCGATGCCCGCGGCAATGGCTGCTCGGCTATGTTGCCGGTCTTCGGGGCCCCTTGCGCCCCTCTCAGGTGATCGGTGTGGTCGTTGAGGATGCCCTTTGCCGGGTGCTCATGCACCATCCTCCAGCCATCAACGATGAAGCAGGATTGCGTGCTTGGGTGACGCCCCTTGTGGCGCACGAAGCGGCGCTTGCGTACGAGGAGGGTCGAACCACTTGGGAGCAGGCGGTTTGGACATCACCCGATGCAACGTGGGCGGACGTGACCGAAGAGCGATTGGCCACCCTCATCATGAACGGTGTTGATCTGTTTCTGGGTGAGGTTCAACTGTGCGTCTCTGCCAACGGCGGACCCTACCTCGAAGCGGCTCGTGCCGGCGAGTCAATCCATGCTGTCCCAGCGCCGACATGGGGTTCGCCGCCCCATTTTCCTCGGCCCGAGAAGGTGCCAAGTCACCGTTTCAAGTCTTGGCCGCTCGAAGGGGCACCTGCTTGGTCGCCTTCGGGCTCCCCGGTTGGCTGGAGCGAGGGTTGGGAGTTGGCTCGACCATGGTTCAAGGACCCCAGGGTGCATCAACCTCAACGGCTGTTCCACCCCGAAGGGTGGGCGGCCGGTGAACTCGATTTGGTGCTCCGGTGGAAAGGTACACCCACGCTGGTCGACATCAAGTCAGGCACCCCTTCGGGTCCGTTTTCGGTTTCCTTGAAGCACCAATTGGAGTTCTACGCTTGGCTGTGGGCTGCAACGCACGAGGACGCTGAACTCGAAGGACTGGAGGGGTGGTACCTCGGCAGCAAGGAACGCCTTCGCTACGATGCACCCGATGGAGCGGAACGTCATGACCTCGAGAAGCAATACAAGGAGGTGCACCGAGCCATGCTTCAGCAGGACGAAACGGTGGTGTCCTTCCCTGCTGCTGAGGGAGCAGGTTGCGATGGTACGGCACCAGGTTGCATTTTTTGCTCCATCACGGTGAGTGGGGATGCTTTGACACGGCTGATGCCCTCCTTGCGGGCGTTTGACCGGCCTGCCCCGGCCGGCGCTTCCATGGCACTGAGCGATGTCCAAGGTCGCGTCAACGTTCGAGGCGGTTTGACCGGTGCATGGGGCCCGCTCCCCAACCACTTTGGAGAATCGGTGAACGGGATGGTGCTGGTGGCGGGCGACAAGCACATCGTGGTGGAGGAGGCGGAGCCAGGCTCGTTCCCCGACCTTCACGCTCATGTAGGCAAGCAGGTGGTGATCCGTCGTGCTTTGCCCGGTGTCTGGCGCGATCAACCACGTCTTTACCTTGACAGCGATGCTGAAATTGAGCCCGTGACCGACGGGGTTGAGTTGACTGACATCACCCGGCTTGGCCTGCTCCGCACCCGTGCCAACGTGCGGGGCCACGTGCTGAGTGTTCAGCGGCGAGACGGTGTTCGTTTGGACGGAAAACCTTGGGCCATGTTGAGTTTTGTCCTCTGGGACGGCTCTGCTGTGGCCGAGACGGTGGCGTTTGGGTCGAGCATGAGCCGCAGTCTGCTCTCACTCAAACCCGGCGATGCGGTCACCCTCACCGGAGCGGAGTTGGGTTGGCGGGGCGGTGTGCTCCAACTTCGTATCGACAATCGAAAGACCCGCGTGGAGCACCGCCCCGTGAGCACCGAGTAAGCCGTTGGTGAGCATTCAAGAACCCTCGTCGCGGTTTGATATGCATGCCCGTCCACCTCCCCGATGATGAGCGTGACCGTGTTGGGAAATACGCCCGTTTGTCGGCAAGCCAATCCAACACCTACGAGGCGTGCCCTCGGTTGTGGTATTACGAGAAGGTGCTGCGGTTCAAAATGCCACAAATACCTGTCCTGTTCGTCGGTCGAGCCGTTGAAGAAACGGTGTGCAGGGTGTTGAAGGAATCGCCTTCGCTCATTGTGGCCTCGGCACCCGCCGACACGTACCTTGCCAGCCCGCTCGATGAAGACGGCCGTCCGAGCCGCTCCAGCGATGCGGTGTGGCCATGTCAGGGCATGCTCCCCCTGTTCGAGAACGAGCGCCCTGCAACGTTTGATGCGCTCAAGGGTTGGGCAGAGGCGAGGGCGAAAATTCACTACCCGTTGGTGATCGAACGGCTCCGTCAAGCCTGGGAGCAGGATGAGCGCCGGGCTGGAGATTGGTCGGAGGTGGATGATGAACGCTGCCTTGCCATGGTCAACGCTGCGTTGGGTTTTCACCTTGATGAGGTGCGTCGCTGCCTTGAGGCCGCTCCGGAGGATGCGGTGGGCGCTTGGCGAGCCGGACAGCGTTTGCTGTGGCCAGCACCTGACGGGTTCGGCCACGCACCGTTTGCGAAGGGTCACCCTCTGGCAGAGGAGGGACCATTCTCGTTGCTCGAGGCTTGGGAGCTGGCTCGGCCGTGGTTCGTGGACCCCGATGCCGCCTCGTTCACGATGAACGCCGTTCACCCAGACCACTGGTTCCAAGGTGAGTATGATCTTGTTTACCGCTGGTCGGGACAACCCGTGGTCGTGGATCTCAAAGCGAGCCTCGGAGCGAACGACCGTTCCGGTGATTACGTGAAGCAGTTGGAAATGTACGCCATGCTGTGGTACGTCACCCACGACAGAAAGGAGACCGTGGCAGGGCTGCAAATTTGGTACTTGGGTCACCCCAGCATCAAAACCGTTGAGGTGCCGTCCACGGCGGACATGGATGCACTTGAAGCGTCCCTTTTGGAGCGCTGGAACACCATCAAGCGGGACCCCGTGGAACGCACCCAATGTCCTCCTTCTCCTGCGCCCATGCGTGGGTTTGAACCCGGCGGTTCCCCCACCTCACCGCCGGATGGGATTCGGTGCGACCGTTGCGACTGGAGGCACGTATGTCCCGGTGGCGAAGGAAGCGATGATTTCCCGTTGGAGGCGTCGGTGCAACTGCCGGGGAACATGCATCAAACCGTTCTCTCACCCATCAACACCCTCGACCCTCGCATCACGGTGGTCGGTGAGCTGTTCACGGTTGGTGCAGCGCGTGACGACCGCCCTCCTCGCCTCACGCTGAAACAGGGGTCGGCATTCGCCAACATCAACATCGTCAGCCAAGATCACCATGAAGGCGGTCGCACATGGCCAGATGGTTTAGCAAAAGGCATGCTTGTGCGAGTCGAAGCCGCCGTGTTCACGTTGAATTGGAAGGGCGAAATCGTCCTCAAAATTGACCCGTTCGCTCGTGTTGTCACCGATGATGGTGCCGCTGGTGGAGACGACCTCATGGGCGTGAAAGCACGTCACAACACTTCGGGAGTGGTGGTGTACCGATACGAAAAACGCGGTGTCGGGAAGACGGGGAAACCCTGGCACAGAAAAGGCCTCATGCTGTTGGACAACACGGGCGCCATGAAAATCGAAGGGTGGGCCAACGACTGGAACACGCAATACGATTTGGTCGAAGAAGGCGATACGGTCGTGCTCGAAAACATCGGCTTGGACGCTTGGGCCACCGATGTTCGCGGTGATTGCACACGCCAATCACGTCTTCAAATCGTGCAACGACGTGCCGACTCAACCGCCTGATGAGATGGTGGTAACCAACAATGCCACGTCGGCGTGCAGTGCGGTTGCGTGTGGTAGGACGGTGTCGTCGTGGCTGACGATGACCATGGACGGTAAGATGCCGGCTTGGCTCAGTGCCTCTCGGACGGTGCTCCCCGGTTCGACCTCTACCACTGCGTCGACGTCTCGCCCGTGAAAGTGGACCTTCATGCAATTTCCTCGTAACATCATGCTTATGAGCGTCGCGCCAAAGCCCCCGATGGAGCCGAGGTCGCATAGCCCGGTATTGCGGTGGATTCGAAATCCACTGTCCCTTGGACGCGGGGGTTCAAATCCCTCTCTCGGCGCTCCCCTTCAACCACCGGGTCTGCACGATACCGTCGTCAAAATGGACGGTCTCGACCGGAGCCCAAGGGTCGGACAGGGCGGTACCGAGTGGGCCGTACAACGGGATGCCTCCCTCAAGCGTGACGGGGATGGTCGTCACCACCACTTCGTCGACGAGGTTGGCCGACAGCAAGGAGGCGTTGAGCAACCCCCCACCGATCAACCAAATCACTCCACCTTCCTGAGCCTTCAACTCGTGTGTCAGTTCAACGGCGTCGTGAGTCGACCTGGAAAGCACGCGGAGGTCCATGTCTGCAAAGGGCTGTTCCTCGAATTCACGGGTGATGTTCCACGTCCTCCGCCCCATCAACACGGTGTCGACGGTGGCCATGAACGCCTTCATGCCGAAATCTTCGGTTTCGTTCGGCGTTGGCAGCCAATCCAGTCCATCGTCCTCGGTGGCGATGAAACCGTCCAGGCTCGCAGCAATGTGCAGCACGACCGGTCGAGGCACCGATGGCTGCTTCACGTTCGATTCGCTCATGCAGACGCCTCCTCGGTGATCCAAACATACCGAACACGGTCTTCATGACTGGACATTGTGCTGTTGGCATCGAACTGGACAGGTTCAACACCTCCTGCGAGTATCAACTCGTCCTGTCCGGTCAAAACCATCATCGCCTTTTGATCGGGTCGGATTACTGAAACTTCGAACCACTTGATCATGACGTCACGAGGCCCGAGAGTCATGGACTCGCCCTCCCTCAAGATGAGCAGGTCTCCATGAACCGTGCCGTTGTGGCTGGCCACTGTACCGTTTACGGGGAGGTTTGAGGCCTGGTCCACCCTCCAAAGCGCTGCCGACCACCACCCTTCGACCTCAAGGTCTTGAAGTTCAATCATCGGGTGGCCCAAGGCGTGATCAAACAGCCGTTCTCCATCGAAGTACGGTGCGACGTTGGTTGTGAGGAGGTGCGTCGCACCGGTTCTTTGGATGCAATCGGTGAGATAATCTCCCGTCGTTGAGTCCGGCAGACCCATGAAACGATTGTCAAACCGGACTGCGTCAACGCCCGTTTTCCAAGAGATTGTGTGGTATCGGCCAGCAAGCAGCAGTTCAATTCCATCATGGCCATCCAACACTCGATTTTCGAAACTGTTCCAAGACTGATAGTTCTCGATGCGAAGATCAGCCTCTTCTCGCTCCTCACCCATACTCAGTACGTTGCCAAAACCAGCGATGACGATGATCAACACGACTGCGACAGAAGGGGTCCAACCCCTCATTCGTTCGTTCAGGTGTGAAGTGTTGAATTCAACCATTGTTACTGGCCCGAAGGTGAGGAGGCTCACGGCATACAACGGAAGGTTGTACCTTGGCTCTCCCCAATCGAGAAGGAAGCCGTTCAGAATGATGAGTGGCATCGCCAGCACCAACACCACTCTCACAAACATCGGATTCAACCGCCAAACGAAGGCAAGGCCAAACATCGAAATAAAGCCGTACCATGGAGGTAGATTTCCAACAAAATCACCTTGGAAGGATGCTGTTGTGTACGTGTCGACAACCCCTACAGTGCTTTCCACCGTGAATTGAATTTGGCCGAGAATAGGGTGGAACGGATGCCCTTCCGAGAGCATTTGGTGGATCAACCATGGTGACAGAATAAACAACCAACCTTGGAGAAATGCGATCGGTCTTTCCTTGGTTCGGTCCAAGAGGAGGAACCACCCTGCAATGCCCAAGGCATAGATGTAGGTGTATTTCGTGAGCATGAGCAATCCAGCCATCAGGCCAGTCAGTCGGGCTGCGTGGCGGTTCGAGCGATCTTCATCGGCGTTCAGAAGTGTATGCAACAACAGTATCCACAAGCCTGCGGATGCGACGTCGGCCATCGCCATCTGGCCCCAATATCGGGTTGTGGGGAGCATCAGGAACGACATGGCTGCCACGGCGGCGAAGGGTGCTGTCCCCACCCGCTCTCCAAGGGATTGAAGTTGCCAAGCCGCCCCTACCGTCAGCAGGAAAGGAATCACTACGATGCGATTGTCGTTTCGGCCCAACAGCAGTTCAAAACCAAGTACGCCCGGAACCACTGGCGACCTGTAGCTAAGGTCAGTTGGAGGAATGAAATCGCTCATACCGAGATGGTTAGCTCCTTGGAACAGATGCATGACCGCATCGGCCCATGCCAGCGTGTGGTGGGACCAGCCGAGCG
>WTJK01000049.1:24461-26248 GCA_011524855.1 Methanobacteriota archaeon | reverse complement strand
CCTTGGAGGCTGCCCTATGAGTCCGACGCGCTACCAACTACGCCACCCCGGCCTGCCCTTGGGTGCGCCCTTCCCTCTTTGAAGAAATCGGCCGCGCCCCATGCCCACATCACGGATGGTTGGCACCGGTTTGCACCGATGCGTTCTAACGCTGGCTCGTCCGCCAAGGGGTCATGGTGGACCTCCGGACGGCCATGGCGGCGGCGCAAGCCGAGCAAAAGCGTCGCCAAGACCGTGCAGGTTCCTCCGAGAAAAAGAAAAACCGTTCCGGTGCGGATTTGGGGATTGAACCCTTTGACCCGGTCAAGTACGTCAACAAGGAACGTGCCGACACCGCCTCCATGTGGCTCGTCATCGTGTACGCCCTGGTCGTCACCTGTTTGATGCGCTACGTGCTGATGCCGACCACGACCCTTGACAAGACCGACGTGCTGTACCTGCTCCCGCTCACCATGATGATCCTCATTCCTCAGATTCACCGCAGCGTCATGCCTGAGCGATTCAAGGAACACTACACGAGAGGAACTTGGTTCCGGGCGTTCTTTCTTTACACGTTCACCTTCCTTTCGTTATCCTTCCTCCTCGTCAACCCCCCGTTCGGTGATATCGTGGCGCCACAACTGGCGGACGAGTGGGGTGTGGCCATCGAAACCGAGGACGGGTTCCTGTTCGCCGACGACAATCGAAGCAACACGGTGTCTTGGCAGCTCGAGTCCGGCAACACCGTGGCCGGTGGCGCATGGTTGCTCTTCGGCTTGGCCGACAACGTCGGTGCCAACGCTGCCGACGTGACCGTGATTCACGAATTTGGGCCGGATGCCGACACCCTCAATGCCAACGACACGTTTTGGTCCACGCACGGGGACGATGTGGGTGGGTGGCGAACCCAATCCAACAGCACGGCTCCCATCTTGTTGCCCCACGGTGAGCAAGACCAAGCCATGGCCGTCTTCCTTGGCAACGATCTCGCAGCGGGCGAACACACCGTCCGCGTCTCCATCAGCGAAGACGGCAACCCGTGGACCAACACACGCGATTATGTGTGGACGTTCATCATCAGTCCGCCCTGATGTTGCTCAAGCAAGCAAATCAGCGTGACGCGTCACGATGGCCGTGAGCAGGGCGCTCACGCGCTCCCTGTCATGGGCGTCTCGTTCCAAACGGGCTGCCCTGCGTTGACGGTTCATGCGTGCAAGGGGCGCCAGAACGGTCCAGCAGAGCAGGGTTTCGATGGTGTTGATGAGGGCGGTCATGGCCAAGAGGCGACGGCCAGGTACTACCTCCTTTTCCGAGAGGGGTGGTGTGAAAACTGAAAGTGAAATGTGGGCCCTGCGGAGATGCACCCGTCTCGGAGGGAGCGAACCGTCGTTGTGTTGTGGCCGTCGTGTTTTCTCGCCTCATGCCTCGTGAGGGGATTGGAAATGCGCCACGATTTGAGCGGTCATGGCATCGAGCTGAATTTGTTCACCGCCACCTTCCACCAAGCGATAATCGGTTTCAGCCATCCATTCCGTGAGCGTGAGTTTTGAGGGCTCCGTGAGGAAGTCCGCCGAGTACAATTCTCGATGGAGCTGGTTCACGAAATCGGTCCCTGCCAAGCCAAAACGGTCCAGCACGTCACGGAGCCGCCGTCGTGCAGCATGAAAACCGTCGTCTTTGCACGCCATGAGGTAACCGTGCAAGGCCTCGGGCGGTGCCGTGGCCGAGGTTTCGTACACCAGTTCTCTGGACACCGTGGTGTTCAAGGCCGCAGCGACCTGAAGCGCTGTCAAAGCCTTTCTGAGGTC
>WTJK01000049.1:14855-24361 GCA_011524855.1 Methanobacteriota archaeon | reverse complement strand
AGGGCATCCGCTTCATCGAGAAAGATGATCTTGAACGCTGCTCCGCCGTACGGTTGGGTTCTTGCAAACTGCTTCACCTTGGTTCGGATGCTCTCCAATTTGCGCTCATCCGAGGCGTTCATCTCGAGGAGGTTCTGACGGAAGGCTTCGCCAAAGATGTCCTTTGTCAAGGCCATCGCTGCTGTCGTCTTGCCGGTGCCCGGTGGCCCTGCGAACAACAGGTGAGGGAAATTCTTCTGCCCAGCGTAGGTGCCGAGGCGCTGGACCACAGCCGCTTGCCCCCGAATCTCACCCACCGACTGGGGGCGGTGCTTTTCCACCCAGAGTTCACTCATGCTTTGGTGGGTGTTTGACGAGCCTCCTTCAAGGTTCGCATCGGCTTGAACGCATCCCCTTGTGGAGTGATGCTCAATGTGTGAATGCTGCCGCCTGCATCGGTTTATTCAATGCACCAAAGGGAAAAGTCCCTATATCGGGTTGCCGTGTATGGGATGAGCCCCATGCGTGAAATTCCTGCCACCCAAGGTCGCCGCACCGCCCTGCTCCTCGTCGTGATGTTTTTGCTCGCCGACATGGCGTTGCCTCACACGATGGAAGGCTGGTCCACGCTTGAAGAAGACCGCACCTCAACGCCACGTTTTGCAACGGTCAACCACGCTGTTCACGCTGACACCCACATCATGGCCGCTACGCCCAACTCGGCTTACAACACCTCGGCAGAGGGTTACCTCAACGACGATTCGACCAACGAATCCCGTTTGCTGCTCCGCTTCCCCATGAATTACACGGCACAAGACACCATCCTTGATGCCAGCATCGATCTTCAGTGCACCACGACGGAAGCCAACGCCGACATGTGGGCCTACACCGCCGAGATGAAACTCGGTTGGAACGGGTCCTACGCATCGTGGACGTACGCCGCCTCGTCCTACCTCTGGGACGCCCCCGGTGGTGACGGCGATGACGACCGAGGGGAGTGGGAGCCCCCGGTCAAAATCACAGCCAACGGCACCCTCTCGCTGAACGTCACGGCGATGGCCCAGCACGCAGCCAAAGCCAACAACAGCTACATGTCGGTCATCGTTGCCTCCATCGGTGCCGGTTACACCTGTCATATGAGCGAAACCAGTACCCCCGCCAATGCGCCGGTGTTCACCGTCAACGCCGCTGCCTCGCCGGCCACGGCCGGCGGTGACGTCGAGCCCGATTTGCCCGTGGCGAACGGCGCCCCTTGGATGACGGAAGACTTCCTGCTAACGGCGGTGTCCACGCCCCGCTTGTCGTACACCATGAACACCGGCCAAGACGTCGAGATGCACCTGAGCACCTCCGATGGCTGGATGTCGAGGGACGACGGCGACTGGCACTACTCGACGCTGTGGGACACGTTTGTGTCCACGGGTTCCAGCGGCGCGTTCGACGTGCCGTCCACCGATGCGTTCCCCAACGGAACGGAGATGTTCATGCGCATTCGTTCCATTGACAGCAACGGTCAGTGGGGTAACTGGTCGGGCGCTTACTTCCTCTTGCCCGATCTGGATGTGACGGACAACGGCGACGGCACAGCCTCCCTCAACTTGAGTGCAGCCGATGTGGGGATGGTCGACCTCTTCCTCCAAGACACGTACGTGTCGCAAACTGCGGTGACGATCAACTACGGCAGCGGCGCGCTGTTGGACACCTCGATGACGACGACCAAGGAACGGCTCGTGCACCTCCGCTTGAGCCTCAATCAACTCGGCTTGCACGACAACTTGACCATCGTCGATGCTGCCCTCAACTTGACCCGCTCATCCTCGACCGGCGATGCGGTGGTCTCGCTGCACGGCATGGACGAATCGGGCGTGTACGTGACCGATGAAGTGACGTGGAATTCCATGGGGTCCGACCAGGCTCAGTGGGGCGATGGCGGACGAAGCAACGGCACGGCCACCATCGACAGCGCCGATGTCAACCAGTCATCAGATGCGTTCAGCTTTGACCTCACCCATGCGGTCCAGAACTACCTGGACGATTCCGATGAAGCTCCGCTCGACCTGATGATGGCGGTTCGTGGCAAGTACGAGGGGTACACCAACGGCGACGGTATCTCATTTCACTCCAGCGAAGCGGGACTGGTAAGCCAGCACCCCTACACCACACTGACCTACAAGTGGGGCGACGGTGCTCCTTCGCCCGTGACCTTGAACTCGCCGCTCGGTGGGCTGGCCATTTGGAACCAAACCGGCCACAACTTCAGCGGCAACACCCAACCCACCCTCAACTGGACGGCGCCTTCCGGCGTCGGTGATGTGCTGTTTGAACTGGCCCGCGACGAGGACTTCCGCCTCAAGGACCTGAGCGTGGACACCCGCGTGGACAACGACTTCGAGCCCGCCGATGGGGTGTTGAACCTGACAGGAGACAAGACCCTCGACCTTGGGAACATGTACTTCTGGCGCATGGCCACGGTCGACAGCGACGGTCACTACGGGTCCTGGGTCGCCTCGAGTTTCTTCGTCTCCAGCGCCGAAAGCGTGCACCTGGGTGACGACCGCTACGAATTCCGCATGCGCCACGGCAACGGCTCAACCGACGGCCAATACCCCGCCTGTGACGACACGTTCATTGACAGCGGTGCCACCTCGGACAACTTTGATGGCGACAGCGAAATGACGGTTGACTACAACACCATCGGGACAGAAGTGACCTCCTTGATGGGCTGCAACCTCCTGTCCAACTTGCTGCCGGACGGGTACGCCGTTGAGTCCGCTCACCTCCGCTTGACCCTCACCTCGCCGACGTTCAACAGCCCGGTCATCGGTGTGTGGGAAAGCCAGCAAAACAACTGGTCCGCCGATGACGCCACCTGGAACAGTTACGACGGCGACAATTCCTGGGACACTGCGGGTGCAAAGGGCGTTGAACGGGGTTCTTTGTTGGAATCCAGCACCCTGGGCAGCTCGCTTGATGAGGACGACCAGGTGGAATGGAACGTTACGCTTGCCGTTCAAAGCGCCATGCGTGACGAACGTCGCGTGGACTTCATCGTCGGCATGGTCGGTGCAGGAAGCGGTGTCTCTCGGACGGCGTACTTCGCAACCGCTGAAGCCTCGGCCGCCGACCGCCCTGAATTGCGCTTTGTCTACGTTCCCGGATCCGATGCCGTCCCCACAAACCCGGTTCCTCAAACCCCACTCAACGGCTCTTGGTCCATGGGTACGGGTGTTGACCAAACCCCGATCACCCAACCCGACCTGACGTGGAACTTCACCGGCGCCATGGCCATCGGTGGCTACATTGTCGAAATGGACACCACGGATGCGTTCAATTCGGCCGACCGAACCTCTGCTTCGTCGTGGAACGACGCTGGTTTCGATGTGACGAACCTCACCTACCAACCCGCCAGCGCCCTCGACGCAGGTGAAACTTGGTACTGGCGGGTTCGTGCCGTCTCGGCGACCAACCAAATCGGTGCTTGGTCCAACACCTTCCACTTCCATCTCCCTGACCTCACCACGTCGGTGATCAGCAGCACGGCGGCGACCGTGGAGTGGGTGCACCATGCGGCGCTTCCGAACCTTAACGTCCCGCATTTTGTGGACACGTACGTCATCGAGAACGGCTCGGGCGCTGACCAGTCCTACGGAACTTCGTCCACCCTCCGAGTGGGTGATGTGAGCGGATACGATGCGGCAGCACTCATGAAGGTGCCACTGGACGACATTCCTCAGCCCAGCAACGCTCGCATCACCGTGGCGTCGTTGAAGCTGTTCTCTCAGTTCCAATCCGACGACGATGTGCCCGTGGCTGTCCGCCCCGTGTACCAAAACTGGACCGCTTCGGCCAACGCTACCACCTACGACGGCACCAACAACTGGTCCGAGCGCGGCGGTCGTGACATCGGCGTTGACATCGGACCGTACATGGATTTGGTGTCCAGCGAAAGCGACGCATGGATGTCTTTTGACATCTCCGAGGCTGTTCAAGTGGCGCTCGCCAACGGGGAGAACCACGTTTCATTGATGGTTTATGCATCAACAAACACCTCCGACAGCGTGACGTTCACCTCACTTGAAGGCGCTACAGCACAACGCCCCTACGTCAACGTGACCTGGGAAGACGGCCAGGTGGCCAGCCCCACCACGGCGGGAGTGAACAGCGCACCAGCACCCAACACCATCGTTTGGGACACCACCTCCCACGCCCTTCGAGCCAACCGACAACCGACGATGAGCTGGACCTACGCTGGCAGCAGCACCGTTACCGATTGGCGGGTGCTCATCCAGCAGGATGCGGCCGACGACATGGCCGGCCTCTACGTCTACGACTCGAGGTTCAATGCCTCGATGTTCGACGTCACCAACCGCACCTTCACGCCCAGCAGCGACCTTGATTTCTCGAGGGACATCCTGTGGATGGTGCAACCGGTCAACAACGGCATGCTTGGTCCTCGAGGAAACGCTACGCTCTTCCACCTGCCCGACGACATTGGTGAAGAACTCAACAGCACGCACGCCACGGTGGCGATTCAACAACACAACGCCCTCCCCGGCAACCTGTACCCGGCCGTGACCGAGGACACCTTCCTCGACAGCGGCAATGCACAGGTCGGCCAAGGCAACGACAACCTGCTCTTCGTGGGGCGCAGTCAGGTGAGCTACAACAACGCCAACCTCCGCACCTCCACCCTGATCTCGATGAACTTCAGCAGCCTGCCAATGCCTTCCAATTACGAGGTGGTTGAGGCTTCGCTGGACTTGACCGCCATCACGCACCAAGGGTCCGTGTACGTCTCCGTTTCAGAGATGATCACCCCGTGGTCCGAGGCCTCCACCTGGGCCTACCCTGCCGGCAACACTTCGGCGTGGGCTTCCGTGGGCGCCTACCAATCAACGGACGCTGCTGTTCCGTTCAACACGCCGACCTGGGTGAACAGCACCGGACAAGCCTCGTTCAACGTGACAGCGTTGATTCAGCATGCGCTGGCAACCGGCCGGACCGATCTTAACGTCATTTTGCAGGCCGAGGATTTGCTTGGCGGTGTGAACGGTCGGACCCAATTTGCCAGCAGCGAACACGCCAACCAAGCCTACCGCCCCAGCCTCAACCTGACCTACCGAGTGGACACCGCCCCCTGGCACGCTGCCGGCGCCAACAGCCTGATGCCCGCGGATGGCGCCACGCTGTGGGACACCAGCCAACCCCGTCCCAGCGGTCAAACCAGCACGGATTTCTCGTGGTCCTCGTCGGTCACCAACCAAACCCAATGGGTGATGTGTGTTTCACCCACGATGCGGATGATTCAAACGACCTGTGTGGACTCCAACGGCATCATTGACGGTGATCACGACAACCTCACCTTTGACGCCGCCAACCTGACTGTCAACAACGACGACATGGAACAGGGCGACTTCTGGACCTATTGGCGGATCCGTGCAGACCAAAACGATCGCATCGGTGAATGGTCCGATACGCATCGGTTCCGCAACCCGAACAACCAGGGCTCGGACGACGGTGCTGGCAATCACACGCTCAACATCTCTCGAGGGAGCGTGTTCACGCAAACCGGCGTGGTTCCCTCGGTTCCGGACGTGGAGATTCGTTCGGGGTCCACCGTGAACGTGGGCTCCCAGACCACCATCACGCTCGGGACCTCCAGCGGGGGGAGCGGTGAAAGCCGTGTGCTCATGGAGTTTGATTTGTCCTCAATGCCGTGGCCATCGGCCATGACGCCCACCGAGATGATCCTCCGCCTGTACCAAACCAACCTTGGCGGGACCTCCTCCTCCACCATCGCTGTGTACGCTTGCAGCGGGTTCAGCGAAAGCACCACCGTCTGGTCCAACGCCCCTGCCTGCTCCACCACCGAAATCACCCGCTCCACGTTGACCCTCACTTCGCCGACGGGCTGGATGGACTGGGACCTGACCGGCTTGGCGCAGAGCAACATTGCCAACGGCAACACGACCATGACGATCATGTTGGCCCGCGTGGGGACCACCAGTTCCTCTCACACCTTCTACTCGTCCGATTACTCGGATGTTGACTACCGACCTCATCTCGTGCTCGACTACGTGGACAACACCGCCGGTATCAACCCGCCCAGCCAACCGTCCTTGGCTTCACCCAACGACGGAGAGGTGCTGTACGAGTTGATGGGTGGTCTGCTGCATCCAGAGACCCAACCTGTTCTCACATGGAACCCTGTTGCAGGCGCCACGGGGTACATCGTCACGATTGAGAACGAGACCGGTCCGGTGAAGTACAAATCTTGGGAGGACAGCGAAATCACCAACACCACGTTCCGCTTTGATGACGATTTGGTCGAGGGCAGCCAGTACACCTGGTGGGTCCAGGCCGTGAACCAATCCATCCCCGGCCCCTCCTCTTCGCGATGGTCATTCGCGGTGGGTGACCCCAATCACGTCAACAACGGAGACGGCACGTTCACGTACACGTTCCAAACGGGCAACGAGGTTGCTGCATTTGGTCACACCAACGTGCAGGACACCACCTTGTCCAGCGCCAACCCCGAGGTCAACCTGGGTGAGGACTCCACCGTTGACGTGGGCACCTACTGCGGCGCCCTGTTCACCGATGCGTGCCGCTTGACGGTCGGCTTCGATGCGGCTCAAGTGCCGCTTGCGCCATACCAGCATGTTCACTCCGCCTCCATGGGCATGTACCTCGATACCTGGACCTCTGCCAACGGCGCCACGTCCATGACGTTCAGCGTTCACCCGCTGTTGGGCTCGTGGAGTCAACTGAGTGCAACCTGGAACGGGACCACCTCGGGCTCCACGTGGGGTGCTCCCGGTATGCAGGCCGGTGTGGATTACGGGGATGCCATCTCCACCACCACGGTGAACGTGGGCACCAACGGCTGGGTGTGGTTTGACTTGAGCACGCCGGGCATGACCATCTCGAGCTCGCATGCTTGGATCATCATCGGGGTGCCCAACACGGGTGCAGCCCATGCCAGTTTCTACTCCGGTGAGGCCGGCACCCTGAGTTTCCGACCTCAGGTTCACTTCAACACGACCAACATCACCACCATCGACATCACCCCAACCGGCTCGGTGTCCATCGATGCGGACTCAACACAGTTGTTCCAATACGCCGTCTACGACCATCTCAACATGGTCCAGAGCCCCCCCATCACCTGGTCGGCCAGCGCAGGAAGCATCGGTTCGAACGGTCTCTACACGCCGTCCTTGGCTGGCACCCACACGGTGGCGGCCTGCTTCGGTTTGGTGTGCGGCACGCAAAACGTGACCGTCACTCCTGGTGCGCCTGTTCAACTCCTCGTGACACCCATGACCGCCACCATCACCGCTGATGAGACACTGACCCTTCAGGCCAACATGTATGACCAACACGGCAACCTCGTCCCCGGTGAGGTCCTGACCTACGCTGCTTCCAACGGCAGCATGTCGACCGTCATGCCTCACATTTTCGAACCCTATGCCGTGGGCAACCACACGGTGACCGTGACCCATCCAGCAAGCGGTGAACAGGTGGTCGTGGACGTGACCGTGACCAACGGTGCTCCCGACTACTTCACCCTCTCGGGCTGCGAAGGCACCCAACCCGCCGGTCAGTGGTGCGACATTGAGGCCCGTCTCTTTGACCAGTTCGGCAATGAACTGCCGATTGAAGACGCAGGTGACCTCACGTGGACGACCACGAACGGCAACTACTCCGAGTTGAACCAGGAGTACTTCCCCGACCATGTCGGCACATGGTGGCTGAACCTGACATCCACCTCGGGTGCTGAAGCCCAAATGTCCATCGTGGTCGGTCACGGTGAGATGGCAACGTTGGAGCTGAACGCTTCATCGACGTCGATCACCGCGGATGAGCGCGTCTACATCAACACCACGCGTGTTGACGTCCGAGGCAACCGGCTGACCGTTGTGCTGCCCGGTGACAACTGGACGATGATCGCTGACGGGCAGTTAACCGCCGGTGCTCCTGCGATTTGGGACCCTGTGTCTCGAGGTGCCAAAGAAATCCAGGCACGTTACGAAACCGTTTTTGCTGCCATCACCGTCAATGTGGTGGAAGGTGAAATCCAGACCTTGCTGCTCGAGGTGGACGATGAACCGGCGACGTGGAGCAACCAAATGATCACGGCTGACGACTCTTTGGAGGCCGAAGTGTTTGCACGGGACGCCAAGGGCAACCAATGGGTCATCACGGCCAATTGGTCCCTCTCGCAGCCCACGCTTGGTGACGCCAGCAACTTCCTCGAAAACGCTCAGGGTGAGGCCACCACCTTCTCGCCGTACTACGCTTACGCCGAACCCTACGTGTTGACGGCGGCGTACCATGACGGGACGACCCTGCACAACGTTGCACTGAACATCACGGTTGGGCACGGTGTGTTGTACACCGTCTCGGTCAATGGCTTGGCGAACAACCCGGTGGGTGCATCGGGCGACACGATCCAACTGAGCGCCGATTACGGTGTTGGTTTCACCACCGTGCTTCAGGATGAGGACGAAAACCCGATTGATGCCAACGAATTGACGTGGTTGCTCACGGACGCCTCTTCCGGTGACGTCACCGACATCACCACGGCTCTCTTGCTGAACAACATGATGTGGGAGGCCACCACGGTTGGCAACTACACCATCACGGCGTACAGCATCAGCGGCTCTGGTTTCAACGTCTCCGACAGCGTGGCCATCACCGTCCTCAACGGTGTGGCCGTGTCGGTGACAGTGGATGCCTCAACGACCACCCCGGTGGCAGGTGACATCGTGAGCCTCACCGTGACCGGTAGGGACAGCGACGGCAACACCTTCCCGCAGAACGTCCAATGGTCGGAAGAGATGAACCCGATTGAGACCTTGACGGACGTGGAAGGCGAAGTCGGCGTGTACCGCTACGAAGCCCAAGTGGCCGGATTGCACTCGCTCGCCTATGCTGTTGGCTCGGCACAGTCTGTGCTCGAGATCAACGTCGCTCCACAGAACGTGGTGGCTCGCCTTGAGGTCAACCTCTCCTCAGCCACCGTGGAACAACTGGAATCGGTGGAGATCACCATCCGTGCCTTTGATGCGTTTGACAACGAGATTGAGGTCCCCGCCAGTGTTGATGTCGACGCCACGGGTCGTGCCGATGTGCGTGAAATCGACCCCAGCCGATGGACCATCACCACCCTGGATGACGGTGAGCAGACCATCACCGTCGGCGTTGGCTCCGTGTTGGTGTCCCTTGACCTCTCGGTGGAAGGCAACCTCGCCGGGTTCTTCGAGGCAGGCGGTACCCTCTACTACGTTGGCGCAGGTTTGCTTGCGCTGGCAGCAGTCGTGCTGTTGGGTGTCTTGGTGATCTTCATGCGCTCGAGCGGGAATGAATGGGACGACCTCGAGGACGAAGATGACTACGAGGACGAACCCGCCCCGGGCCCCAGCGGCCCTGCTCCAGGCCCCAGCGGTCCTGCTCCAGGCCCCAGCGGTCCAGCTCCCGGCCCGAGCGGTCCGGCTCCTGGCCCAACGGAGGCACCCGCAGTCGAC
>WTJK01000049.1:0-14755 GCA_011524855.1 Methanobacteriota archaeon | reverse complement strand
GACACCGCACCATCGTCAGAACCCGAGACCCGTACCGACGAAGACGGCACGGAATGGTGGGAAGATGAAAGCGGTGTCTGGTGGTACCGCGTGGCGGGCGAAGAGGAATGGCACGAGTGGACCGATTGAGGTGATCGCATGGTGAAGGCGTGGACTGCAGCGTTGCTCCTCGCCGCCTTGATGTGCCTCACACCGCTCGCTCCCGTTGCGGTGCTGAACGAAGCCCCATCCCCCCGCCACTCGGGCACTGCTGACCGAGTCGTGCTGGACAACCCCGCCATGAACGTGGGGGCTGACGAAGTGGTTCAGTTTGATGCCATCATTTACGACGCCGTCAACAACCCGTTGACGGGTCAGGTGAATTGGTCGGTCTCGAACGGCACGGTGGATGCCAACGGTTTGTTCTACCCCTGGTCGGCTGGAACGGTTGAGATCATCGCTGAACACAACGGTCTTCAGGTGCATCACAACATCACCGTCACCCCCGGTGTGCCCGTGACCATGGACGTGGTGCAGCGACGGTACGATGTTCGTTTGGCTCAAACTTTGCAGGCCACCCTGCTCGATGCCCGTGGCAACCCCATGACCGCCACCACCGATGTGTTGTGGGATTTGGACGGTGAACCCGTTGGAGAAGACCAACCGATTTGGATTCCAGCCGACATTGGCAATCACACGCTGCGCGCTCGGCATCACCAGCTTGAGGTGACCGTCAACATCAGCGTCACGGCTGGCGCCCCCCACGCGTTTGTGTTCCCCGAGAACATGCGGCTCCGGGCAGGAACGTCCATGCTGCTCGCCCCGACGCTCGTCGACCGGTTTGGCTACAGCATGCCCCTCTCCACGGTCCCTTCCATCGCATGGACGGTCGAAAACGGGACCGTTTCAGCGGACGGCGAATACTTCGCGACTCGAACCGGTCGCTGGACGGTCACGGCCGTTCATCAGAACATCACCGGTAGCGGTGAAGTGTTGGTGGTGCCCGGTGAAGCCGTGGCCTCCTCCCTTGTGCTGGTGGGTGAACACGATGCGTACATGGCAGGCGAATCCTACGAACTGGCGTTTGAACGACGCGACATCAACGGCTACATTGGCTTCGTCCCACCCGCCATCGATGATGTTCATGCCAGCACGGGAGGCCTTTCGGTTGACGATTCGGGTCGTGTGTACTGGAATCCAACCTCGACAGGACCTGCGACCTTGACGGGTACCGACGGCACCGTGGTTTCCACGGTGTCCGTGGACGTGGTCCACGGGCGGCCCATTGACGTCGTCATGACGGTTCATCCAGCCCAACCGCATGCGGGGGACAGCGTGACGATCGCCCTTGAAGCGGTGGACGTGACGGGCAACCGATGGACGGTTCCAGCGAACATCACGGTTGAGGTCGGGGATGAATCCCAAACGACCGTTCGTGCCATGGATGTACGTGTGGCGGCCAGCGATGTCCGTTCTTGGCGCTTGAGTGGCCGCTGGTTTGACAACACCACGGGTCAGTTGTTTGACGATACCGTGGCGTTTGACGTGGCACCCGGACCGTTGGCGTTTATCCAACTGACCGGTGAAGGGGCCCTTGTGCCCGCCGACGGTGACCTCGATTTGAATCCACAATTTTTCGACGCATACGGCAACGAGTTGGAACCCATGGCGTTGAATTGGTCCTTGAACGGCGAGGACATCACCTTGGAGATGCTGCTGAACGACGGTCGATGGATTGCGCCTTCCTTGGGTGGCCATGAGTTGCGTGTGAACGCAGCCGGCGTGTTTGCAACCGTCCGGCTCACGGTTGTGCCCGGCGATGCACACCTCCTCATGACGGATGCGCCAGAGGTGCTGGTCGTGAAAGCGGGTGTCCCCGTTGACCTCGCCGTGTCCGTGGTCGACATCCACGGCCATTCGGGTGAAGCCACGGCCGTTGTGTCGGACCTCAACAACTCACTCGTTGAAGTGACCGCCTCGCCCACCGGTTTGGGCTTTTGGCACGTGACGGGCAAGGTGGAGGGGTCGTACACGTTGGTGCTTGAGGAGGGTGGAGCGACGACCAGCCTTCCCGTGGTGGTGGAGCCGGGCGCCCCGATACGTCTGCTTGCTACCCTGGGCAGCGAAGGGGTTGCCGAAGGCGACGTCGTGCTGCTGAACGTCCGTGGTGTCGATGCGTTCGGCAACGTCGTGGACGTCCCCCGCGCCAACGCCTCCGTGGATTGCAACGCCGGTGAGGATGCGTTCGTGACGAACGGGACCTGGCGCATCGACATCGACACCGGAGGAACGGATCGCTCGTGCACCGTTCGATGGAACGGCTTGTTGGCCCAGTCGTTTTTTGATGTGGACGAAGTGTTGCTCGGAGGAGCGGTCGGTTCCACCAACAACGCCATGGCGTTGGCCTCTGTTTTGTTGTGTTTGATCCTCGGTGTCTTGGTCGTTCTTCTGCGCAAAGCCGCCTTGGCCGACCAGGAAGACTGGGTTGACGAAGCGTTTGACACCGATGAAAAGGCGGTACCGGAACTTGCTGCTCCCGGTGATGGCTCGGACGCACCTGCGAACAAGCCGGATGACACAATCCCGCTCCACGAACGTCACGGGCTGACGTGGGAGGACGTTCAAACGTTGGCCGCCGAGGCCAAGCGAATCGGGGTGATGCAAGCCACCCCTGCCACGGAGCAAGGCACCACCGGTTGGTACGTGGATGCCTCTGAGGAACTCCAATACTGGGAGGTCACGGAGGCCGGTGAGTGGGTTCGCCATCGCCTTGACTGAAACGAATGGGTTGAAGTAGGACTCCTCTTGTTTACCTACCCATGAAGACGACCAACGATGCCCTCATTCACCAGCTGAACGTTGCGCTCGCTTGGGAACTGCGGGCCATGACCATGTACGCCCATTACGCTGCCAACGTGCGTGGCATTCATCGCTTACAATTGGCGCCCATGTTTTCCACCGAAGCCACCGAATCCATGGAGCACGGTGACGTGGTCCGTCGAGCCGTGGTCAAGCTCGGGGGTGTACCGGTCACCGACCGGGCCACGGAACCCATCGTTCACACCACGGCCTACGATGCCATGCTTCAGCATGCGTTGTCCACCGAAGAACAGGCCGCCTCGGTCTATCGCTCCATCCTCGACTTGGTCGAGCCCATTGATGACAAGGACCTGTACGACGCCATCGAACAAATCTACCTCGCCGAGTTGCGCAGCGTCGACAGCATCCGCATGCTGATGGCTTGATTTCACTCGTCGATGACGTCTTCTGCCATGACGAGGAACTCATCAATGTCGATAACACCGTCTTCGTTGGTGTCGGCCTCGTGGAAAATGTTCCTCGATTCATCACTGGAGAAGGTGTAACCCAACGCCTTCAGCGCGCTCTGGAATTCGCTCAGTGTCAGGTGATTTTTCTGACCGATGTCGGCGGCGTGGAAGGCAGCATGGCGGACCTCACGCTGGGTCGGGCTGGAATGTGCGAAGGATGCACGGAGGGTAGCAAACGGCGTGTTGCCCGTTTTGTTGTAGTGCTTTCGACCGTAAAGGTAGTACGTCGCCACACCAGCAAACACGGCTGCACCACCGCCAATGAACGCTTTCTCACCCAACAGGAAGATCATGAACGCCCCGGCGACGATGCCCCAAAGCTGGAGGTAGGGGTACATTGGACCCTTGTAAGCGGGGTCCCATTCGTGGGCGTGGCTGGTTTGTCGTAGCACGATGACACACGAATTGATGATCATGAAAATCATGATTTTGAATCCAGAGGCGAGTTTCACGACGTCCTTGAGAGGGACGAACAGGATGGCAAGTCCCATGGCCACACCGGTCAGAATGATGGGCACGTGGGGGGTCTCGAACTTGACGTTCACGTCCTCCAGCGCCTGCGGCAGGAGGTTGTCACGTGACATGGCAAAGAGGAAGCGGGAAGAGGCAAGCACACCCGCCAGCGCCATCGAGATCATGGTCAACACGGAGATCGCTGCGGCGAGGAGGCCAAGGCGGGTCCCCATCACGTGGGAGGCGAAGGCGTAAATGGGGTCTTCAAGCGGTTTCCCGTCCTTCATCCACCATTGGTCCGGCATGGCGGCCATCATCATGAAGGCCAGCAAGGTGTAGAGCACGGTGGCGATGAGCAAGGAGAGCATGATGCCTTGCGGGAGGTTCTTCTCCGGGTTTTTCACTTCGCCACCGATGGCTGCGACCTTCGTGACACCGGCGTAAGCGACGAACACGTAGCCGGCGGTTTCAGCCAGTGTCCACACCGAGGTGTCGAATGCCCCTTCCCACGGAACGCTGGGGTCGAAATCAGGGGACAAGAACGCTGCCACGACGGTGGCCAACAACAGGAAGACCGACATGTAAACGATGGGTGTTTGAACCGCTTTGACTTTTGAGACGCCCATGATGTTGACCACGGTGATGAGCACGAGGGCGGACAGCGAGAGGGTGATCATGTCAAACTCGATGTCAAAGTACGTCGTGACGGCGAGCAGATAGGCGGAAAAACCGATGAGGGCAAACGCCGCCTTGAGCAAGAACGACGCCCAAAGTCCGAGGCCGCTGACGGTGCCGATGAGCGGTCCGTAGGTTCGCTCAAGGTAGACGTAGGAGCCACCGCTCGATGGCATGCCGGATGCCAATTCTGATTTTGCAACCGCTGCTGGGAGCACCACGGAGGCAGCGAGCAAGAAGGCCAACCAGATGCCAGGCCCCATGATTTCAGCGGCGAACGTCGGGGTGACGAAGATGCCGGGGAGCATGGCAGACAGGGAGATGATGACGACGCCCGACAAGCCGATGCTGCGGGCGAGTTCCTTTTTTCCGCTCTCGGCGGTGGATGCTGGGGTGGATGCCATGGTTCATTCGCTCCCGAAAACCGACCGGATAAGGGCAGTTATTGATTGGTAAACCGAGGACTCCTATATGGGATTTGTATGGAGGTGCCCAAAGTGTCCCGGATTCCGGGGAATTCTATTCGGCCAAATGAACGATGACTTTCATCTCCACGGCAATGGGCGTGGGCAACGCATCGATGGCCAACGTGGTTCGGGTTGGACCGTACTGTCCCAGTGTTTCGGCCCAAACCTCGTTGTAACCGGCGAAATCTCGCTTCATGTCGATGAGGAAGGTCGTGACGTCAACGATTTGGTCCATTCGAGCTCCGGCTTCTTCGACAATGCGTTGGATGTTGGCCACCACGGCGTGGGTTTGCGCTTTGACGTCGTACTCCAAGGGCTGCCCGTCCGCATCGTGAATCGGTCCACCCGGGATGGCGTTGGTTCCCGGTTGGCGGGGGCCAACACCCGAGAGGTAGAGCATGTCGCCGACTTTTCGAGCGTGTGGATAGGCGCCGACGGGTTTGGGCGCTGCCTCGGTGTTCACCGAACCCTCCGCATCGGTCGGATCCCAAAGGGCAGGGTTGAGTCCTTTTCCGGAAGGCGGTGTTGTTGTTGGAGCAGGGCTGGATGGACCAGCGGGCGCATCCTCCGCCGCCGCTTGGTCGAGCACACCGCGGTCACCGTGGTAGTGCTCAACGTCGTCTTCGTCGTATTCCTTGTCACCCGCTCCTGAAGGGGTCGGGTCCAGGGCGACGACGGCCCCGCCTGCGCCATGAATCGGCTCGTACGCCAACACCGAACCGGTCAAGTCGTTTCGGTTGCCGTTCATGGCCGACAACCACCACATCGGCTTGAACGCGACCACCTTTTGGACACGGATTTGCTGATGGATGGTGCGGGAGAGTTGGCCGACGTCCTCGAGCCGCCCTTCTTCGAGGAATTCGAGGATCTTCCGATTCCACTCGTCGTCCTTGAGGGAGTGAATGGCATCCGCTTCGGGTTCGATGAAATCCGTGAACATGCGGTTGGAGAGCGACATCGCCGTGACGGCCACGGCACGGCGTCCCTGTGCCTTGACCACGTCCAGGCAAGCTTTGGCCAACACGGTGGTTTCACTGCGGTTGGCGTACATGTTGGAGGACACGATGACGGCAGGAATGCGCTGGTCGGGGTTGAGCAGGGTCAAGGCCACGACCGAGCCGACGTCGATGGGGAACCCCTTGTAGTTCACGCACCGGCTTTGAAGGCCGCGCTGGTGGTTGGCTTCGTTCCATGCGTGGGCGAAGTCAGCATCGATGTTGAGGGAGTAATGAATGGATCCCAAGTCGTGGAAATCGTGGTCCACCATCACCCATTCGGGGTTGGGGTCGGCTTGGATTTGATGGCCAATGATGCTCGGCCATGTGGTCGAATAGACGATGATGAGGTCGGCGTCCACGTCCTGGATGGTCTTTGCCGCCTCATCGTAGGCGTTGCGAAGGCGCTGCCAACCGGGGTTCTGGTCGGGTGCCAGAACGGTGTGGGGATGAACGGGCACCACGAAAGAGGCGACCACCTCGCCGTCGGTCATGCGCTGGCCTCCTCATGGGCGTAACAGGGCCACTCAACGACGGCGTTACCGGTGCCAATGATGGTTCCGTACCCGTGGAGAATGGCCGGGTATGAAGGCACGTCCAAGGTCGAGAGCAACCACGACAGCCCGCCTCCGTCGCTCTCGGCGATGGCTTGTTCGGTGAATTCAGGCATCTCATCGAGGATGCGTTGCGCTTGACCGCTGCGCATGTACTCGATCATCCGCATGTCCCACAGGTGCATGGCGTGGCTGGTGATGTGCTCCTTGCTCATGTCCTCGGGCATCTCGGATTCGGTGGTGAAGTGACGGTGCGACAACGAGTTGCTCGCCAGCACGACCACGCGCTTGCCCGACGCCTCAATGGCACGTCGAGTCACACGTCCCAATTCCATCATCATC
Source organism: Methanobacteriota archaeon (assembly GCA_011524855.1). Taxonomy (GTDB): domain Archaea; phylum Thermoplasmatota; class Poseidoniia; order Poseidoniales; family Poseidoniaceae; genus Poseidonia. The sequence goes on along the minus strand of WTJK01000049.1, from coordinate 7,961 downwards.
TCCTGCATCACTTCAACCGAATAGTACGCCGTGGAGCGGTTGCTCGAAATGACCACGAGGGGCTTGTCCCATTCGGGGTTGAACAAGTGGCCGGTGGTGATGGTGCCGTAGTCGACGCGGAAATCCGGGTTTTCCATCATCTTGACCGGCATGCCAGCGGCCGCGGCTTCGTCGTGGATGGCCTTGGCCAGTTCGACGTCGACGTTCATGTCGTAGTGGTAGCGGAACAAGTTGGGAAAAATGGGGTCAACCGAGAGACCCTCAAAGCGGGGCAAGCCGAGGAAATGGGTGCCCACGTACGTCTGCCAGTGGGGCGACAGCACCACGATGGCGTCGTACTCCAGGTCCGCCATGGAGGCGCGCAAGCGCTCATACCCCCAACGCAGCTGCTCCCAGCCACCCTCGGCGACCGGTTCGTTTTGCGGCGGGTTTTCCGCGTACACCAAATGAGGTGGATGCGGTGCAAGGCAACCGGCAACGATGGTCCCTTTGGTCATGTTTTTTCGGAAGCGTTCGTGGTTTAATGCTTCATCGCCTCTGTCTCACGACCCGAGGCCAAGTCTCAAACGGGCCAGCGTCGTGGTCTTGGTATGGAGGACGAGGTGGCCATCGAAGTCTCGCCGCCGGCCGAGCCCACCTCTGCGACGTGGGACCAAACATGGCGCAACGTCGGCTTTCCATCCTTGTTTGGGACGGTGGTCGGCGTGGTGTGGCAGGAAGCCGCCATGCCAGCGCTGCCTGCGCTGCCCTACGGGTTTCCCAATCCGGTCCAAGCCTCGTTGCTCGCCTATCTTCTCCTCACGCCGCTGGTGCATCGATGGTTGACCGAGGCCGACCCGCTACGGTGGAAAGAGTACGCCCTCGGATGCAGCAGCTTGGTCTTCCCGCTCGTCATCATCTGGACCATGGGGTACGGGGGTTTGGTCTGCGGTGGCTACCTTGCCAGCGTGGTGTGGGTGTGGATCAGCACCTCGTGGTGGCGGTTTCGCCTTCCACCCTTCCGACTCGCGCTCTGGCACACGCTGGGTGTGAACATCGGCGCTCTCGGGGGCTCCATTTTGACGTACAACCTGCTGGCCTGATCAGGACGTGTAGGATTCGTCGTCGTTGGGGAAATCGCCCGAGCGCACGTCAGTACAGTATGCTTTGATGGCGTTGTCGATGCCTTCGGCGAGGTTCATGTAACGGCGCAAAAACCGGGGCGAGAAATCCATGGTGATGCCCAGCAGGTCGTGCAGCACAAGCACCTGCCCGTCGACGTCCGGTCCAGCACCGATGCCGATGGTGGGGATGGCGACGGCCTGCGAAACCCGTTTGGCCAACTCACGGGGAATTTTCTCGAGAACGATGGCGAAGCAACCCGCTTCCTCGAGGAGTTTCGCATCGGCGATGAGTTTGTTCGCTTCCTCGTCTTCTTTGGCGCGCACGGAGTAGGTGCCGAACTTGTAGATGGACTGCGGCGTCAGCCCCAGGTGCCCCATGACGGGGATACCTGCGGTCAAAATCCGCTGAACGGACTCAACGATTTCAGCACCGCCTTCCAACTTCACAGCGTGGCCGCTGGATTCCTTCATGATTCGGATGGCTGAATCAAGGGCTTGACGAGAGTTCCCTTGGTAGGTGCCAAAAGGCATGTCAACCACGAGCAGGGCGCGGTCCACGGCTCGCTCCACGCACTGGGCGTGGTAGATCATGTGGTCAAGCGTCATGGGGACGGTCGTGACCTGCCCGGCCATGACGTTGGAGGCCGAGTCGCCCACCAAGATGACGTCCACACCGGCTTGGTCCACCAGCTTTGCGAGCGAATAGTCGTAAGCGGTCAGCATGGTGATCTTTTCACCCGCTCGCTTCATTTCCTGGAGCGTGTGGGTGGTGACCTTCTTTGCCTCACCGTAGACTGACATGGAACCCTCCACAGCGGTGGCGGTTTTGAATCCTCGCTGGCGCCTATTCTTCTTCAAAACCGACGGGGTTGACGTGAAGGTGCAGTTCCTCCATGGCTTCAGCAACGGAGTCGGCGGCGAGGACCTGTTGCCGTGCTTCGGTGGTGTTCAGCAACAGCGACGCCACGTGGTACACCGATTGAGCGGTGCCATCGAGGTGCTCCTCGCAAAAGTCGTTGACCCAGCCAGTGAGAACCGCCTCCTGAATGTTCATCCCGGCGCCCACTTGGCTCAACACCTCGCTGACCGTGTCCCGGAGCAGCGCTTGCTGGGCCTCGTTGAGCGGTGTGGCGTCTTGGGGCAGGTAGGTGACCTCGGCGGAGATGTAGAGGCGGTGATGCTCGTGATCCGGCCCCACATGGTCGACCAGTTGCTCCACGTCCGCCATGGCCCCGTCTTCGTTGACAAAATCGGTCATGCTCGGGTCCGAAAACGGTGGCAACGCCGGCTCAATGACCCTGTCCACACGGAACCGTCGACCGCCACGAACGGTGATGAAATGGTTCATGCCACGGGTCTCGTGATGGGTGATGATGGCCTCACAGCCATGGGTGCGGGGGCCGTCCCATCCGTTCACCGGGTTGAAGGGGTCGCTGTTGACCAGGCCAAACGGTCGCTCGTCGAGCACGCACGTGTCGAGCATTTGGCGGTAGCGAGGCTCAAACACCCGGAGTTCTTGCACCTCGCCGGGAAACAGGACCATCGGCAACACGAACAGCGGCAGGTCGGGTTCCATGGCGACAAATACGACGGCGCCCATTTGAACATGTGTCAGTGTTGAACGCAGACGTTGCTGAGTTCCGAGAAGAAATTCAGCGACCAATCACCGCCTTCCCGGCCGACACCCGATTGTTTCACGCCGCCGAAGGGCGTCCTCAGGTCCCGGTTCAGCCACGTGTTCACCCACACAATGCCGGAGTCGATACGCTGCGCCAAACGGTGGCCTCGCTCAGCATCACCGGTCCATACCGAGCCGGCCAGACCGTAATCGGTGGCGTTGGCCATCGCAACGGCTTCGTCCTCGTTTTGGAAGGTGTGGAGTGTCACCACCGGTCCGAAGATTTCCTCGGTGGCGCAACGTGCATCAATGGGCAAGCCGTCGATGACCGTCGGGCGCAAGAAGGCGCCGTCGGGGTGGGCATCGTCCACCGGCGTCGCATCGCTGGTGCCACCGGTGAGCACGGTGCCGCCCTCTTCCATGGCAAGCCGAATGTAGCCCTCCACCTTGTCCCTGTGGGCGTGTGAAATGACCGAGCCCATGTCGGTCGTTTCGTCGGTGGGGTCGCCGACCTTCAGGGAAGCGACCCGTTCAACGAACCCGTGCACAAAGGCGTCTTTGATGCGCTCGTGCACCAAGATCCTCGAGCCGCACAAACACACCTGACCGGCGTTGGTGAACGAGGCACGCACGAGCCCGTCAAGGACGGTGTCCAACGGGGCGTCCTCCAGCACCACGGTGGCGTTTTTGCCACCCAGTTCCAACGAGAGTTTCTTGAACATGGGTGCGGCGGTTTTTGCCACGATGGCCCCCGTTGCGGTGCCGCCCGTGAACGAGATGGCGTGAACCGAAGGGTGGGCAACCATCGCTTGGCCCACGTCGGGTCCCAGGCCGTGGACGAGGTTGAACACGCCACGTGGCAGGTTCAATTCGTGCAGCACTTCGGCCAGCAGGTTGGCGGTCAGGGGTGTCATCTCGGAGGGTTTGGCCACGATGGTGTTGCCCATCACCAGCGCCGGGGCCACCTTCCAGGAGAGCAAGTAGAGCGGCAGGTTCCAGGGCGTGATGAGCCCGACGCAACCCACAGGTTTGCGGTGGACGTGATTGGTGGCTCCGTTGGATTCGAACACCTTTGCCTCGAGGGTGGCGGCGTGTTCGGCAAAAAAGCGGAAGTTGCTGACGGACCGAGCGGCGTCCACCCGACGAGCCAAGCTCACCGGCTTGCCGGTGTCCAAGGATTCCAGCCGAGCGATGTCCTCACTGCGTGCTTCGAGGGCATCGGCGATGCGATGCAGCCACCCGATGCGTTCCTCGAGCGTCGTGGCCGCCCAAGCGGTCCGTGCGGCGTTGGCGGCACGCACGGCATGCTCCACATCGAGTTCACCCGATTTCGGGACGGTGGTGATGGTTTCGCCGGTGGCCGGGTTGAGATCATCGAGCGATTCCCCGGTTCGGGGCGGCACGAAGGCCCCGTTGATGTAGTTCAGCAGCGGTTCCACGCATCACACCTCCACGTCGAAGTGCCATCGGTCCCGGTCAGGGTCCCATTCGTCCCACGTCGGAACGGTTTCCAGTCGCTCCACATAATCGTCGGGAACGATGCCGGGCACGATGAAGGCTTTCTGACGGTGAAGCGGGTAGGGGTTGCGCAGGTTGATACCCAGCACGCCGAGCAAGGCGCGAGCGACGTACCAAGTGGCTTGGGCGTTCCAACCGTGAGCGATCTTGACCACGATGCCCAGCCCCTTGGGGTAATCTGGATGCTCGATGGCCATGCCCAGCAAGCCGTCGGCGCCTTCCTTCGCAATGACGCGGCCTTCTCCGGCCTTGAGGATGGTTGAGTCAAGGCGGTTGAATCCACCAACGAGGTCGGGATGACGCACCATCGCTTCCCATATCCAATCGTCGTCCTTGTCGCGCACGAGCCCGGCGTAGATCTGTGCGAGTTCCGACACGGTGTTCGACACCGTGGGCAGGCCGCACCCGTCCTTGGCGATGCGCAGCGGCGTCCAAGAGGGGCCGAGGTAGGTCCGCAACTGCTCCATGTAGGCCTGGAACACTTCGTGCGTGGGCAAGGTGTAACCCGCTCGCTGCCACCCTTTCAAGCGGCATCCTCGCAGGATGGCGGCATGCTCGCCAGAGCACGTGTGGTACCAACGTCGAGGTCGGCGTACTTGTCGTCCAAACTGAATCAACGGCACGTCCAGCGGTGTCAGCATCAGCGGCCACTCGGATTCGCTCAACAGGGATTGGGCAGCAGCGACGTGCTCCGTGTCGCCGTTGTGCGAGGCAACAGCAATGGCTTTCTGTTCCCACGAACAATCGGCCAACTCGTTCGTGAACGCCTTGAGCATGAACGGTTTCATCATTGAACGGCCGTAACAGAGCACGTTGCCGCCGAAGGAATGGATGACTTCGTCACCGTGTGCCCATGCCACAGCGCCGTGAATGGTGGTTTCCGACACGCCGTTGCGGCGATAGTCGACCAGCGGCTCCCAGGCCACCTCTCGTCCGGTGGGGATGCCTTCGATCTGTTCGCCGAGCGGTGAGGAGGGGAAGACACCCGAACCGGGTTTGCCGGGTTTGATGGCCGAGGGTACGGTGTTGGGTTGGGCCATCTCAGTCACCTCGAAGGAGGGCGTCCACCGCCGGCACCACCTGTTCCATGTAGGCCGTCATGTTTCGGCACACCCGGTCGCTGTCGTGGTTGAAGAAATCGAACCACGCCATGATGCGGTCCTCGGGATGGAAGCGCTCCACCATTTGGGCGGCGATCTCTTCGGGGTTACCGATGAGGGCGTTGTTGGCCGCTTTGTTCACCTTGTCCGGGTCAATCGTGCCTTCAAGGGCGTTCCAATAGGCGCTGAGGGCGCGCTCGGCTTCGGCGTGCGCAGCTTGGCTCTGTTCATCAGGCGTGAGGCCCTCCTCGGCGTTGATGAAGACAAAACTCGTCCGAGGCATGTGGCCGCGGGTCCACGCTCCTCCGTCGGGGTGGTAGGCGGTCTTCATCCGCTCGTGGGTGGCGTCAATGACCTCCGGTGAGGTGATGGAGAGGTTGAACACGCTCACGGGCAGGATGGTGTTGACGAAGGTCTGGGCGTTGGGGTCGTGGGTGCCCGCCACCAGATTGAGCAAGCTTCGGTCAAAGGATTGCGGGACGATCTTGAGGTCTTCAAACACGTAGCGGTTGGGCACCTCGATGCGGTCGGGCGCTGCCTCAAGCGCTTCAAACTCCACCGCTGCGGCTTGGACCGCCGCCCAGTCCTCATCGGAACGGAAGTTGCTTCGGGTCAGCGTGGTCGTGCGTACGGTGTCGCTGTTGACCACATCGCCGCGCAACAGGCGAAGGAAAATTTCAGCGGCCTCAAGGAAGATTTGCCCCCTCAAGGCCGGCCAGGCGGCTTCCTCCACGGCGTTGCGAGGGACGATGCCGTAGGGGCGCGCCATGAACTCAAACCGACCGGCAGAGAATCCGACGTGGAGCCTTCGACGTTCACCTTCGGTCATGCCGAGCAGATGAAGCACGTTGGCGATACGTTCGGCCTGAGCGATGGGGCCACCGGACGCCAGAATGGACACGACGGCGGACCCGATGTCGATGCGCTTGGTGCGACGAAACGCCTCCATGGCCAACTGCGGGAAGTCGGTGCACAGGCCCACTTCGCCCTGCCAGTGTGGCACAACAGGGAGAGAGTTGGATTTCTGGGTCTCCGTGGACAGGTGCGCTTGCGCGATCCAGCCGACACCAAACCCGAGGCGATCGGCGCACTCGAGTTGCTGGAAGAAATTTCTGTACATGTCCTGCTCGCTGGGAATGTGACCGTTGTGGTCGGGAGTTTGGGAGATGGAGAAGAAGATGTCGTGGTCCATGCCATCACCGTACCTACGAAGCCTTGCTCGCTCATAATTCGTGCGGGCCCTGTCCGTCGCCCGCCGCTCCACCGTCTCGCAGCGCTGTCAACGCCTGAATGCGTTGGCGAACCGCTGCCGGTGTGGGAACGTTCTCTGCCATGAAGGCGTGAAGGCAGTCGGAAAGGACCAGCATGGCGGTTTCGTAATCCTCGCCGATTTCGGCTAAGTCGGCCAAGCCCCATCGCGCCACGAGTTGACCCGAGAGGTCTTCCAGTTCGGTCGCCAGTTCGAGGGATTCGCTGAACAATTCGTTGGCGACCTCAAACGCCCCGATGGTGGCTTGAGCGTGAGCCAAATCAGCCAGCGCCTCCATCTTCGCCGTGTGCTTGTTCATGCTCCCCAACAGCTCCACGCGTTGGGTGCCGGCTGCGATGGCCGTGTCCATGTCGTGCTGGCGTTTCGCAACGGCGACGAGCAGCGCCAAGCCGTAGGTGATACCCTCCCGGTCGTTGTTGGTTTCTCGCACGGCCAGCGAACGCTGGACCATGGCGCGCGCTTCGGTGAGGGCGTCATCGGCGAGGAACATCAGGGCCAAGTGGTGGTGAACGGCGGCGTTCAAGTCGGCCACACCTTCGGCTTCACTCACCGTTTCCGCCAGCTGTTCAAACGCTGAGGTGCCGGCGTTGGCCATCTTGAGCCCCTCAAAACGGGTCCACATGCGCTCGCTGTCGTCTGCCGCTGCCTCGAGCGCGTGGTCGAGCAAGCGCTGTGCGAGGTCTTCCTCGCCCAACTCCTGCGCCAAACCGATGAGTCGGAGGGCCAACGGCGTGTTGATGGCGTCCATGGAGCCACCGTCGGTGAGCATGCTCAGCACCTGACGGGCTTGTTCGGGGCTGATGTTGGCGTCCAACTTCGTCACCTCAAATCGACCGCAAACGGCCGCCATCCACGGCCAAACTCACGCCTCGGATGCCGCCTGCTGCGGGCAAGGCGAGGTAGGCGATGGCGCAGGCCGTTTCGAGCGGGTCGATGAGCCGGCCGATGGGCACTTGGCTCATCCAGCCCGCTCGGACCTCATCCGCTGATTTTCCGGTGCGTGCTTGAATGGAGTTGGACAGCGAGCCCAAGCGGTCGGTGTCCGTGAACCCGGGGAGCACGTTGTTGATGGTGATGCAAGGGGCGAGTTCTCGGGAGAGGCTCTTCGCCCACGAAGCCATGGCCCCACGAAGCGTGTTGGACAACCCGATGTTGGGAATGGGTTCCTTGACCGAGGTGGAGATGATCTGCACGATGCGCCCGTAGCCTTCGGTTTCCATGCCAGGTGCCAGCGCCTTCACGAGGGTGTGGGCGGCGTGGAGGTGACGGCGGAACGGCGCTTCAAAATCGGCCACGTCGTTGTTCATGAGGGGACCACCGGGCGGTCCGCCGGCGTTGTTGATGAGCACGTG
>WTJK01000075.1:10345-26610 GCA_011524855.1 Methanobacteriota archaeon | reverse complement strand
GAGCGCGGCACTGAAGATGCCGAGGTCGCTGGTTCAAGTCCGGCCTGACCCACCACCGATGCATCCCCGGCGTTGATGCGCCGTTGGATTGTCCAGTGGCCCGTTCTATAGAAGCGCCATCGCCCATCCCTGACAAGAACCGAAGAAGGGTTCATGTGCCCCTCCAAACCTCGCACTGCATGGCGCGGGACAGCGATGGCTCTGTTCCGCCCAAGGAAGGCGGCGATGATTCGAGTCGCGCCCGCGACCGCGAGGCCAAGGAGCTTGCCGAGATCCGCCAACGCAGGATGGGCGGTGGCCGGATGTTTTTGTCGAACATCGAGGATTATGTGCTCCTCAGTGGCTTGCTCTACGGCGTTGTGTTCGGTTTGCTGTTGACGGCGATGTCCTCCGGTGTGTTCGGCACTTCCACCGAACTCGACCATTTCGCCTCCACCACCTTCCTTGACATCGGTGATGAATGCGAGCAGATCACGGACCAACCCTGGCTGCTGATCTACCCCGACCCCGACCACGAACGGTTCAAGCTCGAAGCGCACAATCTGCCCAACGGCGTGGCGTTCCTCAACCATTCGTTGTTTGAAATCAATGAAGGGGGCACCAAATCAATCGTTGAAGGGTGGCAAAACGAATCGTTGGTCGTGATCGATGAAACGTCCGGCTCAACCAAGGCCACCAGCGAGGTTGGGTTTGGAGGCCTCCCCGAAGGCCATTTTGAACTGAAATTCCGTGTGGACGTCCACACCGAAGACAACCGTTCCAGCCCCCGAGTCGAAGGTTTGAACAGCAGCCTAACCGATGCTGTGACCTTTGAGCACACCGTTTCCAAAGAAACGTTAGCGTTCTTGCCCTTTGTCAACGATGAGGAGCATTCTGAGGTGCGCATCGAGGACGCCGGCCCTCGGTCGTGTTGGTCCGTGCAAGATCTGGGTGAATGGGGCTACATTTTGATGGGGGCTGAGGTCGGTGGAGGACGCGAGACGGCCATGCTGGCAGGTGGCGCAGCGGGCATCCCAGCATGGTGGATGGCGTTCATTTCGCTGTCTTTGTCTGTTGTGTCCTTGTTGGTGATCTACCCGGTGATGTACAAAGTGTACCACCAGGACACGGACGACATCCTCTCGCGAAACCACATTGTTCGGCTGGTGGAGGACACCGTCGAAGATGCTGCCAGCAAACACGGCATTCTGGTCGATGCGGACTTGTTCAAGGTGGAGGTACGTGACCTTTCGATTGACATCATGGTGGCGTACAAGAACACCGAAAACACCCTCTCTGACTCCAAGGAGGTCCGTTCAGAGATTCTTCGTGTGCTCCTTGAGGAATTTGCCCTGTTCCGAGTGTTCAAGCCGGTCCAACTCAACGTCCGCGTGATCGGCGCTGGTCAAGTCATCGATTTTGACACCGGGGTGGGCTTGGGTCTTCAGGAAAACAAAGAGCCACTCGAGCCCACCGAACAACAAGATTACTCCACGTTTTTCTCTGAGCTCCATTCCCTCTCTCGCATCGAAGACGACGTCCGTGACAGTTTGGACCTCTTTTTCACCCGCCGTTCCGACGTTGACATGAAGGGTGCCGTGGTGACCAGCGACGACCGGGTCGTGTTCGTTTCGGTGATCTATCGGCCGACGCAACGGCTGGCCTTTTTCCGGTTCAGCAAAACCGCTGCACAAATCAAGGATGAACTCTACTCGTTCATTCACCAGCGAAACGCCGACCACCTGGGCTCGCAGGAACTCATCGTCAAAACGCGCAACGAAGTCTCCACGCTGGCCGACCGGTCGGGGGCGGGTCGGGTTGAGCGAAAGGAAGCCAAGAACGATGAACGCATCGTGGCGGTCGCCAAACAAGACGGGCTCGGTGGACGAGTGCTCCAGACCAAGTTCCTCGGGGACACCCTTTCTACCGTGGAATTCATGGCGAACGAAAAGCGTGAAATGATCAACAAATGGGGTTTCTGGGGCCTCATTGTGTTCGTGTGGATTCCCTTCATGGCCTCGGGGGTTCTGGTCGGTGCAATGCTGGGCTTGTTGTCCCGCATGCAATTCATGCGGGTGCTGCTCGCCACCCTCATCGGCGGGGCCATCGCTTCCATCACGTGGGCCTACACCGCTGAGGGCATCGTGAAATTCATGCACCAGTACAAGCTTGAGGTCTTCATTCCGATGATCATCATCGTGTTTATCCTCATGGCCGTGCTTCACATTCGTTCCACGAAGATGCGACGTCAAACCGAACTGTTCGAAGACACCCTTCTCGACAACTTTCATGCCGACATTGTGGCCAAGTACGGTGAACACTGAGGGCGCACCATGGAAGCGAGGACGAGCCAAAGCGGGGTTGAAGGCCACGTTGGAGAGCACGTGCGTATTGGCATCGTGACCGTAAGCGACCGGGCCAGTGAAGGTGCCTACGCCGACGAGGGTGGCCCAGCCATCCTCGGTTTCCTTCAGGAAGCGCTGCGAAGCCCGTGGACGGCTGAGTATCGGTGTGTACCCGACGAACAGGCGGTCATCGAGAAAACGCTGATCGAGTTAACCGACCGTGTTGGATGCAGCGTCGTGGTGACCACGGGCGGCACAGGGCCTGCACCAAGGGATGTCACGCCCGAAGCCACGGAGGCCGTCTGCGACAAAATGCTACCCGGCTTCGGCGAGCAGATGCGGGCCATTTCCTTGCAATACGTTCCTACTGCCATTCTCTCTCGCCAAGTGGGCGGTGTGAGGCACCGGTCCTTGGTGTTCAACCTCCCCGGCCGGCCCAAGGCGATTCGAGAGACCATCGACGAGGTCTGGAAAGCCGTCCCCTACTGCGTCGACCTCATCGGTGGACCGTACATGGACATGGACGACGAGGTGTGTGCTTCGTTTCGTCCACCTGCGGCTCGACGGCGCTGACGGCACCATGTTCATGAGCCGAACACGGCTGGGAACGTCTAGGGATGCTCATGAAAGGGAACGTCTTGATCCACAACGCCACCATGTTGCTTCCAGGCGCCGAGCTTGTGGGCGATCTGCGTATCCGAGAAGGGGTGATTGAAACCGTCTCGTCCACCCCGCTGGAACCCCTGAACGACGAGTTGTTCATTGAGGGCACCGGATTGCACTTGCTTCCCGGAGCCATCGACCCGCAATGCCATTTCCGTGACCCGGGCCAGCCCGAAAAAGAAGACTTGGGTTCGGGATCGGCTGCGGCTGTGAGCGGTGGCGTCACGTCCTTCCTCGACATGCCCAACAACAAGCCCTCCATCACCGACATGGCCGGTATGCGCATGAAACTCGATACAGCGGCCGCCAAATGCGTCAACAACTACGGTTTCTTCATTGGGGCCACCCCCGACAACGTGGCTGACCTGCAAGAAGCGGTGGGTACCCCCGAACGTCCGATGAGCATACCCGGTATTTGTGGCATCAAGGTCTTCATGGGATCGTCAACCGGTACCTTGCTGGTAAATGAACGGGCTGCGTTGGACAACATTTTCGCCAACACTGGGGGGCTGATCGCCGTCCACGCCGAGGACGAGCAACGCCTCATCGAGCGCTTTGAAGCCATCAAAGGGCGAACGGACATGGCTGCTCACGCCGAATGGCGAGACGATGTCACGGCCTTGTTGGCGACGCAACTGGCGGTGGAGTTGGCCCAACAACACGACCACCGGTTGCACGTCCTGCACCTGACGAGCGGCATCGAAGCCGAATGGCTTGAGGGGATCACCACACTGCCATCCGAACACAGCGGAGAAGGCGCCATCATCACCACGGAAACATTGCCCCAACACTTGACCTTCAACGAACACGATGTAGAGGCCCACGGGACGCGCCTGAAGATGAATCCACCCATCCGATACGAAGCCGATCGAGTCGGGCTGTGGAACGGCTTGAACACCGGTGCCATCCAATGCATTGCCACCGACCACGCCCCTCACACGTTGGATTCCAAGGCCCTTGGCTTCCCCGATGCGCCCAGCGGCATGCCCGGTGTCGAGACCTCCCTTGCCGTCATGCTCACGCACGCCAAGGCAGGTGCGTGCACCATCCACGACGTGGTACGGTGGATGTCGACCAACGTGGCCGACTGCTACAACATGATTGGGAAAGGTCGACTGGAAGAGGGGTACGACGGGGACGTGGTCCTCGTGGACATGCACAACCCTGTCACCGTTGAAGACGCCAACGCGTGGAGCCGTGTCGGCTGGAACCCGTTCCAAGGACGAGCGTTGGTGGGTTGGGCCCAAGTGACCATCGTTGGCGGTGTCCCGGTGTTTGAACGCACCTCCTCAACCGGACCGAAAGGTCGATTGTTGGTGGAACCCGGCTCCGTCGGAGAACCGTTGATCATGACCCCTTGGCAGTGATCAAGCCAGCCCGTAGAGCGCACGGTATTTGGCCTCAACATAATCGAGGAACGGTTCGGGTCGTGGAGCCGAGCCGGTGGCATCCTCGATGAGCTGTGCAGGCGACACAACGCTTCCTCGTTCGTGAATTCGGGGTCGCAACCAAGCGAGCAACGGCGACCAATCGCCGCTCTCCACCAGCGCATCCACGTCCCCAAGATCGTCTCGCATGGCGTCAAGCAGTTGAGCTGCATACAGGTTTCCAAGGGTGTAGGTTGGGAAGTAGCCGAACGCACCCATGGACCAGTGGATGTCCTGGAGGCAGCCGAGGTCGTCGCTGGGGACGTCCAGCCCGAACCACGATTTGAACATCGTGTTCCACGTGTGAGGGATGTCGCCGACCGCCAAGCCTTCATTGAAGATTTTCTTCTCGATCTCGTAACGAAGCATCACATGCAAGTTGTATGTTACTTCATCCGCCTCGACGCGAATGAAGCCCTTTTCCACTTGATTGGCAACGAGGTTCAACGTCGATTCATCGAGAGAGGGCGCCTCAGGAAAGGCTTCCTTGAACCATGGCAACGCCACCTTCCAGAAGGCGGGGGTCCGACCGATCTGGTTCTCCCAAAACCGGCTCTGGGATTCGTGCACGCCCAAGGAAACGGCATCGCCTCTCGGGGTGTACCGATGGGCTGGGTCGAGGCCTTGTTCGTAGAGCGCATGGCCCGTCTCGTGCATCACAGCATACAGACAAGAAAAGGGGTCTTCTTCATCAAAACGCGTGGTAAACCGGGTGTCACCTGGCCACAAGCCAGCAGAAAACGGATGCGTGGAAGCGTCCATTCTGCCGGCTTCAAAATCAAAGCCCATGGCTTCCGACACCCGTTTGCAGAACGCCGCTTGCTGTTCTTCTGGAAAGCGGGTGTCGCCCAAGTCGCCGAGCGGTGCCATGGTGGATTGTGCCTCTGTGATCGAATTCAGCAACGGCACCAGCCGCTCCTTCAGCCCTGCAAACAACGGGTCGTAATCGGCCACCGTCATGCCGGTCTCGTATTCATCGAGCAAGACGTCGTACGGGGTCGTGGTGACCCCCAGATGTGCAATTTTTTGATGGGTCATGTCGATGAGTTCGGAAAGTGCTGGCTCGAAGGCAGAGAAATCCGAAGCCGTTCGAGCTTGTTGCCAGGCGACCAATGCGTTTGAACGCGCCTGAGCGAAAGCTTCGACGAACGCTTTGGGCAGCTTAACCGCTTGGTCGTAAGCGCGGCGCATTTCACGGACGTTGGCGCGCTGGTCAGCGTCCAAGGCAGCGGATTCCAACGCCTGGAGCAGTTCTCCCATTCGTTGGTGGGTCAGCGCCTCGTGGCGCTGGCCGGCCAACCACGCCATCATTTCGCCGCGCGCCTCACCGCCTTTGGCAGGCATCAAGACTTCCTGGTCCCATCCAAGATGGCCTTGGAGTGCAGCCAAACGGTGGATGTTTGTGACGCGCTCGTGAAATTCTGAATAGAGGTCCATAATTGCAGGACTTGGTGGTCGTTCTTCAACCCGACCGTCCCCTGTCAATGGCTGAAACGGTACGAAAAGGAAAGGGGGATGCGCACCTTCAAGAATCACTTCAACCAGCGCTGAGCATGGCTCCCTCCTTCCGCAAGAAAGGGAACGAGAGCCCTGAAGGTCCGCCCGTCGACCCGGACATCGAAGCCTTGCTCCTTGAGGAAGAAGGGTTTCCCGAACCGGTCAGGGCTGAAGAAGCCTCCAACCATGCCGTGCCGGTTGATGAACTGGATGAAGCTGCAGCGATGATGGCCAGTGCCACCATGGTGGTCCAAACGTGCATGGATTTGAGGCGAGGAGAAAACCTGCTGATCGTGTGCGACTCAACCACGACCGACATTGGAAAAGCACTGCATGAGGCTGCCAGCAATCGGTCCGATCGCGTGCTGCTCATCGTGATGCCCAAGGGGCGCCACCACGGCGACGAACCGCCAACCCCGGTGGCGCAACTGATGCGGCAACAGCAGGTGGTCATTGCCCCCACCAAGTATTCCTTGACCCACACCAAGGCCGTGCGCCAAGCCGCCAACGACGGTGCTCGGGTGGCCACGATGCCGGGGCTGACCAAGGACATGTTCACCAAAGGCGGCATGTCGGCCGATTTCATCGCCATCAAACGTGCCATCAGCGATCTCGCTCACGTGCTGCGTCGCAAGCGCATCGTGAACGTCAAATCCGACAACGGCACCAACGTGACGTTTGAAGTCAACTGGCGAGATTGGAACCTTGACGATCACGGCATTTGCAATCGTCCTCGCATCGTCACGAATCTGCCCGCTGGGAAAATTTTCGTGATGCCTCGAGAGGGAAGCATGAACGGAACGGTGGTCATCGACGGGTCATGGGATTCCATGCTGGTCGATGAGCCCGTGACCTTGACCGTCGAAAACGGTCTGGTCGTGGACGTCAAAGGGGGGACCACTGCGGGTAAGATTCGCCAAGCCTACGGCGAAGCCGCCAAACGCCTGAAACCAAAGGAGCAGGAAAACGTGTGGACCGTCGCTGAGTTTGGCTTTGGGATGAACCCTCAAGCGCGCTTGGTCGGCAACGTGCTTGAGGATGAGAAACGCCTGGGCAGCGCCTATGTGTCAATTGGCGACAACACCCGGCACGGAGGTCACGCCAACGTCGGCATCAACATCTCCGGTGTCCTTGCCTCACCCAGCATTTGGCTTGACGACACGCTGATCATCGACCAAGGCGAGCAAGTCGCCTGACCGTCAGTAACCCAGGTTTTGCTGCCCGCACACGGGGCAAAACCGCCAGTAAGGGTCAAGACCGATACCGCAGCCGCGACAATGCACGCCTGAACGAATGGTGGGTTGGACGACGGGACCTTGTGGTTGAGGCCAGCCGGGTTGCATGGGGGGCTGTTGGGGCCAGCCCATGGGCTGTTGAGGCTGCGTCTGCCATCCCTGCTGTGGCATACCCTGTCGTGGCACCCCTTGCTGTTGCCAGCCAGGCTGAGGTTGGGGCATTGGCTGCCCTTGGGGGGTTGGGGCTGACGGTGCTGGAGCAGGCGGTGATGTTGGAGCGGTTGATGCATTGGAGCCCGCCCCGAGCGGTTTGCGAACCGGTGCAACGGGTCGAGGAAGACCGACTGTTTTCTCGGCTGCCGAAGAGGCCATGAATTCACTGAGGGTCACGCTCCCGTCGCCGTCAACATCGGCCTCAGCGTGCAATTCCTTGGCCTCATCGACCGTTGTCCCGGTGGCTTGTGCCAACTCTTCAACGGACAAGGCACCGCTCCCGTCCTCATCTGCAGCGATGAAATGCTCGGCTGCGCTCACGAACTCTTCTTCTTCCTCAACGGGAGCCACGGTCTCTGGCTGAACGGGTGGCGCTGCCGTTTCCGCCGTCAACTCCATGTCAAACGCACCCGCGAACGCATCTTGCGCCGCACGCTGGGCTTGTTTCTCGTTCTCAAGGTTCACAGCGGTCACGGCCGCTTTGGCGGCAGGAACATCAGGGAGGGCGACGGAGGGGCCCGATGGAGCCGCAGGAGCTGGCAACGGTGCGACGTTGCTCGGTGCTTCCGTCCCCGGCAACGGCACGGTTGAACTGGCCGTGGGCTCGGGGTCGACGGAAGGCGGTGGTGATGGAGAAGGAACTGCTGATGGAGGAGCAGGCTCAACAACGGGTTCGACCGGCTGAGGGGCGGGTGGAGGTACGGTGGCGGTGACCTCGATCGTGGTGGCGGAGGCTGCACCGCTCCCCAACGTGGCGATAGGCAACACGTGACCGGCCACGTCCAAGGCTGCGGTCAATTCACGGTTGATGGCGCTCCATGATTCGGCTGAAGACGCCACGTCGCTCATGAACCGATCCAAGTTGTTGAGGTAGCTCAGCACTTCATCTGCGCCACCGGTTTGGTGGGCGACGGCAAAGAGTTTCATCATCCGCATCGGGTCGGCAAGGGCGCTGATGGCCGTGCGCTGGTCCTCCGTCAAGCCACTGAGCCCTGGGCCCGAGGCTTCTCCGGACGAGTTGGGTTCGCCAAGCGCATCCAGGAGGGGGTCGGGCATGCTCATCAGACCCAGGTGACCGGCGACCAAGTAGTAGATCTCACCGCCTTCGCATGCCATCCGTTCGCTGGCGGCTTCGAAATCAAAATCGCCGGGCTGCAAGACAATGTCAGAGAGGAAATCAAAGAATTTCACCATGGCGTCTTGACGTGTCATGGCCATCATGGCGTGAAGGATGTCCGATGATTCGGTGACGCCGAAGTAGGCGGCTGCATCGTCAACCTCGATGTCACCGGTTGACGGGTCACCTTCTGCCACGTTTCACGACCTCATCCCGGCGAGCCGCGCTCCCCATTTAACTCCTCACGATGATGGCGCCTCAACGGTTGCGAGCAAGGTCGCAGATGGCACGGCTTTGTTCCGCCGACCAACCGGTCTCTTGAAGTTGCATGAGCATGGTTCGTTCGTCCTCGCCGTCTGCCAGCGCACCGACCACCCACTCCACCGCCGCTTCACGGTCGTCCGCTTGCCACGGCTCGAAGATGCTCATGTCCACCTGAATCTTGGCTTTGCGCACCTTGGTGCCCGACGCTTCCTGGGTCGTGACGGATTTTTTCTTGGCGACCTTCGCTGCGGGTTTGGGAGCTGCCCGGCCGGGCGGACCGGACCCACGTGCAGGGCCGCTCGATGCACCACCGGGCGGAGCCCGACCGGGAGGGCCTCTGCTGGGCCCGCTGGAAGACGGTTTGCTTCGTTGAGATGGTCCTGACGTTGGCCCTGCACGCTGACGACCCTGCGGTTGAGCACGGTTCGGACGGGAGCGAGCGGGTTTTGTATCGAGTTTGGCAAACACATCGTCGTCCTCATCGTCCTCATCATCGAAGAAATCGTCGTCGTCTTCGTCGTCGTCCTCGTCGCTGCGAACCAACCGGAGGAGCACGCCCAACACCACGAGCACACCCAGGCCGGCACCTCCGTACATCACGGCTTGACCTGCTGCGCCCGACAACAACCCGCCGCTGTCGTCTTCATCGTCGCTGGCAGGAGGACAGCCGTCGTTGAAGCCGTCCGGGCCACGTGCTTCTGTAGGACACGCATCGTAGAGATCAACCACGCCGTCCTCGTCCGAATCACGTTCTGATGGGTGGCAGCCGTCCTCGTCCACCTCAGCCCGCAGCGCATTGGGCGTGTTGGGACAGAGGTCCGCGTTGGTGGCTCCGAGAATGAATTGGCCGGGATCGGCCAGGTTTCCACCGTTGGCGTTGAGTCGCTCGTAGTACGCCGTACGGGAAGTGTTCCATGCAGCGTTGCCCCAGTTGTCACCGTACCCATCAAAATCCGTGTCCCGCCACTGCGTGGCATCGTTGCGAAGGGCTTCATCCTCGTACTGATCTCGCCATCCGTCGCCGTCGTCCTCGCATCCCAAGAAGTCACGGAAGGACGTCCCTGCCTCTTCGGGACACTCGTCGGCGTTGTTGCCGTCGGGGTTGTCCCCGTAGCCGTCGCCGTCGGTGTCGAGCCACTGCGTTGCATCGCTGGGGAAGGCGTCCCCGGTCTGGTTGAGGTAGAGACCGGTATCGGGATCGATGTCGTACCGGTGGGGGCCGGCGTATCCGTCACCGTCGACATCAACCTCAAGCGCAGATTCATCGACACAACCGGTGGCATCGACGAAGGCCACCAAACTGGCCGACGTGTTCACGCAGGCGTCGTCGGCGTCGTTGACGCCGTCACCGTCGGTGTCGCGCTGGTCTTCCGCACAGCCAGAGGCGTCAACGGTCGAGCCCGAAGCCGTTCCGGGGCACGTATCGTTTGGATCGTTGATACCATCGCCGTCGGTGTCGATGTTGCGCTGTTCCTCGGTGCACCCTTGATCGTCCACACTGGCAGAGGCTCCACTGTTCGGACAAACATCCGCTGCGTTGGAAACACCGTCCTCATCATCGTCGAGTTGTGCGTCAGCACATCCAACCTCGTTGACCGAAGCGGCCGGTGGCGTGAGCGGGCAGGTGTCCAATTCGTTGATGACGCCGTCGCCGTCTTCGTCCGCCACGTCGATTTGGCGGCAGCCAATGCCCGATGAAGCGCCGTTGGGTGCCGTGCCGTTGAGCACGCCGGGTTCTTGCGGGCAGCGGTCGCCGTTCTCGCCGTCGAGTTGGTCACCAAACCCGTCGCCGTCTTCATCGGACCATTGTGTGGAATCGGAGGGGAAGGCGTCCCCTTGCTGGTTGGTGCGAAGGCCGGTGGTGCCATCGGTATCGTACGTGTACACGTCGCGGAAACCGTCACCGTCGCTGTCCAAACATCCGGGGACCGGACTGGTGGAATTGCCCCATTCGTCGAGGCAACCGTCCAGCAGCAAGCCGTTGTTGTTGGTGCCGTTGTAAAGATCCGTCCATTCGTCCGGGAACCCGTCGAGATCGTTGTCCGTCGCCACCGCTTCAAGGAAGGGGAACTGGTCGGGGTTGGTGGCATTGAGCGAACCGTTGTCGCCGTATCCGTCGCCGTCCGTGTCCATCCATTGGGTCCCGTCCAGTGGCCAAAGGTCCGCGCCGTGTTCCTCAACGGTCCAATCATAATACGGGGGTTGCGATGCGTTGGAAGGGTCGCTTGCGCCGTCGCCATCCGTGTCGACGCACCCGTTCCGGTCGAGATGAGAGAGGCCGTAAATGTAGGGGCACAGGTCACCGAATTCAGCGTCCAAGTCGTTGTCGCCGAACCCGTCACCGTCCGAGTCCTGGTACTGGCTGGCGAGGTAAGGGAACACGTCGGGAAGCGTGGAAGCGCCGCTCGGTTCGAGCACGGTTGCGCAACAATCCGGTCCGTGGTTGTCACCGAAACCGTCGCCATCGGTGTCCAACGCTTGTTTCCAATTCGAATAGAACACGTCGCCGTTAAGGTAACTGCCCAAGTTGTCCGACCAACCGTCTTGATCGCGGTCTTCGCAACCGTACCGGTCGATCCATGAGGTCCCTCCATCGTCGGTGCACGCATCCAAACTGTTGGACCAGCCGTCCGTGTCAATGTCGGGGCAACCTGCCTCGATGTGGGCGGACGTGCCGCTGACGCTGGGGCAAGCATCGGCCATCGGGCCGTCGGGGTTGTCACCGTAATGGTCGCCGTCACCGTTGGACCACTGATCGGCCAGCAACGCAAGCGCGTCCACCTCGTCAAACACCAAATCACGATCCGCATCCGGGTAGAAGCGGAGCACCTCAACATCGTCCTCCGTGGCATCCCAGTACGCCATGTGAATGACACCTTCGTCGTTGACGTGAGCACCGGTGTTGCCCGTGGCCACAACGCCGGTCAACGGTGCCGTGACCCAAAACCCGTGGTTGCTCAACCGGTGGTGAAGCAGCTCCTGCGTTTGGGGGTCCCCCGTGACGAGCCATCCATCTCCGGGGTGGAAATCGAACGGACCGTCAGCGTGGGCTGCGGGTGGGCGTGGCATTTGCGTCCAGTTGGTGGAGTTGTCCTCCAGCGAGAGATAGACCGCATTGGAGGGGTTGGCCACGGCAATGGCATTGGGCTGGCACACCAAGTGGTGTCGGCCGGAAAAGCCGTTGACAAGCGCCACAGGGTTGCTGAACCACCCCTCGGTGCCGTTCTGAACGTAAAGTTGCACTTGGCCGTTGGCGCTGGCGGTGCACACCATCAGGGAACCGTTGGCTGCCGTGGTCAACCCAATGCGAAGGTTGGCGACGGCGACGTTGCTGGCCACGGTCGACACGGAGATGTTGGTGCCGTTGTACGTCCACAACTGAACGTCCGTCGAGGTGCCGTTCGCATCTTGAGCGGCGACGGCCACGACGAGGGATCCGTTATCGAGCAACTGCACCGGGTGGTCCTCACTGAGCACCTGGTCGGCGCCGCCAAGCGGGTGGAGGGTCCACGCGCCGTCGTTGATGGCCAACTCAAGTTGTCCCGTTCCGTAGCGGTAGAGAAGGTGGGGCACGTTGGTCGCGTTGGCCAACACTTCAACCGGACCGGTCAGGGTGGCTGATTGTCGCACCAAGCCGGTGTTCCATGAGGAACTCGTCTCCTCCGTGAAATAGAGCTGATGCCCTCCTCCGGAGGTGTAAGCCAGCCACTGATGGCCGTTGTTGTCCAGTGTTGAGCCAAGGTGTTGGCCCATCGTGCCCTGATCGACCATGGTTTGTTCAACCGCAGTGTAGGCGTCGATGGACGTGTAAGCAAGCACCGAAGTCCCGTTGTTGGTCACCGCATACGGTCGACCTGCAGGACCCACAGCAAAGGAAAGCCCCGGTGTGGCCACCGACGAAGTGTCCAACACCGTGGACACCCAGCGGCCCGCAGGTGTACCGTCGTTCATGTGCTCGAGTTTGGTAAGGTGATGCTCACCATCCTCGTTGTGAGCGTAGAGCAGACTGGTTTCACCCCGTCCTGCGGTGCCCAGCTCAAGATGTTCCAAATCGCCGTTGAGAACGAAACTGATGGACTCCCAATCCCGTTCCGAGAGGACCTCGAACACCATATCATGGTCGTTTTGTGCATTGGAGGGATCGGTGCGAAGGGAATACACCACTTCACCCAAGCCGTCGCCGTTGAGATCGCCCAACGCTGCGATGCGGCTGGCCAGCCTGTCACCGGTCTCTCCCTGTGCCACGAGTTGAGCGTCGGCTTGGAGACCTGTGCTGGAACCAAGGTAAAGATGCAGAGCGCCGGCGGCGTTTCCTCCGACGGTGGAGATGAGGACATCGTTGTAGCCGTCCTCGTTGACATCACCAGCCGCTACAATGGCTTCACCGATACGAGCGTTGGCTTGGGCAGGCGCATAGGTCCAGTCCGGTTCGCTGGTCATGGAACCGTCCGTGCCGTTGAACAGCCACAACTTCCCGCCTGCAAATGCCGTGGTGCCGTTGAACGGCTCGGTGATGATGTGGTCCTCAAAACCGTCATCGTGCACGTCACCCAAACACGCCACGTTGTGGCCGAACAGTCGGTTTTGGATGTTGGATTCGACTCGGTGAGCCGGTGTTCCATCGTAGCCGGTGGACGTGGCGGTGAAGTATTCCACCGAGGAGTAGGTCGCTGCATCGGCGTAGGTACCGGTGTTGCCGACGATCAAATCGTCCAGGCCGTCCCCGTTGATGTCACAAGCTGCCATCGAACGACCGAACATGGCTTCGGCCACGGTCGATTGCGTGAGGTTGCGAAGGGGAAAGAGGCCAGTTTCGTTGCTGGCGTAGAGGTTGACCTTGCCCACGTGCGTGGTCGAGGCATCAACCACGATGGAATGGTTGGCTGCACCAACCGCCAGAACGTTGGCCTGGCCCGTGCGCTCCAACATGACGGCCAGGGATCCCAAGCGCTCGCCGTTGTGACCGGACACCGTGAAGGCAGGTGCTACGCTCAGGCCGTTGATGCCGCCGAGATGGATCTGCACCTTCCCGTCGTCAAGGCTGGCGTTGGATGGGCGGAAACCGGCCACGCCGAGGGCCAGGTCGGTGTGACCGTCACCGTTCACATCACCGAGGGCCATGGCTGAACCCAAGTGGGCCCCGTCGTGCGTCCCCTCGAGGGTGACGTCGGGTGATGTTGAGACACCGTCAGGACCGCCGTAGAACACGTCCAACCGACCGTTTTCGCTGTGGCCTTGGCTCGAAGCCGTCGGCGTGGCAACGACCACATCGTCCAGGCCGTCGTGATTGAGGTCGCCCAATGCCACGGCTCCCTCCAGAGCGTCCTCCAGCCCTGCGTCGAGCACGGCGCTGGGCGTGGGGTCGATGCGCCCGGTGTCCTGGCCCGCCAGCGACCGAATGAGGTCGATGGAGAAGGAGGTGCTGCCTTGTTGGGCCGTGGCAACCTGTTCAATGTTGGAACGGTCCAAGTCCATGCCGACAGCGTCAACGGTTGTCATGTCGCTGGAAAGAACACGTCGGTCGAGGTCTTCGCCATCCACTCGCAGGAGGATCACTTCTCCACGTGCCGGCAACGTGTAGAGGATGTGGGCCACGCCGTTGGCGTCCATCTCCAATTCGAAATCGTGGCCGACCGGCCCGGCATCCAGCACGGATGAAAGCCAATACGTCCCGGTGAAGTTGACCTGGTGAAGTGCGCCCTGATCATCGCGCATCAAGCCCCATTCCACACCATCGGGATGGATGCTCAACGCAAGATTTGTTGCGTTCACGTCTTCGAAAATGGTCCGCGTGTGCCAGCGTGGGCCGTCCCAGTAGGTTTGACTTTCAAGGGCGTAGCGCCCCATTTTGAGGTCGCTCCCATCGGCGTACAGCACGCGTTGGAGTTCGTTGGGCGTGACGGCGATGGCGCAGTCCACGAGGTCGGTGAGGTTCGTTGCGGCCACGTTGTCCACCAAACTGCCGTTGCCGTTGGCCACACCCGTGTGACCGATGATCGCCGTGCGCACGGTGCCTTCGGCCGTGGTCCAGCACCAGTGCTGCGTGCCGTACCGGGTGACCGTCAAGTCAGGTGTCCCTGGCTGTTCGCCGTCGAGCGCAGGACGGACGGTTCGTTCAAACCCTTCCAGGAGCGATTCCATGCGAACATTGGCGTCATCAAGGCCGTCGTGGACAATGTTGGTCCCTCCGAAATCGTGACCAAAGCCGTCAGTGGCCGTGTGCAGGCTCGTCATGGCCGGGGACACAGCGTCGCCCAACCGGGCCGGCTCCTCAGCGGGTGGCACCAGTGGCGTCGCAGAAGCGAGGAGGAAAAACACCACCAACAGGAGGCTTTTGGAAACCAAAAATGCATCACGGCGTGGCGTCATGCGCTCACCACAGCCGCGGACATAGAAAATGCTTGTTCATGGATGACCCCCGTAGGGGGTCAGAACCCGGTTTGCCGCTGACCGTGCCTTTGAGAAGGCAGAACGGTTGCAGAAGCCATGGAGGCGCCCACCTGTGCTGTCGTGGCCAACGGCGACCTCCGCCCCGAAGACCTGAACCTCATCGAGCCGAACAGCATGATGGTCGTGGCTTGTGATGGAGCCGTATGGCCGTGCCTCCAGCACGGGATGGCCCCCGATGCGGTCGTTGGTGACCTCGACAGCATCGATGAAGCGGGGCGCAGGGAGGCACTGCCCTCCGACATGCAGGTGCTGCACATCCCCGACCAGACCAAGAACGACTTGGCCAAAGCCATGGGATGGGCCAAAACACAAGGGCACCGGTCGTTGTTGGTGGTCGGCGCTACGGGTGGAGACCTGCAGCACGAATGGGCCAACATGCTCGCATGCGCCGCCATCGCCGCCGACGTGACCGTGGTGGACGGGCGGGGAGCCCGTCGATTCTTGAGCGCCGGCATGCAGCATCAACTTCGAATTGGACCCGG
This sequence comes from Methanobacteriota archaeon, assembly GCA_011524855.1. Lineage (GTDB taxonomy): Archaea > Thermoplasmatota > Poseidoniia > Poseidoniales > Poseidoniaceae > Poseidonia. Next base: position 10,938 of record WTJK01000075.1, on the reverse strand, counting down.
GGCCACCTTCTCACTGATGGCCGTTCACGATGTCGAGGGGCTCACCTTGAGGGGTGCTAAATTTGAACTCAACGACGCCACCTTGCCCACAGGATCGAGAGGCGTGCACAACGTGACGCTGGGCGACACCATCACGTTGCACTACGCTACCGGTCACCTCGTTCTCGTGACCGATTCAAGGGCCATCACGACGGAAGATGCTCGCGAAGCATGACCGAATAATCGCCCGTTCCATCCCAAGCTTGCGCCACCTCATCGATGCGTGCCGCTTCAAGCGTGGCATCAAGTCCACCCCAATCTTCGATCAGCCCCAATTTCAAAGCGGCTTTGGGCGTGTAGCCGGGGAGGAAATTGCGCCACAAAAACGGGATGCGTCCTGGCGTCACTTGGTTCACGATGTTGACGATGGAGGTGTTGCAGGTGGTCAGCAACGAATGGTACCATTCGGGGTGCTGCGCCAGTTGATTCAGTTTGCCGATCATGGCCAGCAAGAGTTCTCGGTCTTTTCCGGGAGGCGTCACGGCCCGAAACATGTAGTCACGGTTTCGTCGTCCATTGGTGCGCAGGCCCGTCACGTCGCGCTCATGGCCCAC